>CALOCL010000011.1:0-17765 GCA_942491855.1 uncultured Bacteroidales bacterium
AATTAATAAAACAGTGTACATTGCTTTAGGACTAAATAAAGAAAGGCGAAAAGAATTCTTGGGGATCTGGCTTGGAAAGAATGAAAGCTCGGCTTTCTGGATGGGTGTTTTAACGGATATAAAAGCCCGTGAAGTGGAAGATATATTAGTTACAGTAACAGACAACCTGAATGGATTTACAGAGAGAGACAATAAAGAGTGTTTTTCCCTCAATTAAATACACAAATATGTGTTGTGCACCAAATCAGTAATAGTGCAAGATATGTAGTCTGGAAAGACAAAAAAACCTTTACCTCTGACATGAAAAGCATTTACAATGCCCCCATAAAACAGGCCGCAAAGACTGAATTGGATAGTTTTGAACAGAAATGGAGTTCAAAACATCCCTATTCCATAAAAATATGGGAAAACAACTGGGAATACTTTACGGTTTTCTTTGAGTTCCCTCTGGAGATCAGAAAAATCATCTATACAACTAATCTGATTAAAAACCTAAATGGAAAGATCCGTAAATACACTAAAAAAAAGCTTTCGTTCCCTAACGATCAGGCTGTGATTAAATCCACGTTTTTAGCTTTAAGATAGGTTACTAAAAAATGGACACAGCTAATCCAAAATGGGGGGCTGATTTTAAACCAATTTATAACTATATTTGAAAAATGAGTCAAGCTCTGAGAAGCTTAACCCCGTGAAAGTTCATTTAAACAAAACTATGGATAGTGTCGACCATATAGGGCTTCCGTCGCAGGCGGATAAATGTCGGGATGTGGTCTTATTTTTTTATCATTTCTTCAAACGCTTCTATCCCAATGATCGGAACTCCCAATTTTTTCGCTTTGGAAAGTTTAGCTGGTCCCATATTTTCTCCGGCCAAAATAAAACTGGTTTTTGCCGAAATGGATCCGATATTTTTACCCCCGTGTAATTGAATTAATTCTTTTAACTGATCACGATTGTAATTCTCGAATACACCACTTACCACAAAAAAATTTCCTTCTAAGTTATTTGAAACTAATTCAGTGTTGTTGGTATAGGTAAAATTTAAACCTGCAACTTTCAATTTATCGATGAGCGCTAAATTTTCGGGATGAGAAAAATATTCCATAATTGATTGTGCAATTCGGTCACCAATATCCTCAACAGCAATTAAGGTTTCAAAATCAGCATTGATAATGGCATCAATAGTTTTGAAATGATTGGCGAGGTTTTTTGCAACTGTTGCACCCACAAACCTAATTCCAATAGCAAAAAGTACTTTTTCGAAAGGTGCTTCCTTTGATTTATTTATCCCATTTATGATGTTCTGGGTGGTTTTTTCTTTAAAACTAATTTTACGCTCTTTTTTTAATGCAGTTGCCGGAAATGTTTTTTCCAAACCAAGCACGTCTTCGTATGTTAGCTGGTATAAATCACTAATCTCCTTAATGAGTTGGTGGTCGTATAAAATTTCGATTTTCCCTTCGCCAAGGCTGTCGATATTCATTGCTTTTCTTCCGATAAAATGCTCAAGCCTGCCTTTAATCTGAGGTGGGCATTGGGTGTAGTTGGGGCAATAATGATTGGCTTCGCCTTCATTACGGTATAATTCGCTCCTGCATTCAGGGCAATGTGTTATAAATTTTATAGCTTCGGATTCGGGTTTTCGTTTCGTTAAATTTACGCTTACAATTTTAGGAATGATTTCTCCGCCTTTTTCGATGTAAACCTGGTCGCCTACCCTGATGTCGAGTTGTTCGATAATATCCGCATTGTGAAGTGAAGCCCGTTTGATAATGGTTCCAAGCAGGAGTACGGGGCGTAGATTTGCAACGGGTGTAATGGATCCGGTTCGCCCAACCTGATAATCGATCGACAACAATTCGGTTAATGCCCTTTCGGTTTTGAATTTGTAAGAAATGGCCCATCGCGGCGATTTGGACGTAACGCCTAATTGTTTTTGCTGTTGTAGGGAGTTTACCTTAATCACAACCCCATCAATGTCGAAGGAGAGTGATTTTCGTGCTTCGTTCCAATCTTTAATAAATTCAAAAATTTCTTCGATGTTATGACAAATCGCAATATTGTTTGAAATGTTAAAACCCCATTTTTTGGCTTCCTGTAAATTGTCGTAATGTGATTGATGAGGGAGTTGTTCTCCATACATTAAGTAGAGAAAACATTCCAGTGGGCGTTTAGCAACCACTGCAGAATCCTGCATTTTGAGTGCACCTGATGCGGCATTTCGTGGATTGGCAAATGGGTTTTCTCCAGCTTCTAAACGTTCTTCATTTAGCTTTTTAAAACCTTCGTGCGGATAAAATATTTCACCCCTAATTTCAAACGTTGCAGGGTAATTTCCTTTAAGTTTTAAAGGAATTGATCTAATCGTTTTTACATTAGCAGTTACGTCATCGCCTTGTGTTCCATCACCTCGTGTAACAGCCTGGGTTAGCATGCCATTTACATAGGTTAAACCGATGGCAACACCATCAAATTTCAGATCACATACGTACTCAAATGGTTCAGTTAAAGCTTTTCTAACACGTTGGTCAAATTCAATAATTTCTGTTTCTGAATATGTGTTTCCCAGCGAAAGCATTGGGTACTTGTGGGTAATTTGTTTGAAATCCTTTGTGATGTCACCACCAACTCTTTGGGTGGGCGAATCGGGTTTTTTTAAATCGGGGAATGTTGTTTCAAGCTTTATTAATTCATCGAGAAGCATATCGAAATCATAATCAGCTATTGTGGGTTGTGATAAAATATAATAGTTATGATTGTGATTGTTAATCTCTTTGGTGAGTTGATCAATTCTGATTATCGCTTCTTCTTTAGTCATACATTACAAATATAGCATAAAAAAAGCCCTCTGGCTTTTGGCAAGAGAGCTTAAAAGATTTTTTAGTCCGAATTATCTGGAAACAATTTTCTTCCAATTTACATCGCGGGGATTGATACACATCACAGGAATTTGAGAAGTATTAAAAATAATATCTTCATCGTAGCTTCCTAAAATAAAGCTGCTAATTCCTTTTGATGGATTGGTCATTATCATGATAAGTTCAGAGTTGTTAGCTGTAGCGTAATCTACAACTTGTTTCTCGAAATTACCTGATTTTTCAGCTACTTTAACGGTGTAAGCAACATTATGTTCGTCAAAATGTTTGGTGATCATTCCAACTGATTTATTGATGCTTTGTGTATTCAAATGATAAATGTGAATTTTAGCATTAAATTCATTTGAAATATATTCTGCCCACTTAGTTTTATCCCAAGGGCCATAATCACTGGTAATAGGAAGAACGATATCTTTAAATGTTTTTTCAAATGGTCTTTTCTGAACAATGATTACTGGTGCTTCTGAACTTGTAACCACTTTAAGTGCAAAACTTCCGGTAACTTTCTGTAAGCCAATTTTTCCATGTGTACCCATAAAAAGTAATTTGGCTTTGATCTCTTTTACAACTTCACCAATTGTAGTAAAAATACTACCCTCACGCATGATTGTTTCAACTTCAACTTTAAATTTTGCTTTTACCTGAGCTGCAAGATTCTCAAGTTTTTCGGCAACAGCATCATTATCTTTTTCAGTAACATGAAGTAAACATACTTTGTGCTTTAGCAGTTGAGCCGCTTTGGCCGCCATATCGATGGCATTGTTTCCAACTTCTGAGAAATCTGTAGGGACTAATAAAATGTTGTTCATCTTTGTTTCCATGTAAGGTCAAAATTTTTGATAAATAAATTTTCTTCACAAATATAGAAATATTTTATAGAAATCTTTAAAATTTAGATTCAAATTATAAAGAGAGTATTTCTTTTATTTGTTGAAGGTTTTCTAGTTTTTTTTTACGTCTCATCTGGATGGCACATTTTGTAAAATATTTATGAGAACTTAAAAATTCAATCTGAAGGTCATACCATTCTTTTAGGCTAAGTTTTCTAATATCCAATACATTCCATTCCTGGAATAGCCGAAGCGAAATCATAAAAAAGTCATCACGACCCAAGTAATCCAAATCGGCATCACACAAAACTTGTTCGTTAAAAGTTTTGGCATTTTGCGGCAATTTGGTAGTAAGAATCATTTCCGATATCCTATTAATTTCTTCCGAAGAATAATCAAATTTGGGCAATACTTCTTGTACTATTTTTACAGAGGCCTCTTCATGGCCAATATAAGTTTCGATTATTCCCGAATCGTGAAATACAGCTCCTGTCTTAATTAAATCCAGGTCATACTGGTTAACTCCTTCTTTTTCGGCGATTATAATTGCTGAGTTAAGTACATCTAAAGTATGTTCTACACTGTGGTATTCAAGTCGTGGATCAAGTTTTACTTTCATCCGTTCTAAAATATACTCCTTTGCTCCTGTAAAATCCATGCGCTCTATTTAAATAGTCAAATTTATTTTTCAGTAATCACTTCTATGCCATCCCAATCCTTAGGAATACCATCCTTAATAAATCGCTCGCAACGCGAAACATACAAGTCCGTTGCCTTATCCAATTTGTTAATTTTGCGAATTTCTTTAAAAAGCCCAAGTGCAGCTTTGAGATCCTTATTCTTATAGTATTGAACTGCTTTAGCAAATGATTCTTTTGTTTGCGTTTTCAGTTCTTTAGCCTCGAGGGGTTCACCATCAATAACTTCGAAAACATAAACGGCTTCTCTTTTTCCTTTTACCTTTACAATATCCACAAACCTAAAATTGTAATTGCTTGGATCGTTAAGTTTGATCAGGGTATCTTCGGAAATGATGATTGAACCACCATAAAGTTTTGTTAAGCCTTCAATTCGGGAGGCAAGATTCACCGCATCGGAAATAACAGTTCCGTCCATTCTGCCTTCTCCACCAACAATTCCTAACATAAGCATTCCTGTGTGAATTCCAATTCCACTGTCGATTGGTGCTTTACCAAATTGTCCCATCACCTGATTAAATTCCTGAAGTTTAATCCTCATTTCGATGGCGGCGTTAAGCGCATCTTCAGCACTTTCACTAAAAATAGCCATGATGGAATCACCCATGAATTTATCAATAAATCCGTTATTGTTCCGGATGACTGGTTCCATATACCCAAGGTAGTTATTCAGAAAATCGAAATTTTCTTTAGGAGTCATTTCTTCTGAGATGGTGGTAAAGTTTCGGATATCGGAGAAAAGGATGGTCATTTCCTTTTGAATCTGATCACCCAGTTGCACATCAGCAATATTATCTTTCCCAAGGAATTCAATAAATTGACGTGGAACGAAACGTGAGTTCGCACGGTTGATACGAGATATGTTATTAAAATAATCTTTCAGTCTTTGCGACATATCATTAAAACCTTCGGTTAATTCACCAATCTCATCATTGGTACGAACAATGCTGAACTGGTTCAACTCACCTTGTCCTGTTAGCTGCATATTGGCTAAAAGCTCCTTTACCGGCCCAACAATTCCTTCCGTTGTCCAGCGAATGAATAGGAAAATGTAGATGAAAGAGGTAAAGATGCCTGTGAAAATACCAACCAATAACAAAATACTATCATAGAGATTAATATACCCATAACCTTCAAAACTGTCTGTATCAACTCCACTCATGGTGTTATAATATTTCCCGTAAAGAATTTCTTTGTGATCCTCAGAAAGTTCAGTAAGACCTATGTCTACAACCGATGTGATACTTATGAATATGTAGAAAACAACAATGATAAGTGGGAGTAGAGTCGTCATTCCACTGGAAACCCATAAACGATTTCTGATCCGTCCAATTTTAATTTTAAATATTCGCTTCCTGAGTTCATCTCCCGTGTAAATATGTTCGATATATTTGATATGAACACGGTGCTTTTGCCAGTAATAAACGAAAAGTATGGTTAGTATGGTTGCAATGAGTGATATTGAAAAATACTGGATGTGAAATCTTAAAGTTGATTCTTCAACGTTTTTATCGAATAGAATCGTATAAAAAGTGTAAACTAAACTAATTGCATAAGGTATCAGTAAGACCAGGCTGTTAATTATTGGAGAATTTATTAAGAATCTTTTGCAATAATGAAAAAGCTTGTCTTCAATTATCTTTTCTTTTCTTTTTTTCTTAAAAAAGATTTTAAAAGGAAGATTGTAGGCAAAGCCTGCTAAAAAGCTAAGCAACAATAATTTCGATAACAGAAATAGTATTTCGGTGAGTTTGTTGCTGTTTTGATTGTTATTAGATTGGACATTTGTAGTTCCTTGTTGTGCCCGAGAAACCTGTCGGTCCAATATTGAATCAATCTTGTTGTTAATATCATCATCCTGCAAGGCCAGGTCAATATTGTCAATTGTAGATTCAATATTTAACTTTTTAGTTTCAACGGTGGAAAGTGGGATAACATCTGGGATATCTTGTGTTGAAATCGTGGAATCATTTTCTATCTGAACTGCATCAGAATTGTTAAAATACTCTGGAAGGTTTTTTATCAATAATATACCTACAATTGGCATGACAAGAAAGAAATATAAGGCCGTAGAAAAGAAATAAATTCTAAATCCATAATATTTGGGTATGGTTCTGTCTCGTTTTTTATTCATCATTTCCTGTCGGAATTAGCTTGCCATTGTTCAGTTATTAAGAACGAATAAATTTAAACAAATTACTTTAAATACAAACTTACTTTTTTTACATAAAAAAACCAGACTAAGTAATGAGTCTGGTTTCATCATTAGAATTTGTTTATTTAAATAGTTGAAGCTACTTTCTCAACCTCATCCATTACTCTCAATAAATTTCCGCCCCAAATCTTTTTTATGTCTTTTTCTGTATAACCTCTTTTTACAAGTTCAAGGGTAATGTTTCCGATCTGGCTAACATCAAAACAATCAGCAACTCCGCCACCGCCATCAAAATCAGTTCCAATGCCAACATGATCAATTCCGGTAATCGAAACAATGTGATCGATATGGTCAACTACATCGGAAACTGTGGCCAGTTTTTGTGGAAAGAGTTTGTCGATAGAATACCAATCTTTTCGGGCAGCAGCCATTTGCTCGTCCGTTAAATCATCAAAGTTTTTGTATTTTTCTCTGATGGCAAGTTGCATGCTATCACGTTGTGGTTGTGGTTCTGGATCGGTTACATAACTGCTTAAAATGCACATCTGAATTACACCACCATTCTCAGCAAGTTTCTTTAGCATGTCATCCGTCATGTTTCTATCATGATCCTGCAAGGAACGAACACATGAATGAGAAGCAATTATGGGCGCATTAGATAGTTCAATCACGTCGTAAAAACTTTCGTCAGAAGCATGTGAAACATCAATCATGATCCCCGTTTTATTCATTTCTTTTACAACTTCTTCACCAAATTCAGAGAGCCCATGATAGCCAATGGTGTCACCAGAAGAATCACAAATGTCATTGTTTCGTGTATGAACAAGGGTGATGTATCGGGTGCCCATGTCGTAATATTTTTTTACCAAAGAGATATCGTTGCCAAGTGGATAGCCGTTTTCAATGCCAATAAATAAAGCTCTTTTCCCTTCTTTTTCAAGTGCCAAAGCTTGTTTGGAATTTAAAGCAATACCTGCAACTTCGTTGTTTTCTTCCGCCACCTTATGAATAGATTCGATAATTTTATCAACCCTTTCTTTCGCCTTTAGGTGTGCTTCTGGGTTTCGAGGTCCTTGTCCAATAAATGCGGCCAGAAAAACACCATCCAATCCTCCTTTTTCCATTCTTGGAATATCGACTTTACTTCTGTTGATCGTGCTGTTATCTTTTCCAAAATTATATTCTTCCGAATCGAACCACATCGGTGTGTCGGTATGAGAATCAACCGTAAATACTTTATTGTGGATATAGGCTGCCTTTTCTTCTATGCTGTTAAACTTAGGACTGCTGCTGCATGAAGCAAGGATTAAGGCTAAACTTGCAAGAATTAATTTACTGTTATTCATTTTAGTCGTATAGGTTAATAAATTCGTAGGTATTTCCCGACCACTCGAGAAATTTTATAAAATCTTTAAACGAAAGTACTAAAGTTGCCGTATTATCATTGGGGTGAAAGCTTAGCTTTTCGACATGCTCCAGGTTTTTATCGATGAATAAATGAACATGATTTTCAAGATCGTTAATTATACCAAAAGGTGAAACGGATCCAGCCAGTAAGCCCAGGTATTTATCCAGCCTTTTGGCCGAAGCGAAACTGATTTTACCCTGTTTAAGCCTTTGTTCCAGGTCTTTTATTGCAAGAGACTGACGGTAGTCGATCAAAACCAGATAATGTTTGTTGCCTTTATGGTTTCGGAAAAACAAATTTTTGCAATGGGCCGATTCCAGGTCTGCCCAATATTTCTCAGCTTCCTGAACCGTTGGTACTGGAGGATGTGTCGTTACTGTGTAATCGATATTTAATTCTTTTAAAACCTTAAAAACCTTTTCTTTTCTATCCATAATATAACTTTCGGTTAATGGGTTTTACTGGTTGAATTTGCTTTCTAAAAATCTGCCAGTGTACGATTCATTGTGTTTAATCAAATCTTCAGGGATCCCTTCGAATATGACCCGGCCTCCTTTCTCACCACCCTCTGGCCCCATATCGATGATCCAATCTGCAGATTTAATAATTTCTGAATTGTGCTCAATGATAACCAAGCTATGTCCTTTGTCAATCAAAGCGCGAAAAGCTGAGAGCAGGTTGGTGATGTCGTGAAAGTGCAGCCCTGTTGTGGGTTCATCAAAAATAAATAAAGTAGGAGATTCAACTTCGCCTTTTGAAAGGAAGAAAGCAAGTTTTACACGTTGGGCTTCTCCACCACTCATGGTGCTGGAAGGTTGACCTAATCCTAAATAACCTAAACCAACATCTTGAAGGGGTTTCAGTTTTGTAATGATTCGCTTTTCAGTTGCAGTAATCTGATCGCCGCCGTCGAAAAAGTTAATGGATTCATTGATGGTCATGTTTAAAATATCTGCAACTGATTTGTCTTTGTACTTTACTTCCAACACCTCTTCTTTAAATCGATTGCCTTTGCATTCTTCGCAAACCAATTGGATGTCGGCCATAAATTGCATTTCAATATTTACGGTTCCATCTCCTTCGCACGTTTCGCAGCGACCACCACTTATGTTAAATGAAAAATAGCCCGGCTTGTAACCACGAGTTTTGGCTAATTTCTGGTCAGCAAATAAATTCCTGATTTCATCGTATGCCTTAACATAAGTGGCCGGATTTGATCTGGATGATCGTCCGATTGGGTTTTGATCAATAAACTCTACATCTCCCAATTTATCGACATTCCCATTTATGAATTTGTACTTTCCAGTTTTACCGCTAAAGCCACCGTAACGTTTTTTTAATGCAGGATAAAGAATCCCTTTTACCAAAGAAGTTTTACCTGAACCGCTCACACCAGTGATAACCGTCATAATGTTTAATGGGATTTTTGCACTAATACTTTTTAAATTATTTTCTTCGGCACCTTCAATAATTACAAATTCTTTCCAAGGGTTTCGTTTTTCAGGAATTTCAATTTTCATTTGCCCGTTCATGTATTGAGCAGTTAATGACTTACTTTGCTGAAGCTTTGAAAAAGGGCCTTGAAATACCAACTCTCCTCCATGAATTCCGGCCTCGGGACCAATGTCGATAATCTCATCAGCAGCTTTAATGATATCTTCATCATGTTCAACAACAATGACCGTATTACCCAGGTTACGTAGTTTGATCAAGACGCTAATTAATCGCTTGGTATCGCGGGGATGGAGGCCAATACTTGGTTCGTCGAGGATGTACATGCTTCCAACCAAGCTGCTACCCAATGATGTTGCCAGATTGATCCGTTGGGATTCACCTCCCGAGAGTGTATTTGATTTTCGATTTAGTGTAAGGTAACCTAAGCCAACATCCGATAAAAATTGTAAGCGATTAATAATTTCTGTAAGTAAGCGTTTGGCAATGGCCTCATCTTGTTTACCTAGTTTCAGGTTTTTGAAGAAATCGAGTAAGTTGTCGATTGGAGTTAGCACCAAATCGAGGATGGACTGACCGGCAATTTTTACGTAAGAAGCATCTTTCCTAAGCCTTGAACCCTGACAGTCGGGACAAACTGTTTTTCCTCTGTACCTTGATAACATTACCCTGTATTGGACTTTGTATGTTTGTTCTTCTACCTGCCTAAAGAATTCATCGATCCCATCAAAATATTTATTTCCGGTCCAAAGCAATTCTTTATGTTCTTCACTTAATTCGTGATAAGGTTTATGGATGGGGAAGTTGAATTTGTAAGCATTTAGTACCAATTTATCCTTAAACTCACTCATTTTTTCGCCCTTCCAACAGGCTACTGCTTCCTCAAAAACGGATAAAGTTTTATTCGGAATAACTAAGTCTTTGTCAATCCCGATAACACTACCAAATCCTTCACAGCTCTTACATGCACCAAAAGGATTGTTGAAAGTAAAAAAGTTAACCGAAGGTTCTTCAAAGCTTATTCCATCCAATTCGAATTTATTGGAGAATTCTTTTTTATGAGCTACTTCATCTGATTCATACTCTACAATGCAGCTGCCGTTGCCTTCGTAAAAGGCCGTTTGAACAGAGTCGCCAATTCGTGATTTTAAATCTTCATCATCCTTTTTTACGATAAATCGATCGATTAAGATATAAACCTTTGTCTTGGCAAGTGTCTTTTTATTAGCTTCAAGATAGTCGCTTATTTTAATGGTTTCTCCTTCAATCACAATTCTGCTAAATCCCTGTTGCATTAAAATCTCAAGCTGTTCAATAAGTTTTCGTCCCTTTATGAGATGGATAGGTGAAAGGATTAAAATCTTACTTTCATCCTTTAAGCTGAGTACGAAATCAGTTACATCTGAAACCTTATGACGTTTAACCTGTTGTTGCGAAATGGGGGAGTATGTTTTTCCAATTCGGGCATACAAAAGTTTGAGGTACTCGTAAATTTCGGTGGAAGTTCCGACGGTTGATCGCGGGTTTTTTGTATTTACCTTTTGTTCGATAGCTATGGCAGGGGAGATTCCTTTAATGTAATCAACCTCGGGTTTACTCATTCGTCCGAGAAATTGACGGGCGTATGAACTTAAGCTTTCTACATAGCGCCTTTGACCTTCTGCATACAAAGTATCAAAAGCAAGAGATGATTTTCCTGACCCCGAAAGCCCGGTAATTACAACTAATTTGTTTCGGGGAATAGCAACGCTTAGGTTTTTCAGGTTATGAACCCTTGCTTTAGAAATGATGATATATTCTTTAGAATTTAATTGATCTAGATTCATTTTTGGAGTTAAGAAGTAGGTAAATGTTAAAAAATGCTAAATTATTAATAATATTTGCATTATTTGATAAAATCCATATATTTGCAATAATAAAAACAACGTGAAACGATTGCTATATCTTGGTTTAATGAGGTATACGCACCTAAAATGGAGGACTAATTATCGAATAAATATCTACCCTTTTTTTGTTTAATTAATATAGGAGGGAGACTTTATGAAAGTCAAAAGAATTAGCGATAAAGAACTAATTGAGAGATATTTAGCCGGTGACACCAATAGTCTAGAATCATTAATAAATCATCATAAAAACAGGGTATTTGCTTACATTTTAATGGTTGTAAAGGACCGTCAGCTTGCCGATGATGTTTTTCAGGATACCTTTATCAAGGTAATCAACACGATTAAAGCAGGAAGTTACAAAGAAGAAGGTAAATTCATACAATGGGTGATGCGAATTGCGCATAATCTCATCATCGATTTCTTTAGAAAGTCGAAGAGAATACCGGTAATGGAAAATAATCATGGTGATTTTGATGTTTTCGATACCATTTCGGCTGATGAAAATTCGATAGAAGAAAGAATTATTACCAAACAAATTCATAAAGATGTTCGCGAACTGATTGAATACCTCCCGCCCGAACAAAAGGAGGTGTTGTATCTCCGACATTATATTGGTATGAGCTTTAAAGATATTGCAGAACAAACCGATGTTAGCATAAATACGGCTTTAGGTAGAATGCGTTATGCCTTGATTAATCTAAGAAAACTAATAAAAGATTCGGATATTATTCTAACAATTTAAAATAAATGAGACGTTAAGCAATAATAGTTTTTTCTTGGCGTTTTCATTTCGTTAAAGCAAGTAATCACCAATTATTTTTACATGAAAAGATTTTTTACTCTCTATCCCGAAAATCTCGATACTTCAAATTCAATTCCAACGCCGAATGAATTTCTCAACGAAAATAATTTGAGTTTAAGTTCAGATTCTCAAGATGGTCCAAGCGAAATGGTAATGCATAATTTGATTAATTATGCAAAATCGGTATCTGTCTTTAAAACAAAAAGATCAGGTATAATCAATGTCGTATTAAACTAATATTAAAAAACTAAATTTGAAGTCCCGGTAAAATTTTATTTTATCGGGACTTTTTATATTTTCAGGAATAAATAAGCACAGGATTAAAATGACTAAAAAAGAAAGATTTAAAAATATTATTAATTATTTTTCAACGCATCAACCGATTGCCGAAACTGAACTGGATTATGAAAGTCCTTATCAATTGTTAGTTTCGGTTATTTTATCAGCACAGTGCACTGACAAAAGGGTAAATCAAATTACTCCTTCAGTTTTTGAAAAATTTCCGGATGCTCCCTCCTTATCAAAATCAACGCCGGAGGAGGTATTCGAATTAATCAAATCATGCTCGTATCCAAATAATAAGGCTAAGCATTTGGTCGGAATGGCTAAAATGTTAGTGAATGAGTTTGGGAATATGGTTCCGGAACAGATTGAAGAATTACAAAAACTACCGGGGGTAGGCAGGAAAACAGCAAATGTAATTGCCTCTGTTGTGTTTAATAAACCTGCAATGGCTGTCGATACCCATGTTTTTAGGGTTTCTGCCAGGCTTGGATTAGCCACTAATGCAAAAAATCCACTCGAAACAGAAAGGCAATTGGTGGCACATATTCCTGAAGAAAAAATTGCCATTGCTCATCACTGGTTGATATTGCATGGCAGGTATGTTTGCATTGCCCGGAAACCAAAATGTGATGAGTGTGCAATTGCTGTGTTTTGTAAATATTTCCAGTCGCAAAAAAGAAATAATTGTTAATAAAACATGAAATTGATTGCAGAAAATTGGCCAGATATTAAATATATTTGTAATTGTTATAAATAAGCACGGATGTTAAAAATTGGAGACAAATCTCCTGAATTTAAAGGAGTAACAACAAACGGAGAAATAATTTCTCTCGGTGATTTTATAGGAAAAAAAATAGTTATCTATTTTTATCCGAAAGATAGTACACCAGGGTGTACTGCTCAGGCCTGTAATTTAAGAGATAATTACCAACTCCTTCTTGAAAATGGATATACCGTAATTGGAGTGAGTGCAGATGATGAAAAATCACATCAACGTTTTACAGAAAAATACGATCTTCCGTTTCCTTTAATTGCCGATGTTGAAAAGAAAATTATTAAGGCTTTTGGCGTTTGGGGAAAGAAAAACTTCATGGGTAAATCCTACGATGGTATCATCCGTACTACATTTGTTATTTCTGAAGATGGCATCGTTGAGGATGTAATTACCAAAGTAAAAACAAAAGATCACACGAATCAAATCATTAAATAAGAAGATATGAGCGCAGAAGAGAATGCAATGGGTAAAGTAAAAAAAGAGAAATTGAAAGCCCTTGAAATAACCCTGGGAAATATTGAAAAATCTTATGGTAAAGGAGCCGTAATGAAATTAGGTGACAATGCTATTGATAATGTTGATTCAATCTCTACTGGATCGCTTGGCTTAGATAAAGCACTGGGAATTGGAGGATTACCTAAGGGCCGAATCACAGAAATATATGGCCCGGAATCTTCCGGAAAAACAACCTTGGCCATTCATGTAATTGCCGAATGCCAGAAAGCTGGCGGGATTGCTGCTTTTATTGACGCAGAGCATGCTTTTGATCGTTTCTATGCACAAAAACTTGGAGTAGATATTGAGAACCTTCTTGTTTCTCAACCTGACAACGGTGAACAAGCTCTTGAAATAACTGAGAATCTCATCAGATCTGGTGCCATTGATATTATCGTAATTGACTCTGTTGCTGCTTTAACCCCAAGAGCTGAGATTGAAGGTGAAATGGGAGATTCCAAAATGGGATTACAAGCGCGATTAATGTCTCAGGCATTGAGAAAATTAACAGCTACAATCAGTAAAACAGGAGCTTGTTGTATCTTCATCAATCAATTGCGTGAAAAGATTGGTGTGATGTTTGGTAATCCGGAAACGACTACGGGTGGTAATGCTCTTAAATTTTATTCTTCGGTTCGTCTTGATATCAGAAGATTAAGTCAGATTAAAGACGGTGAAAATATTAAAGGAAATAGAACTCGTGTAAAGGTTGTTAAAAACAAGGTTGCACCTCCTTTTAAAAAGGTTGAGTTTGATATTATTTACGGTGAAGGAATTTCAAAAATTGGTGAGATTATTGACCTTGGGGTAGAAGCAAATATCATTAAAAAAAGTGGATCCTGGTTTAGTTACGGAGATACAAAACTTGGTCAGGGAAGAGATGCTGTAAAGAGCCTATTGAAAGATAATCCTGAACTATCGGAAGAAATTGAGAATAAAATTTTAGCCTTAGAAGAGGAGCTGTAATTTGTGTTGATCGTATCTATTTTGCGTAGATAATCCTGATGTCTTTTAATTCATCAACGAGAATAGCAGTTGAGGTGTATAGATTGTGATAGATCTCAATCAGCACCGTTTGGTCTTCCTGGTCAGCTTTATCTTCAAGTTGTTTTGCTAATAATTGTGGCTCGTCAGCTACAAAATTTGAAATAACACCTTTTAAACTGTGGGCATTAAATTTGAGGGCAGCCATATCTGAAGACTCAATGCTATCCTTTATGCTTTTCATTCGATCATCAAATTCGCCTATAAATAAGTCTATAATTTCAACAATTATCTCTTTATCAAAAAATTTGAAATTTTCTTGAAACTGCTCTTTGTTAATCACCATTTCCTGTATCATCGTTAGTTCACTTAGCTAAGTTAAAAAAAATGTTTATCATCCATCTCTAAAAAACAATTGCAGAGTATTTCTCAATTTTTTTTAGTAAACTTATTTCATTAATTGGCTTACCTAAGTAGTCATCAATGCCTGCAGCAAAAAATTTATCACGGTTATGTTCCGGATCACTAGCAGTAACTGCGATAATAGGCGTATGTTTTCGTTTCCAGCGTTCCTTTTGCCTGATGGCCTTAGTCGCTTCGATCCCATCCATCTCAGGCATGGCTATGTCCATTAAAATGCAATCGAAGTTCATGTTGTTATAGAAGTTGATCGCTTCAAGTCCGTTGTTCGCAATAAGCAACGAAATATTTTCTTTGTTTAAATATGCTGCAAGCACCCTCTGATTGATATAATTGTCTTCAACGACAAGAATTTTAAACATAGATTTTGATATTTATTCATTTTTACAAATAAGGATATGTCCAATAATGTGCCAGTAATTTAAAGAGCATTAAAAGAGATGATTAGGTGGTTTTTAGAATGAATTTTATCTCATTTTGGACATAATTTTCCTAAAATTGGAAAATGTGCATTTTTGGAATTTAAAGCTGGGTTTATTAAGCCTCGCAGAGCTAGTCATCAAGTTAATTTTAAAATAATAAACCAATTTGATGAATGGCAAGTGCAAGTACATAGGCTAAACCAGTAGTGTAGACAGCCATGAAAATAGCCCATTTCCATCCACCGGATTCTCGTTTAATGGTTGCAATTACTGCGATGCAAGGAAAATAGACAAGAATGAAAACCAAGAATCCGAATGCTGTAAGTGGTGTAAAAACTTTTTGACCCGCATATTTTGGATAGCTAAAAGTTTGTTGCTGCAGTTGTTCCGTAAGACCTTTGGTATTATCATCAACCCTTAAGTCGGTCTGGTTTATGACCCCAAGCGTACTTACCACAATCTCTTTGGCAGCAACACCTGCTAACAGACTTACCCCCATTTTCCAATCGAATCCTAAGGGAAGAATAGCCGGTTCGATAAAATGCCCCATGCGCCCGATATACGAATTCTCCTGCTGGTAACTTTGGTTTTCAAGTTCTATTTTTTTAACAAATTCTTCATGAGCCACTTTAAGTTTGTATTGCGCGGTTGGGTCTTTTAAATTTAAAAGTTGTTTTTGATAATTATCATAACTTTCAGTGATCTTTTGTTCTACAATTAAATTATTCTCGGTGTTTCGAGGAAAATATTGTAAAACCCAAATTATCATCGAAGCAATTAAAATAATGCCACCCATTTTTTTGAGATATTGTGATCCTTTAAACCAGGTATGTTTTAAAATTGACTTTACCGTCGGCATGCGATAGGGTGGAAGCTCCATCACAAAGGGCATCTCACTCGATTTAAATAATGTCTTCTTGAAAATGATTGCGATTATGATCGAAAGTAAAATTCCAATCCCATAAATGGAAAAGAGCACCAAGCCAGGTCTCTCAGTAAATACAGCACCAATAATTAACACATAAATAGGTAATCGGGCACTACACGACATGAACGGATTTATCAACATGGTAACCAGCCTGTCGTTTCTGCCACCAATAGTTCGGGTTGCCATTATCGCCGGCACATTGCAACCGAATCCCATAATCATCGGAATAAAGGATCTTCCGTGAAGGCCAATCTTATGCATGACTTTGTCTACAATGAAAGCAATACGAGCCATGTATCCGGAATCTTCCATGATAGAGATAAAGAAAAATAAGATGAGGATATTTGGAAGAAAAACGATCACTCCACCAACGCCTCCTATGATGCCATCTACAATTAGATCTCTAAAAATACTTGGATTTAAAAGAGTACTAATTAGATTACCAAAGTCGGCAACCAAGATTTCGAGCCAGTTCATCGGATAGGCACCTAAAGTAAATGTTGACTGAAACATCAACCACATAAGGAAAAGAAAAATTGGGTAACTTAAAATACGATTGGTAAGCACATTGTCAATCAGCCGGCTTAAATGACGAATGTCTTTAGTGCTTTGCCTATAAGTTTCTTTTAAAGCACCCTCAATAAATCCGTATTTGTAATCTGTGATTACGGTTTCGGGTGTATCATTAAAGTGGGTCTCAAGCTTGCTAATTTCTTTTTGAGCTAGCAAAAGAATCTCCTTATGGTTTATACAGGTATTCTGAATTCGTTCCTGTTCCTCTTTATCATTTTCCAGCAGTTTAATGGCAGAGAATCTAGGAGCTACTATAATTGTCAATTTTTTATTTTCTTCTATTCTGATTTTATCTTGCAGAAGTTCAATTGATTTTTCAATATCCTCTCCATAGTTTATGTGGATATGCCTAACACTTTCTTCCATATCTTCATAAACTTGTATAATTTTATCGTATAATTCTTTTAATCCTGTTCCTTTTGAGCCAACAGTAGGCATAATCGGAATGCCAATCATTTTTCCTAAAGAATCATAATCAAAATTGTCACCTTTGTTTTGCAGCTCATCAAACATGTTAAGTGCAGCAACAACTTTTAAATCAAGGTCGATTAATTGGGTAGTCAGGTAAAGATTACGCTCAAGATTCGATCCATCCAGTACGTTTACGATGATGTCCGGAATTTCATTAAAGATGTGATTTCGAACGTATAATTCTTCAGGGGTATAGCTGGTGATTGAGTAAGTTCCGGGTAAATCAATGATATTGAAGGTATACCCTTTATGCTTAAATTTTGCTTTTTTTGCATCGACGGTTACCCCACCGTAATTCCCCACTT
>CALOCL010000012.1:0-62896 GCA_942491855.1 uncultured Bacteroidales bacterium
TATTTTGTGCCTGATCTTCCTTCAAAATATCCGCTTGAATTGTTCCACGAACACTACAAAGCGTATCGGCTTTTATCTTTTCATAAACTTCTTTTGGCAATACCTGATCGCCCGTAACTCCCAATAACATTAATCCTAAACCATCATTTCCTTCAGGAAGTTTGCCTTGATAAGCGGGTCTTTTAGTTCCACGATCTTCGTATAATTCGGCAATCTTTTTCAATTTCTTGTTCCAATCCCTGCTCCTTGATATACAATTCGCATTGCTGATCAATGGCAGCATTCATAAAATAACCCACCATGGTAGGTGCCGGACCATTAACGGTCATCGAAATCGACGTTTTTGGATCGGCTAAATGAAAACCTGAATATAATTTTTTGGCATCATCCAGGCAACAAATGGATACACCTGAATTTCCAACTTTTCCGTAAATATCAGGACGTCTATCAGGGTCTTCTCCATAAAGTGTTACCGAATCGAAAGCCGTTGATAATCGTTTGGCTAAGCAATCCCAAAGAAACATAATGAAAACGACGATTAGTCCTTTCTTATCCACCCTCTCCGGCAAACATACGCGTTGGATCTTCCCCTTCTCGTTTAAATGGAAAAACTCCCGCAGCAAATGGAAATTCTCCAGGTAAATTTTCTTTTAAAATCCATTTTAAAATATCACCCCATCCTTCGTACTTGGGAAGCGAAATCTTGGGAATTTGCAAGTGTGACAAGGATTCCACTTTTGTCTCAACCTTTAATTTCCTTATTCCTCACCTTGTAAGTGTATACCGGTGCTTCAATGGCCCTTTTCTTATCCGGCCATGCATTCACGAGTTCAACATTATGTCCATCGACATCCCGCTTTAGTTCTTTGTATTTTTTTTCTAACAATGAAACACTAAGCTGGTCTTCATCGGGATCAAGTTCCTGAATCGCATTGCGAATGCAGTATAGTCGGTTGTGGGCAATGGCTAATTGATCTTCAGCCCATTTATTGTAAGTTCTTACCGTTTCTGAAATTTCAGATAAATAGCGGGGTTCGGTTAGGAGGGATGATGAATACTTTTTCCGACATTTCATTTTCGGGATCCATTTTCGATTTAAAATCAGTTCTGGTTTTTTCCTTAATTTTTTTAATGATGGCCTGATAAAGTTCATTTACCCCGGGGTCATTAAACTGAGAGGCAATGGTTCCGTAAACCGGCATGGTATTCACATCGTCGTGCCATAGATTGTGATTGCGGGCATATTGCTTTTTCACATCCCTAAGGGCATCCAAAGCTCCTCCTTTGTCAAATTTATTTAAAGCGATGATGTCTGCAAAGTCCAGCATATCTATCTTTTCCAGTTGGGTTGCAGCACCGTATTCCGGGGTCATCACATAAAGCGAGAGGTCGCTGTGATCGATGATTTCGGTATCAGACTGACCGATTCCTGAAGTCTCTAAAATAACCAAATCAAATTTAGCAGCCTGAACAATATTTTCCGCATCTTTCACATATTTCGACATGGCCAGATTGGATTGGCGTGTTGCCAGCGATCGCATGTAAACCCGTGGATTAGAAATGGAATTCATTCGAATTCGGTCACCCAACAATGCACCTCCAGTTTTACGTTTAGAAGGATCAACCGAAATGATGGCAATGGTTTTATCGGGCAAGTCTATCAAATATCTGCGAACAATTTCATCTACCAAAGAAGATTTACCTGCACCACCGGTTCCTGTAATTCCCAAAACCGGGGCTTTATCTTTTGCAGCAATTTCTCGGATTTTATTTAGAGTGTCCTCTATCTCTTCAGGACTGTTTTCAGCAGACGAAATAAGCAGTCCGATGGTTTGAGGGTCTTTGTTCTTTAGTTTCTCAAAATCAAGATTCACTCCTTTTCCAACTTCGAAATCCGATTGCTTTAACAAATCATTGATCATTCCCTGCAAGCCCATGATCCTGCCATCGTCTGGAGAATAAATTCTGGCAATGCCATATTTGTGTAATTCTTCAATTTCTTCAGGAAGAATCACGCCTCCACCTCCACCAAAAAGTTTAATGTGACTTGAATCTCGTTCTTCCAGTAAATCAAACATGTACTTGAAAAACTCCATATGCCCACCCTGATAGGAGGTGATTGCAATTGCCTGAACATCTTCCTGTATGGCGCATTCAACAATTTCCAACACCGATCGATTGTGGCCCAAATGAATTACTTCGGCACCACTCGACTGGATAATTCTACGCATCACATTAATGGCAACATCATGTCCATCAAACAGCGATGCAGCCGTAACTATTCTAACATGATTTTGAGGTTTATAAATCTCCTGATTAAGCATAAAAAGAACTTTAAAAATAAACTAGTA
Source organism: uncultured Bacteroidales bacterium (assembly GCA_942491855.1). GTDB lineage: Bacteria > Bacteroidota > Bacteroidia > Bacteroidales. Next base: position 2,352 of record CALOCL010000012.1, read on the forward strand.
GGTTAAACGCAAATATAAGGTTTTCGGACGAATTTTTCTAACAATTCTAAAGTCATAACGGCCACATTCTAAAAATTTAACATGAATTGCTTTCAAATACTTTTAATCAATTTTTAGGGATTCATTTTTTTAATACAACGAAGAAGAAATTTATTTCAAAACTTATTCTTTTGATTAACCGGTAGCTAAGTGATTTATTTTAATTCTAAATGAAATTATCTATAATATTGCACAAAATTAAACTAACTTTAGACTACCTAACCACTTAAAATGAAAGACTTATGATCAAGCAAATCCTATTCGCCGCCTCATTACTTTTAACTTTAGGAGTTATTAGCTGGACTTTTAGGCGAATTTTCAGCTACATGAAGTTCACCAAACCTTTCCCAATAAAAAATTATCCGGCTCGTTTCATGTTGATGATGAAGGTTGCCATTGGGCAAACCAAAATCTTTAGAATGCCGGTGATGGGTTTGCTTCATGCACTGGTTTTCTGGGGATTTATGGTCATTTTAATTGGAACCATTGAAATGGTATTCGACGGGTTGTTTGACACCGAAAGAGTGCTTTCATTTATGGGGCCGGTCTATGATGTAATCATGGCTTCGGGCGATGTTTTTGCTTTCGTTATCGCCATTGCCATTATCGTGTTTTTATTCCGACGATTGTTCATGCACATTGGCCGTTTTTATGGTACGGAAATGAAAAAGGTTTCGAAGCTGGATGCCAATATCGCCCTCACCATCATTTTGGTTTTAATGCTGACTTTGTTAGGAATGAATAGTTTTTACATCCTTCATTCAATTTTATCCGGTCACGAAATTGTAGGAGTGTTTCCTGTTAGTAAATTTATAGCAGTAGCATTTTTAATTGAGATACCTAGCAATGCTGCCTTCTTCTGGCACGAATTTAATTGGTGGGCACATATTTTATTGATTTTCATCTTTGCAAACATACTTCCCTACTCCAAGCATTTTCATGTTTTCATGTCGGTACCAAACGTATTTCTAAGTCGATTGGAACCGCTGGGGTATCTCTCAAACATGCCTAATATCACTAAAGAAGTAAAACTGATGATGGATCCCAATGCTGCTTTCGATACTCCTGCCGAGGAAGAAGAAGTAGAACGTTTTGGCGTTCTGGATGCAGAAGATACCACCTGGAAAAATTATATAGACTCATTGGCCTGTACCGAATGTGGTAGATGTACCGATGTTTGTCCGGCTAACACCACCGGGAAATTACTTTCTCCTCGTAAAATTATGATGGACTTACGTGCCCGGATGAAAGAAAAAGGACCGGGTTTGGTGAAAGAAGGAAAAGAATTTACGGATGGGAAATCACTCATCAGAGATTATATTTCGGAAGAAGAATTATGGGCCTGTACTACTTGTAATGCCTGTGCTCAAGAATGTCCGATTAACATCAATCATCCAAGTTTGATATTGGATATGCGTCGTTATTTGGTGATGGAAGAATCGGCTGCACCGGGCGAATTGAATGCGATGTTTAGCAATATCGAAAACAATGGTGCTCCTTGGCAATTTTCGCCTGAAGACAGGATGAAGTGGGCTGAAGATGTCAATCTGGAAGTTCCAAAAATGGCTAATAAATTAGCTGAAGGAAAAAATCCTGAATACTTATTCTGGGTGGGTTCTGCCGGTGCTTTTGATGATAGATATAAAAAAGTAAGCCGTGAATTTGTTAAAATATTAAATCATTTAAGCGTTGATTATGCGGTGCTTGGTGTGGAGGAAAGCGATAGTGGAGATGTAGCCCGTCGTGCCGGAAATGAAATGTTATACCAAATGCAAGCCATGATGAATATTGAAGTGATGAATGGCTACGAAGTGAAAAAAATCATTACCTGCGATCCTCACGATTACAATACCTTTAAAAATGAATATCCTGAATTTGGTGGAAAATATGAAGTACTTCATCATACTCAGTTTTTAGCTCAGCTGATTAAGGATAAAAAAATAAGTATGGATAATACCTTCGACGGACAAAAAATCACTTTCCACGATCCGTGTTATTTAGGACGTGCCAACGGTGAGTATAAAGCTCCGCGAGAAGTATTGGATGCCTTACCGACAAAAAATGTTGAAATGGCTCGTTGCAAAAGTTTTGCTTTATGTTGTGGTGCCGGTGGCGGTCAAATGTTCAAAGAGGCTGAAAAAGGTGATAAAGAAGTTTTCCTTGAGCGTATCGAAGATGCCATTGAAACCAAAGCGGATATTGTAGTTACAGCCTGTCCGTTCTGTATGGTCATGATGACCGACGGTATCAAGTATAAAAACAAAGAAGAGGAAATGAAAAACCTGGATATTGCGGAACTGGTTTCGCAATCCTTAGGATTGTAAATTATTCACTTAAAAGATATGGGGTGTCACCTGAAAGTGCTACCCCTTTTTCATTATAACTTTCTAAAAAATCTAAATCGTCATTTTGAACTTGATTCAGAATCTATTTGCAAGATATTATAAGATACTGAACTAAATTGGCTTTGCCGAACTTCGTTTCAGCATGACGCAGATATTTATTTTGAAAATCTAAAAATTAATACGTAGTTTTGACGAACAAAATCTAGAAACAAGAATGCAAAATAAATTATATACAAATAATTGGTGGTGGTGCAACGAAAAATCTCGCTGTGTAAACCATCGTGCCTGTATGTAATTAAATAAAATATTTTAATCTAAACGGCTCTGTTGCTTACGCAGCAGGGCCTTTTTTTGTGCCCTTTTTTGAGGGCATTTTTTATAAACATTTAATTAATAATCAATGAAACGACAAAAAAAGATTTACTTAGATGAATCAGAAATGCCACGGCAATGGTACAACCTTGCCCCCGATTTGCCAACTCCATTAAATCCGCCTTTAGGATCCGATGGCAAACCCATTAGTCCAGAAATGTTAGCCCCTGTTTTCCCCATGAATTTGATCGAACAGGAAGTTTGTCAAAAACGCTGGATCGATATCCCAGAAGAAGTATTGGCCATGTTGTCGGTATGGCGCCCCAGCTCATTGATTAGAGCCTACGAATTGGAAGAAGCCTTGGGAACACCAGCCAAGATTTATTATAAAAACGAAGGCGTTTCTCCGGCAGGAAGTCATAAACCAAATACAGCTGTAGCTCAGGCGTATTACAATAAACAAGCAGGTATTAAACGCTTAACCACCGAAACGGGTGCAGGACAATGGGGAACAGCCTTGTCTTACGCCTGTTCTTTAATTGGACTCGAATGCAAAATTTTTATGGTTAGGGTTAGTTTTGATCAAAAACCATTTCGAAAAATGATGATGAATACTTGGGGTGGAAAGTGTATTGCTAGTCCGAGTACTTTAACTCAAGCTGGACGAAATGTTTTAAAGGGATCTCCTGATACTCCAGGGAGCTTGGGAATCGCGATTAGCGAAGCCATTGAGGCCGCTGTTACCGATCCAACAGGCGAAACCCGTTATTCGCTCGGATCCGTATTAAATCATGTGATGCTTCATCAAAGCATTATCGGTTTGGAAGCCAAAAAACAATTGGCAAAAGTGGGCATCTCAAAACCTGATATCGTAATCGGTTGTTGTGGGGGTGGAAGTAATTTTGCCGGAATTTCGTTCCCTTTTATGTGCGACAAAATCAATGGAGCAGATATTCAAATTATTGGTGTGGAGCCTGTTTCATGCCCAACATTAACGAAATCTCCGTTTATTTACGATCATGGTGATGTGGCAAAAATGACACCCTTATTGCCGATGAATAGTTTGGGGCATAACTTTATACCTGCACCCATACATGCCGGCGGATTACGTTATCACGGGATGGCTCCTTTAGTAAGCGCAGCCCTAAGAGATGGCTTAATGGAAGCTCAGGCCATTCCGCAAAGCGAATGTTTTGAGGCTGGTTTATTATTTGCTAAAACCGAAGGAATTATTCCGGCTCCCGAAACCAATCACGCCATTGCATCAGTCATTCGTGAAGCTAAAAAGGCAAAAGAAGAAGGCAGCGAAAAAGTCATCCTTTTCAACTTTAGCGGACATGGCTTAATGGATTTGGCAGGCTATGATAAGTATATGAATGGGGAACTCAAAGATTATGAGTATCAGGAATCAGAAATAAAAAATAATTTAAAAATGATGGCTGATTACCCAAAACCTATCTGAAAAGTAAAAAGGGGTGCCACCCTAAGGATGGCACCCCTTTTTTAAAAAATATATTTTATTCTGCTTTCACCGCTTTAATGGCTTCAATCATTTGAGGAAGAATTTTTTGAGCATCGCCAATAATTCCATAATCAGCTGCCTCAAAAATAGGAGCATCTTTATCGGTATTCACCGCCACTATCACTTTCGATGAACTCACACCACCTAAGTGTTGAATCGCACCAGAAATACCAAAGGCAAAATAAAGATTTGGCGCAATAATTTTACCCGTTTGTCCCACATGCTCGCCATGAGGTCGCCATTCTTCATCCGATACCGGACGAGAACAGGCCGTAGCAGCACCCAACAATTCAGCCATTTCTTCAATGGATCCAAAGTTTTCGGGACCTTTCATTCCACGACCACCAGCAACCACAATTTCAGCATCGTTTAACAATACTTTACCGGTTACTTTATTGATGTCTTTCACTTCGGATTTAAACTCACTCGCTTCTAAAGCAGGAGCAAAGGCTTCAATAGCTGCATCTTTTGCATCTTCCAATAGACCAAAAGAGTTTTGAGCAAGAGTGACAATTTTCTTATCTGATTTAACCACCACATTTGCAAAGGCTTTTCCTGTGAAGGCTTTTTTCTTTACAGTGAAAGGATCGTAACTAGATGGAGCCTCTGCAACACCCGAAACCAAACCTGCTTTTAATTTCACACTGACTCTTGGAGCTAATGCTTTACCCCCATTATTATGAGCAAAAACAATGACTTGAGCAGCTTCTTTTTCAGCAGCTTCAGCAATCACTCTAGCATAAGGCGCATTGCTTAAATTCGCTAATTGCGCATCATTTACATTTAATACTTTTGAAGCACCATACTGACCTAAAGATTTAAGTTCAGCCTCGTCCACATTACCAATGGATAATGCAACAACCTCAGTGCTTAATTGTTTTGCCATTTCGTTGGCATAGGATACCAATTCGAAACTTAGTTTCTTGAATTTGCCTTCCCAATTTTCTGTATATACTAATATTGACATAATTTGTATTTTTAAATTTTATATATCAATTTGAAAATTTGGTAATTTGAAGATTAAAAAAATCTACAGCGTTTTTTCTGAAAATTTTCAAATTTTCTCATTTCCAAATTATCAAATTAATTAAAGCACTTTCGCTTCATTTTTTAATAAATCTATCAATTCCTTCACATTCTCCGCATCCACCATTTTACAAGCAGCTTTAGGAGCAGGAAGTTCGTAAGTTGCATATTCAGTTAAAGCATCTACTTCAAGGGCAGCAACAACATTCAAGGGTTTTTTACGAGCCATCATAATTCCGCGCATAGCCGGAATTCGAGGTTCTTTCGTAATTCCTTTTTGAACAATCGCTACAAATGGAGTTTGTACTGCTACGGTTTCCGAACCACCATCAATTTCACGAGTAACCGTCACATTTCCTCCTTCAATTTCCATTTTCGAAACCGAAGAAACAGAAGCCACATTTAAAAATTCAGCTAACATTCCGCCAACAGCCGAACCATTATAATCACTCGCTTCGATTCCAGCCATCACAATGTCAAAATCTTTTGCTACTTCAGCTAATTGCGCTGCTACAAAATAAGCATCACCTGGTTCAGCATCAATTCTAATGGCATCATCAGCACCTATAGCTAATCCTTTACGCATGGTTGGTTCAACATCAGCTCCTCCAACAGTAGCAAAAGTTATAGATTCAATAGATCCTCCAGAAGTTTCTTTTAGTTCAAGGGCTCTTGTTAACGCAAGTTCATCCCAAGGATTGATAATCCATTGTACGCCGGATTTGTCAAAAGCAGTTTGATCCCCGTTAAACTTCACTTTGGTAGTAGTATCAGGAACATTGCTTAAACAGATCAATATTTTCATATTTAAAATTTTAGTTTTTTAATGTTTGAGCAAAGATAATGAATAGTTGTTTAAACTATCTTCTAGATTAAATGATGAATCAAATGTTCATTTAATTATAATTAGTCTCTTAAAAGCGACCGTGAAATAATCATTTTTTGAATTTCAGAAGTTCCCTCATAAATTTGGGTAAGCTTGGCTTCACGCATGAGGCGCTCCACATGATATTCTTTTACATAACCGTATCCACCAAGAATTTGAACTGCTTCGGTGGTTACTTCCATGGCAATATCAGCGCAATATTGTTTAGCCATCGCACTGGCAATTCCAAAAGGTTTGTGGTTATCTTTTAACCAAGCTGCTTTGTAAACAAAATTACGGGCAGCCTCAATTTTAACAGCCATATCCGACAGCTTAAACCCAATCACCTGATGCATCCCTATTACTTTCCCAAATGCCTTACGTTCCTTGGCATATTGCAGCGCCCGTTCGTAAGCTCCTGCAGCAATCCCGGTAGCTTGCGCGGCAATTCCAATTCTTCCTGATTCAAGGGCTTGCATGGCGAATTTAAAACCAAATCCATCTTCACCAATGCGGTTTTCTTTCAGCACTTTCACATCTGTAAACATCACCGAATAAGTATCAGAACTACGCATTCCCATTTTATCCTCATGCTGCCCCAGGCTGATTCCCGGGCTGTCTTTGTCAACAATAAACGCATTAATTCCCCGATGGCCTTTATCCGGATAAGTTTGTGCCATCACGATATAAACTGAAGCATGCTTGGCAGTCGAGATCCAGTTTTTGGTTCCATTCATCAGGTAATGATCTTCTTTTTCTTCAGCTAAAGTATGTTGCATGGTAGCATCCGAGCCAGCTTCTGGCTCAGAAAGCAAAAATGCACCAATCTTATTGCCTAGTGCCAAATCCTTCAAGTATCTGCTTTTTTGGTCATCGGTTCCAAATTTTTCAATTCCGTAACAGGCCAGTGAATTATGCACCGATAATACAACTGCTGTAGCTGCATCTACTTTAGAAAGTTCTTCAATGGCGAGGGCATAAGAAACAGCATCCATTCCTCCGCCTTCAAAATTTGGATCCACCATCATTCCCAAGAAGCCCAGTTCAGACAAATTTTTAATGTGTTGTGTTGGAAATTCTGCTTTGGCATCTCGCTCAAGAACATCTTGAATTAATTCTCTTTCAGCATAGTCTTTAGCAGCTTGCTGAATCATCAATTGTTCTTCAGTAAATTCGAAATTCATATTTGAATAATTATTAGGTTAATTTATTTGTTAAGATGTTAACAACTCAAGGTGTAAAAATAAATCTTTTTTTGGCCTCTCAAAAATTAAGTTGGTCAATATTTTTTTTGGCCTGATTAAATTCAGCGATCAGGTTTTTCATGATTTGTGCAACAGGTAAAATTTGGTTGATGGTTGACGAAACCTGACCAATTTCAAGTTCTCCTTCATCCACATTACCTTCAAACATTCCCATTTTTGCACGACCCCTTCCCAAAAGTTCAAGAAGTTCTTCTTTGCTAGCACCTCTTCTCTCAGCTTCCTCCACTTCATTTAAAAATCTATTTCGAATCAAACGAACTGGTACCAATCCTTTAAGTGTTAATTTAGTATCACCGTCTGTAGCATTTAAAATTTGCTGTTTAAATTTTTCATGTGCGGATGATTCTTTCGAAGCAGCAAACAAACTCCCAATTTGAACTCCGTCGGCCCCCAGAGCCATGTCAGCTAAAATACTTTCACCGCTTCCAATTCCTCCAGCAGCAATTAAAGGGATTTTAATTTCTTTTCTCAGTTGGGGGATTAAAGTCATGGTTGTCGTTTCTTCAAAACCATTATGGCCACCAGCCTCAAAGCCTTCAGCCACGATGGCATCTACCCCTGCTTCAACACACTTTAAAGCAAATTTTTTGTTGGCAACCACATGAACAACGGTAATTCCTTTTTCTTTTAAAAAAGAGGTGTATTTTTTAGGATTTCCAGCTGAAGTAAAAACAATTTTTACTCCTTCATCTAAAATAATTTGAAGGTGATCGACGGTTTGAGGATAGAGCAATGGAAGATTTACACCAAAAGGTTTAGTCGTTGCTTTTTTGCATTTTTGAATGTGTGTTCTTAAAACTTCCGGGTACATAGAACCGGATCCTATCAATCCCAGCCCTCCTGCATTGCTAACAGCAGAGGCTAGTTCCCATCCACTACACCAGATCATTCCTCCTTGAATAATGGGATATTTTATGTTAAAGAGTTGGGTAATTTTGTTCATTCAAAAATACTTTTCCATAGATTGGTGACTGAGCGCAGCCAAAGTCACATTTCAACTCCCTGCTTTCGTCAGGCAAGCGCTCAAGTCCTTACAAATTTTACTCCATAAACTTAATCATAGCATCAACGATATTGTATGCCCCATCCCAAATGTCTGTAATTTCAGCATCGAGCATGTAACATGGTGTTGTAAAAATTAATTTTTCATCATCAATTACCACATCGCCATGATTTGCATTGATGTGAGTTCCCCCCATGGCTTCAATGGTTTTTGCCGTTTCTTCGTCCTGACCAATGGTGACTCTCACATCGCCGATAACCTTGGCAATCAAGGCCGGAGTAATACACAAAGCACCAATGGGTTTTTTAGCAGCCAACATGTCCTTTACTGATCGCTCAACTTCTTCGTCAACTTCAGCATTTACACCTTTAAATGCAACATCGGATAAATTTTTAGCAGCTCCAAAACCACCTGGAAAAATTAATGCATCAAAATTCTTTTCGTCAAATTCATCCAAAGATTGAATATTTCCACGTGCAATTCTTGCCGATTCAACCAGAACGTTTCGTCGTTCTTTCTCTCTCATTTCTTTTCCTGTGTAATGATTAATTACATGGTGTTGATCGATATCAGGCGCAAAGATTTTATAATCGGCACCCAGTTTTTTAATGGCAAGCATGGTTAGGGTAGCTTCATGAATTTCTGCTCCATCAAATACCCCACAACCCGACAAAACAACTGCAAATTTTTTCATAGCTAAATGGTTTTAGATTTTCGATCCTGTAAAAATCTAAGATAAATAAAATTTGTGAAATGGGATGAAGGTTTTGATCAAAAGAGGAAGAGATGACTTCCTCAAGTTTGAGGAAACCATCCCATTTATTTCATTCATCTTCAAATTAGCACATTATAAAATTGGCTAATTGATTTATTCCGCTTTTTTATAAACCATGGCAATTACGGTTACATCGTCACCACCCATATTAATGGTCATTCCGTAAGGACGATCGGGATTTATTTCAATTTGGGCAGAGCCAGCCTTGCCTGTTAACTGTTCCCAAATGGTAACAGCCTGGTGAACTCCTGTTGCTCCGGTTGGATGTCCCCAACCAATCAATCCACCGGTAGTATTGATCGGGATTTTACCATTACGGGCAGTATGACCCTCGGCAACAAATTGAGCGCCTTTTCCGGGTTCGGCAAAGCCAAGCGCTTCAACGCCCAGAATACCAGCGATAGAAAAGCAGTCGTGGGTTTCGATGGTTCCCAAATCATTGATTGTCAGGCCGGCAGAATCCAAGGCCTGTTTTGCAGCCTTTTTAATTGCAGTAACCTCGGTGTAATCGGGTGGTTCGTTGGTAATGTTTCGTTCAACCTGTGCCCAACCTACAATTTCAATGGCATCTTTTTTGGCAATTCCTAACTTCTCTAATCCTTCTTCTGAGGCCATGATTAAAGCTGAGGCACCGTCCGAGACTTTTGAGCAATCCAGTACAGTCAGGTTATCAACAAAAGTTTCGCCATTGCATTTAAACTTATCATAAAGAGCATACAAGTCAGGCACCTTGTTTTCATATTCCTGAGCTGTTTCACACAAACGAGCATTTTCGATGGCATTTACAAACCAGCGCTTCATCCCTTCACGGGCATAATCTTTTCCATATTTTTCGTAATAAGCTCCTGCACGGTTACTGAACTGGCCCGGGAAGAAAAAGGCATGTCCTGCTTTACGCGTTTTATACCAACCTGCACCAGCTAAAACATCAGCTCCATAGAGTGCCTTCATGGTATTTTGAACCTCAACACCAAGCACCAAAACCGAATCGGCTGTTTCGGCTAAAACAGATTTAAGTCCTGAAATTAAGGCGAGTCCTCCTGAACCGCAAGCACCCTCTACACTTATGGCAGGTTTCCATTCTAATTTTTTATCGATGTACGGGATAAATCCCGGTAAATTGGCCTGTTTGTTAAATCGGGCAGCCATAAAGTTTCCAATTACTCCTTCATCAATATTTCCGGCATCATTAATTTGAACCAAGGTTCCTTTTCCAGCTGTTTCTATGTAATACTCAAGTCCGGGTCTTTCTTTCTTTGGGTTGAATTCACTCCTACCCGTACCCATTGATATGGTATTAAATCCGGCAGCTATGTATACTTTTTTTCGTAATTTTTTCATGATTTTATCTTTATCTTTCTTTTATACTCTTTAATATTCAGACAATCATAGACATTCACAAACTTCGTTTGTGACATTACTGGACATTCATGGTTTGTTTCCGGTTGTTTTAATAAAATTGTTGAGCCTAATTCCAAGATCTTGTAGCTCATCCAATAATTTTTCGGATTCCTTTTTTTCGATCAAACCTCTGTTTGTTGATTTTTGAATCCATGTTTGAGCTTCAAATAATGAGCCTCTGGCAAAATAGTAAAAGTTCTTGGCATCTTTAAAATGATATCGTCCGAAACCTTCAGCAATATTTGCTGCTATTGAATCAACAGAAGTTACCAATTGTTTTCCGATAGAGAATTTTTCAAAACTTTCCCATTTATTCACAATTTCCCAAACCTCCTCACCAAGGCTTAACGAAGTTTGATAAATGTTTAAATCCTCTAATTTCATAACTACTGAATGTCTATGAATGTCAACTGAATGACAATCGAATGCTCTATTGTCTAAAAAACAAAATAATCATTAATCGGCCCGTAGGCATGGAAGAATCCCGTTAAAACGTATTAAGCGCCACGCAGGAACATAGCCATCGCGGCCGAGGCAAAAGTTACCGATTAACGGTCTGCGGGCACGCCTTGGGTTGCCGCCGGGGGTTGGGCCGGCTTTATTTTAGGGGGTTTATAGGTGGGGCTTACCTAATTTGGCATTCGGGCATTGGATTCTCATGTAGGTCACCAATGCAAAAAATCGAAAAAATGATCTTACCTCTAGGAGGTAGTTCCATAATTAGGGTGTATATGGCGATTGAGTTTACATAGGCTTTTGGTTTCCCGATTGAAATTGGCAACTGCAACTGGTCTTCCCTTTCATATTTCAGGAATCCATCTTTTGTGGCATCAGAATTTTGTCCCCTTAAACCACCTTTGAAGGTTCAGAAGTCTTCTTTAGGGGATTCTTATTGTAAATGAAACACGTAGGGGAAAAGGGGACAAATAAGGCATTGTCTTCCCTTTTCAATTTAGGACCACTTTTTGTGGCCCGATTTGTCCTTCCACTAGACGGTTTCTAGGCTTCTTTGGGGTAAGAATGCTCGTAATGAGAGCTGGAATATACCCATGGGTCCGGACCAAAACTGTGTTGTTAGGATAACGGTTCAACAAAAGTCATTTCTTTTGCCAAGCGTTCAACTTCGGTAATGGCATGAAGAGCATCACGCATAAAATGTCCATTGCCAATAAATCCGGCAAAGTCATTTGATGGAACAATAATCTTACCTAACTTTTGCGCATAGTCTTTCGCAAAATCTTCCATTTCTGCATCAGGAGATTTTGGTAAAATCAACTCAACCAATTTTTGAACAGCTGGAGGGTTGTAAAAATGGAATCCCAAAACACGACCATCTAGTTTTGCTCCTTCATCAATCAGACTGATAGGCACCGAGGAAGTATTGGTAAAATACCAGGGTTTGTTCGGATTGTTTTCATCAATTTGCTTAAAGATTTTAATTTTCAAATCCTTGTTTTCGCTTACGGCTTCAAAAATTAAATTTGACTCGTAGGCAACCTCTACTTTGGTAACAGGCCGTACCACGCTTAAAACATCAAAAACATACTGATCTAAGATTTCTTCATTTTCAATTAAATCGGCCCGGTCGGCATACATTTTCCGAAGCCAAACAATTTTTTTCTCTGCAATTTTAGTTACCTGAACTTTCAGATAACGTAAAAGACCAGCCAGTCCTTCTTGCGACAGATCCATTGCGTTGAGAACATAAGGAATGCCTTTATTCTCAGGTTTTAAACCAAGATCAGCCATCTCTACTGCAGTCAGCAAAAGGATTCCACTACCCATTTTCCCGGCAGCGCCTAACACTGTTACGTTTCTTAATCTTTCATCGTAATTCATATTTCGTTTTGTTTGTTTATTAGGTTAGTTGTTTGTTTTAATTAATTAATGTCCTTTAAATTCTTAGTCATTCTATTGTCATTCGCTCACTTTGTTCGCGTCATTCTTAGACATTCAATCGTAACAATTTCATTCCCACTGAATGTCAACTGAACTTACCATTTCGGTTTTCGTTTTTCTAAAAACGCACGCATTCCTTCTTCTCCTTCGGTCTTAAACTGGGTTCCAAAATAATCAGCTTCCAGTTCATTAGCCAGATCAAAATCCATTTGCATTCCGATACGGGTTACATATTTCACTTTTTTGATAGCCGCAGGCCCTTTTGACTGAATATTTTTAGCAATTTTAAATACTTCTTCCATAAAATTCTCTGGTTCAAAAACCTTCTGAACCAACCCAATTCTTAAGGCCTCTTCAGTATTGATCATTTCGGCAGACATCAATAAATACAAAGCATCTGCCAAACCAACCAGTCGAGGTAATCTTTGGGTTCCGGCATAACCTGGAATCATCCCAAGGTTCACTTCCGGTTGCCCGAACTTAGCCTTTGAACTGGCAATTCGGAAATCACAAGCCATAGCTAATTCCAATCCACCCCCAAGGGCAAACCCATTAATGGCTCCGATTACAGGTATCTTTAACTTCTCTAAATTCCGGAAAGTATTTTGCCCCAACCTCGAAAAAGCACTTCCCTCTTCCGGATCCTTATCTACCATTTCAGCAATATCTGCTCCGGCTACAAATGCTTTTCCACTACCTGTAATTATCAATATCTGAACGGATTTATCTTTCTTAAGTTTTGATAAAAAATCATCCATTTCATTAAAAAAATTGGTATTCAAAGCATTCATGGCCTCTGGCCTGTTAATGGTTAAAAGGGCGATTCCATCATTAATCTCGACAAGTAAATTTTTATAATTCATAGGAAAACTATTAAACGTTGTATTCCTTTCAAATTTAAGAATTTTATATTTATTGTGTATCATTTTGAGCGAGTTATTTGTTAAGGTGGTAACAACTCAAATGACAACTAATTTAGAATTAATCTTAAAAAGCGCCCTCAAAAAATTAATAACTTAGCCGCAATAATTATTCAGGATGATTTCTAAAAAATTCATGCATAAAATTGCAAGGTATATTCAGTTACTGATATTTATATCTTATTTATCGCATGGATTTATTCCTCACCATCATCATCATGAAAAAGACTTAAGTTGTTCATATGATGTCAGTTTAAGTCATGATCACGAACTTTGTTCATGTCCTGAGGTAAATTTACACTCAGAAACTGAAACACATTCAAACTGTTTACTTTGTAATGAACTCGATAAAGAATTCCATAACCATGGACTATTCTTTAAAGAGCGAGTTATAGCCATAGTTGCTGTTTTTAAAGATGATTTCATCATCTTCGCTGAAGAAAACTCTTCAGAAAAACTCCCCATTCTTGCGGAATTCGAATTAATTACAGAAACTATCATTCCCGGTATTGGGCTCAGAGCCCCCCTATTTCCTAAGCATTTTTTCCGAACGTTTTTTAACTCTTCAACTTGTTTGAAGAACCTATTTATTAATATCAACCTATTAATTATGAAAAATTTAAATGCAATAATTATTTTATTTGCAATGGTAAGCTTCTTAAGCTGCCAATCAAAAAAAGCTGATGTAGCCGTATCTGCACATTCACATGCTTCAAAATCTTACACCTTGTTTTCAGGAGACCTTGAATTATTTGCTGAAATCGATGCCTTTACTAAAGGACATGGGAGCAGTTTTTCAATCCACCTGACAAATTTAAATACCTATAAACCTATTACTGACGGACAGGTAACTGTGAGTATTAAAGGTGCACAAACAAATTTTAATCAAACTATTGATTCCCCGGCCAGTCCCGGAATTTATCACGCACGATTTGTAGCAAAAACCATCGAAAAAGTTAGCCTCACCATTAGTTATCAGGGGGCAAATTTTAATGAAAGTTTTAAGCTTGGTGTATTTGATGTTTATCCCGATGATCATGCAGCCGAGGAAGCTTTTGCAGCAGATGATGAAGAACATGCAGGAGATGAAATTATTTTTACCAAAGAGCAGGCCTGGGAAATTGACTTTGCAACCATTGAATTACAGCCACAAGCTTTTAATACCGTAATTCCAACCTCAGGGCAACTGGAAGCCTTGCCAGGTAACATCTCTTCGATGATTGCCTCAACAGACGGGATCCTGCACTTTACAAAAAACCTAATGCCAGGACAACAGGTAAAAAAAGATGAAGTTTTATTTACCATTGATGCCGGCCAACTAACTTCAAACAACCTGAATACAAAATTTAATTCAGAGAAAGCTGCATTTGAAAAAGCCAAATCTGACTTAGAAAGAGCTGAAAAAATGGTAAAAGAAAACATCATTTCGGATAAAGATTTCAGACAAATTCAACTCGACTTTGAAAATGCCAAACTCAGTTTTGAAACCACTGGTAAGAATTTCATAAACGGTCGTCAAGTCATCAAAGCATCGCAATCAGGAATTGTTTCCGAACTAATGATTCAGGCCGGAGATTTTGTGAGTGAAGGTCAACAATTAGGTAAAATAATTAATAATAAAAAATTGATGCTGATGGCCAATCTACCTCAATCCAATTACCTTGAAATTGATAAAATTAGAAGTGCTAATTTTAAAACCGGCAGCTCCGATCGTTTGTACTCAACAGCTGAACTTAATGCCAAATTGATTTCTTATTCAATCACTCCTTCAATGGGTAATTCTTATTTTCCGGTTTATTTCGAAATTGAAAATCCCGGTAACCTAACTGCAGGATTATTCGCTGAGGTTTTTCTGGAATCCGAGGCTACAGAAAATGTGATTTGTATCCCACTTTCAGCTTTAATCGAAAGTGAAGGGCATTTTCATGTTTATGTTCAGGAAGATGGCGAAGGCTATACCAGCCGTGATGTAAAAATAGGTTCAAACAATGGTTTTAAAGCAGTTGTTCTGGAAGGGTTGCATGCCGGAGATCGTGTTGTTACCAAAGGTGCATATCGTATCAAGTTGGCTTCACTTGCAGGTGAATTACCATCACACGGTCACGTTCATTAACAGAAATAATTATTGATTTTACATTTAAGAAATTGAATAATGATAAATAAAATTATAGATTTTTCACTTAAAAACCGGCTAATTATTCTGGCAGCAGCAATGATTATCTTGGTTTCGGGTGCATATGTTTGGAAATCTTTAGAAATAGATATTTTCCCGGATTTAAATGCACCAACCGTTGTCATCATGACTGAAGCGCATGATATGGCACCAGAAGAGTTAGAACGAATGGTCACTTTCCCCATCGAAACAGCCATCAATGGTTCTAATAATTTACGACGACTTCGCTCATCATCATCCATGGGATTCTCCATTGTATGGGCCGAATTTGAGTGGGGTACTGATATCTATCAGGCCCGACAAACCATTAATGAACGGCTTGCAACCATCATTGAAGTATTACCGCAAAATGTTGAAAAACCCATTTTGGCACCTCAAACTTCTTTACTTGGTGAGGTTCTCATTTTTAGTCTGACTTCAGACTCCTTAAGCGAGATGGAATTAAGAACCATGGCCGACTGGAAATTCCGACCCCGATTACTTTCGGTTCCCGGGATCTCACAAGTTACCATCATTGGTGGCGACACCAAAGAATATCAGATTTTAGCCAATCCTGATAAAATGGAATATCATGGAGTTAGCTTAGCTGAATTAATTGAAAGCAGCGATCAGCTAAACCAAAATTCATCAGGAAGTTTTATTGATGAATATTCAAACCGGTATTTGATTAGAGGATTGGTTCGCTCTAGCGATCCAAAAGTGATTGGAAATACCGTTGTGAAATTCTCAAAAGGTGCTTCAATTAAAATAAGTGATGTTGCCAAAGTAGTTATTGGCGCTGCCCCAGCAATTGGGAAAGGCTCATACGAAGGACAAAGTGCAGTTGTGGTTACCTTAAGTAAACAACCGCAAATTAATACCCTTAAACTTACGGAGGTTTTACACCAAACATTGGATGAGTTAAAAAATGAATTGCCTGCATCTGTTAAAATTCATGAAAATATTTTTGAGCAAGCCAATTTCATCAATAACGCAGTTAAGAATGTACAAGTTGCCTTATTCGAAGGTGCATTTTTAGTGGTGATCATTTTGCTTGTTTTTTTAATGAATGCACGAACCACTTTTATCACCATCATTGCCATTCCCCTATCCCTAATTGTCGCAGCCTTAACACTCAAATTATTGGGACTTACCATTAACACGATGAGTTTAGGTGGTATGGCCATTGCCATTGGATCCATTGTGGATGATGCCATTATCGATGTTGAAAACGTATTTAAACGTTTAAAAGAAAATGCCCTAAAACCGCTCGAAAAACAAAAAAACAAACTAAAGGTTGTTTACAAAGCTTCGCTTGAAATTCGTGCATCCATCCTAAATGCCACACTCATTATCATCGTTGCTTTTATTCCTTTGTTCTTTTTAGGTGGAATGGAAGGCAGAATGCTTAAACCACTTGGGATAACTTTCATTGTTTCGCTTTTTGCCTCATTGGTTGTTGCATTAACCCTAACCCCTGTGTTATGTAGTTTAATGCTTACCAACAAACGGTCTTTAACTAAACTCCAAAACGATAACTGGTTAGTACGAAATTTAAAAGCCATGTATCAAAGCACCCTAAAAATAGCCCTTCGGTTCAATGGACTGGTTTTGGCGCTTACCACCATCTTATTAATCGTTTCAGTTGCTTTACTTTTAAGTTTTGGTAAAACCTTTTTACCTCCATTTAATGAGGGTTCACTTACGGTAAATTTGGCTACATATCCGGGCGTTTCGCTGGACGAATCGGATGAAATTGGAAAACATGCTGAAGAAATTTTACTTCAAATACCGGAAGTAATCACTACCTCCAGAAAAACAGGTAGAGCAGAACAAGCGGAGCATTCGTTTGGGGTAAATGTTTCAGAACTGGAAGTTCCTTACCTGTTAACAGATAGAAGCAAAGATGAATTTTTAGAAGAAGTCAGACATGAGCTATCCAGAATTCCAGGTATTATCGTTGAGGTTGGACAACCCATCACTCATCGAATTGATCACATGCTTTCGGGCACGCGTTCGAATATCGCGATTAAGCTTTTTGGGCAAGATTTACAAAACATGTACATGATTGCACAAGAAATAAAAAACGCTGTTAAAGTCATTCCCGGTGTGGTTGATTTATTTGTTGAACAGCAGGTTGAAACACCTCAAATTAAAATCAGACCTCGTCGCGAAATGCTGGCAAAATACGGCATTACTTTACAGGATTTTAATGCCTTTGTAAACTTTGCTTTAGGTGGTGAAAAAATTTCGGATGTATTTGTAGGCGAACAAAAATTCGATTTGGTTTTACGTTATGACGATGTTTATCGTGATAAAATGGAAGCCATAAAAGCGGCAAAAATAGACGTTGCACAAGGATACAAAGTTCCACTTACACAACTAGCCGATGTAATTTCAGGTACAGGGCCGAACAGCATCAGCCGCGAAAATATCCAACGTAAAATTGTGATTTCAGCCAATGTAGCCGGTCGCGATTTGGGTAGTGTTGCCGAAGACATTCAATCTCATGTGGAGGAAGCAGTAGTACTTCCAATAGGTTACCATGTTGAGTACGGTGGACAGTTTGAAAGTGCTGCCTCGGCTACACGCATCCTTTATCTAACAACCATCGGTGCCATTTTCATTATCTTTTTAATCCTTTATCAGGAATTTAAAAGTTCGAAAATTGCAGGTGTTGTTTTACTTAATTTACCTCTTGCCATTATCGGGGGGGTATTTGCCATCTGGATGTTCTCCGGAGTAATTAGTATTCCATCTATCATTGGTTTTATTACGCTTTTTGGAATTGCTACCCGAAACGGAATCCTCTTGGTTTCGAGATATATTGCACTTGCAAAATCTGTAAAAGAAAGAACTACGGTAATTCTACAAGGCTCGTTAGACAGGTTAAATCCCATCTTAATGACAGCCCTTACAGCTTCTTTGGCATTGGTTCCGCTGGCCTTTAATGGTGATCAACCCGGAAACGAAATTCAAAGCCCAATGGCCATTGTAATTCTAGGTGGATTATTAAGTTCAACTTTGTTAAATTTGTATATCATTCCTTTGGTTTTTCATCGAATGCTAAAAAAATAAACCCATGAAGAAAATTAAAATTTTAATATTACTTATTGCCCTGGGCTTTTCAGCACAGGCTCAAAATATCGATGAAGTACTAAACTCTGTTTTACAACAGAACAAGCGTATTCAGGCCAATAATAATTTTTTAAACAAATTGAATATTGAAGCTAAAACAGGATTAACACTGGATAATCCTTCAGTAACTTATGTTCACCTATGGGACCAAAATAATACGACTGGTTTTTCTGAGGAATTTGAAGCCAGCCAGTCTTTTGAATTTCCGAGCAGTTATGCTTACAGGAATACCATATCGAACCTTGAAATTGAAAAAACTGAGGATCGCCGAAAACTATTCTCCATCGAGGTTTTACTCGAAACCAAAATGGTTTGTACGGATATTATTTATCTCCGACGAAAAAAAGAGGAGGCTGCCAAGAGGGTAAATTATGCGAATAAACTGGTTGAAGACACTCGTTCAAAATTAAGCAACGGATACACTACACAATTTGAATTGGATAAAGCCTTAATTAGTGAGATGGCTATTCAAAATGAATTGATGGAAATCGAAAATCAGCTTTTGCTAAAAGAAGATAAACTCACCGAATTAAACGGGGGGTTACCTATTAAACTTTCACTTAATGAGTATCCTGCTGAGCCTGTTCCTGAATCGTTGGAGGTTTTGTTTGAACATATCGAAAGTGTTGATCCTTTAAATAAACTTATTGAACTTGAAATTGACATTGCCGAGTTAAACATCAAACTTACCAAAACAGGTTCTTTGCCCGAATTTGAAGTTGGGTATAAAATGGAGAGAGACGGAATCGATAAATTTTCCGGTGTAATTTTAGGAATGTCAGTTCCTTTGTGGCAAAATAAAAACAAGGTAAAAGGCAGTAAAATCAATCTGGAGCATATGCGTAGCAATATCGTTCGACATGAAAACGAGCATTACTTTCATGTAAAAGAAATGTACGACGAATATGTTTCGGCCAGTGAAAGACTCACAAAATTTCGCGCTTTATGGGATCAATTAAATTATTTGGAGAATATCGAAAAAGCCCTCGCGGAAGGAGAAATTTCAAGTACTGAATATTTTATTGAGCTCAAATCTTTGTACAAAATCAAGGATAATTTACTGGACATTGAAAAAGATTACCAATTGCTTTTGAGTCAATTAAACAAATTCGATTTGCTCAAATATCTGTAAGCAGCTTAGTGCGAAAGTGTTAATCTTGTGTTAAAAATTAACACTTTCGCACATTTAGTATTACATTTGCTAAAAATGAAGCAATTTTTACATATCATCATTGCCGGTTTGTTTTTAATCAGCACCAGCGGGTTTATCGTTACAGAACATTACTGTGGTGGTAATTTGGTTGATGTGGCGATTAATTCTGCCCCCGAATCATGTTGTGGTGATGGAAGTGATTGCTGTTCGGATGTTCAATCGGTTCATCAGTTTAAATCAAATTTCGTAATTCCAACACATGAACCCATCGGTGAAGTACAAATCGCTTTGCTTGATATTTCATGTTTTGAAATTCTGAACACCGAAATAATTGTTGATGAAACAGAGGTAATTCATAACGCCAATGATCCTCCACCCTTGATAGAAGAGATCATTTACATTTCACAATTTTCAAATTTATCTCCCCCGCTATTTTAAGTTTACCTAAGCGAATACCTATCGCTTAGCAAAAATCATTTTCCATAAACTTAAAATTACTTTAATGAAAAATATAAAATATTTGGTGTTTTTAATGATAATTCTATTCATTTCAAACACGCATGTCCAAGGTCAATCTGTACACGGATTTGTACTTGAATTAAATGCCGAAGGAATTGAAACTTCAATTCCAGGTGTAAATGTTTACTGGGCAGGAACAACAAAAGGAACTTCCACCAATTTGGAAGGGCACTTTAGACTTGAGCTTCCGAAAGGGATACAAAATCCACAATTGGTGGTTAGTTTTATCAGTTATAAAAAAGACACCATCAGCATCGATCAAACATTGAGCGATCCCCTAAAAATTCTTTTAACGATGAGCAATGAGCTAAAGGAAGTTGTCATTGCAAACAAAGCCATTGGGGCTCATGTTTCACGCATGACACCTTTGTACACTCAAAATGTTACAGGGGCCGAATTGCAAAAAGCGGCTTGCTGTAATTTATCCGAAAGTTTTGAAACCAATGCTTCAGTGGATGTTTCTTTTTCGGATGCAGTTTCGGGGGCCAAGCAAATCCAGTTGTTGGGTTTATCCGGCAATTACAGTCAGTTAATGACCGAAAATATACCAAACATCAGAGGACTGGGAACCGCCTTTGGTTTAAACTACATTCCCGGTAGCTGGATGGAATCCATACAAATTTCTAAAGGTTCTGCCTCAGTAAAAAATGGTTACGAATCTATTACCGGCCAAATTAATACCGAGTACAAAAAGCCCGATAACAGCGAGCCTCTGTTTGTAAATCTGTTTGCCAATAATTACGGAAAAAAAGAGGGAAATATCTATTCAGCCGTCAAATTAAACGATAAAATAAGCACCATGCTTTTTATCCATGCTGAAGATTTTAGCAACGAAGTTGATAAAAACAAAGACTCATTTCTGGATCATCCAAAAATGAAACAAATTAATTTATTTAACCGGTGGAAATTCGACAGCGAAAAAGTTCATGCACAGCTGGGTATTAAAATTTTAAACGAAGAACGGATTGGGGGGCAGCTGAATTTTGATCCTTCAAAACCCAATGATTTATCAAATGGTTATGGAATTAATATTGAAACGAATCGTTATGAAGTTTTTACAAAAACGGCCTATCTTTTTAAAAGGCCTGGGACTAATTTTGGCTTCATTAATTCATTCATTCACCACCGTCAGAATTCCATTTTTGGTTTAAAAAATTACGATGCCATTGAGAATAACTACTATGGCAATTTGATGTTTCAATCCTATATCGGAAATACCAACCACACTTACACAACCGGTATTAGTTATGTACTTGATGAGTACGATGAGGTTTTGGTTGATAGTGCATTTAACCGTAAAGAAAGTGTACCCGGTGCTTTTTTCGAGTACACCTACCACAACGTGGATAAGTTAAGTTTGATTTTAGGTTTGCGAAGTGATTTCCATAATCTTTACGGAACCCTGATCACGCCCCGTGCCCACCTCAGGATTATGATGGATGAAAATACCACATTCAGGGCTTCTGTAGGAAAAGGTTACCGGACGGCCAATATTTTTGCCGAGAATACTTTTTTGTTAGCCAGCTCAAGGAGTTTGATCATCGACGAACAGCCTGAAATTGAAAAGGCCTGGAATTACGGCATCAACCTGACAAAATACATTGATGTTTCCGGCAAACAAATGAGCATTAACGCTGAAGCCTATTACACCCATTTTGTCAATCAAATTGTGATTGACCGAGATCAGGATTTATCAAAAATATTTGTTTACAACCTGGATGGGAAATCCTATTCAAGTAGTTTTCAGGTAGAGGTAAATTATGAATTGTTCAACCGTATGGATGTAACAGCAGCTTTCCGTTTTAACGATGTGAAAACAACCATTAACAATGAGCTGGTTCGTAAACCGCTTGTGAACAAATACAAAGGTTTGGTCAATTTATCGTATGCAACTAATTTGAATAAATGGCAATTTGATTTCACGGCACAGTTTAACGGCGATAGCCGGATTCCTGGAACAAGTAAAAACCCCATCGAATATCAATTACCTGAATCTTCGCCTACTTACACCATACTTAATTTTCAGGTTACAAAGTATTTCAGGAAATGGGATTTTTACCTGGGAGGTGAAAACTTAACTAACTTCCGTCAGGAAAATCCGATCATCGCTGCCAACGAACCCTTTGGTGAATATTTTGATTCGTCATTGATTTGGGGGCCATTGTCAGGAATAAAAATATACGCAGGACTTAGATATCGAATTAAAAACAATTAAAAAAACAAAAACATGAAAACAGCTTTTAAAACAATTTTAGTGGCAATAGCTTTAGCAATTGGACTTACAAGCCAGGGTATTGCACAAGACAAAAACAAGATTGAAGAAATCAAAATTAAAACATCGGCAATATGCGGGATGTGTAAAGAACGAATTGAATCGAATATTAAATTTGAAAAGGGCGTTACTTTTGTTGAACTTGATAACGAAACAAAAATTGCTACCATTAAGTATCGATCAAAAAAAACCAATCCGGATAAATTGAGGCAGGCCATTTCAAAATTAGGGCATGATGCCGATGATGTACCGGCTGATAAAAAAGCTTACGACAAACTACCTGCCTGTTGTAAAAAGGATGTTGATCCTCATTAGGCCTTTCTGTGAGCCTCTCATGGGACTTGAACCCACGACCTGCTCATTACGAATGAGCTGCTCTACCAACTGAGCTAAAGAGGCATTCGGAGCGCAAATGTAAAATTTTATTTATTTCGTTTTTCAAAATACGATATCATTTTAAAAATTATTTTAGGCCATCATAACTAAAGAAAAAGCATGAAAACAAAACTCATTTACACAGCCTTTATCCTGGCAATCATTACCATTGTTTACAATGTAATTGAAGGATTAGTTTCTGTTTATTTTGGAATGGAAGACGAAACTTTAGCACTACTAGGTTTTGGTGTAGATAGTTTTGTGGAGGTAATTTCAGGCATTGGCATACTACACCTGATTTGGAGGATGAAGTATGCTGAAGTAAACCAGCGAGATAAGTTTGAAAGGCAGGCCCTTAGAATTACAGGCCTTGCCTTTTACCTTTTGGTTGCCGGACTTTTGGTCGGGAGTACACTCAACATCTTCAATGACGTAAAACCTGATACCACTATGGTTGGCATCATTATTTCATCCCTTTCAATACTTACCATGTATGTTTTGATGAAATACAAGTTGAAGGTTGGAAAAGCTTTAAATTCGGATGCCATTATCGCGGATGCAAACTGTACCAAAACCTGTTTTTACCTGTCTTTTATCCTGCTTGCATCAAGCCTTTTGTTTGAGTTTACAGGCATAGCTTATGTAGATATTGCAGGCTCTTTAGGTGTAGCATGGTTTGCTTTTAAGGAAGGTAAAGAAGCTTTTGAAAAATCGAAAAGTGAAACCCTGAGTTGTAGTTGTGATGATGGTTGTCATTAAAAACAAACAAGGCCATCAACTATTTGATGGCCTTGTTTATTTCAATCCTTTAACCTTAGGCATTCCGGCAATGAAATCTTTTAAGTAGTAAGGTTCGAAGTAGGCCACATCTTCAAATTTTTTGGCTTGATATTTTTCGAAAGCCAATTTAATCATGTCTTTAGCAGAAATTCTGAAATCGTCTAAAAACTTAGCATTTTGATGGTGAGCTAAATCAGTTTTGCATTTTTCAGCACCATCACCACCGAAATAAACGACTCGTTCTTTCAATAAATCTTCAAATGAATGTTCATCGATAATTTTTGCGGAAGTGGCCTCAATTTCTTTGTTATTGCCATCGAATAAAGCCGTATAAACTTCCATTCGTCGGGCATCAATCATGGGGCAATAAATGGCTTTTTCATCTTTAATTTCAGCACTCATTCCGGCAGCTATACTTTGCAGGGTATTAACCGAAATTAAAGGAATGTCGAGAGAATAGCAAAGCCCTTTAGCCGATGAAACACCAATGCGCAAACCTGTGTACGAACCCGGTCCTTTACTAATCACAATGGCATCCAAATCCTGCAAATTTAATTTTGATTCGTTTAGTGTGTCCTGTATGAATGATACCAAAAGTGAAGAATGGGAATTGAAGGTCGTACTCTCTTTTAAAGAAAGTAATTTCCCTTTTTCGGCCAGTGCTACCGAGCAAACCTGGGTTGCTGTTTCAAGAAATAATAATTTAGCCATGATCTGAAAAAAGAAGAGACGCATCCCTGCGTCTCTGGTTTTAGTGTATTTATTTACTAGTTGTCAGTTACAAATAGTTTGTCTTTATCAACTTTTTTAACCTCATCACCGTTCTTAAGATTTTTAGAAACAGCGCGATAAGGTGCTACAATTACTTCATCTCCTGCTTTCAAGCCTTCCAGAATTTGGATGTATGTGTTATTCTGAATTCCTGTTTTCACCTTTTGCATCTTAGCAATGCCTTCTTCTTCATCAAACAAAAACACATATTCAGCAACCTCTTCATCAGTTGTAGCTTCTGGTTCATCGCTATTCTCAGCATCTTCTGTTTTTACTGCTTTAACTTTTCCGGTTGAATCTGAACGTGTAGTAACAGCCTGAATAGGCAGGGTTAAAATTTCGAAAGCAGTCTCTGTTTGGATATCGACAGTTGCTGACATACCAGGTCGAAATGGTGAGTAATTCGGATTTTCTTCCGTAATGTATTCGTCGTAAGATTCACGTAGAATACGAATTTTAACTTCGAAATTAGTAACCTGATCTGCACTCACACCCAACACATTTGCCGAGGTAGCAATTTCGGTGACTAAGCCTTTAAATTTTTTGTTTAAGTAAGCATCAACCTCAATTATGCAGGTATCATTCATGCTTACACGTACAATATCATTTTCATTTACTTCAACATTTACCTCCATGTTTTGCAAATTGGCAATTCGCATGATTTCGGTTCCTGATGAAAACTGAGAAGCACCTGTTACGCGCTCGCCCTTTTCAACATTCAGTTTAGAAACGGTTCCATCATTCGGAGCGTAAATGCTGGTTCGATTTAGGTTTTCACGTGCTTCTTTCATTGAAGCAATGGTGCTACCAACAGAAAATTCTGCCGCTTTTAAGCTTTCTTTAGCTGCCTCAACTTCTGCTTCGGCAACCTGAAATGAGGCAAGTGCTGCATCAAAATCTGCTTTTGAAACCACATTTTGATCGAATAAGGTTTTGCTTCGATTATAGGATAGTTCTGCATTGGCATACTGAGCCTGGACTTGTGCAAGTCTGGCTTTAGCGTTGGCCTGGTTAGCTTTCTGAGTGTTTAATGCAGCTTCAGCTCTTTCATAACTTCTCACATAAATTTCAGGATCAATTTTAGCTAACAATTCTCCTTTTTTCACTTCATCACCTTCACGAACATAAAGTTCAACAACCTCACCTGAAATGTATGGACTGATTTTAACGTCAATTTCCGGTTGAATTTTTCCATTGGCTGAAACCGTTTCGATGATGGTTCTTTTGGTTGCAAGCTCAGTGCTGACTTTGATTCCGCCTGTTGTCTTTTTCTTGTTAACCGCAAAAATAATTAAGAGAATGAAAAGGGGGATTCCTATCCAAATAATATACTTTTTGGTATTTGACTTCTTTTGTTTCATTTAAAAAATGGTTTAATGTGATAATGAAATGCAATAAGCGATAAAAATACAAAATAAATTGTGATAGCGACTTATTTATTTACAAAGAAAAGCCCTCTGTTGAAGGGCTTTTAAACAATAAGGATTCATATTATTTTAAATCTTAGTCTTGATCGAGTGTTAATGGGTTACCCATATAAAAATCTAATATTTTCGATTTAAAGATATAATCGTATTTATTTGACAATAACTGTGATTGTGCACTTGTTAATTGCATTTTTGCAACATTATAATTTAATGAATTCTCCATACCTACATTAAATTTTTGTTCCATATACTTAAAAGATTCCTGAAACGAAGCAACAGATTTAATACTAGCGTTATAGGTCTTGTAAGCTGCAAGGGCATCAGAATAAGCCTGCTCAATATTTTTGCGAACGGTGTTTTTTGAAAGCTGCAGATCGTACTCGGCTGTTTTTTCAGCTATTTTTGCACGGGCAATATTTGAAGAAGTAGCGAAACCATTAAAAACTGGAATATTTAGTGAGAATCGAAGGTATTTACTTTGTTTGTCTTTATACTGATCTCTAAAAGGTTTTAATCCCAAATCTGTCGGTGGTTCTGTTGAAAAATCAATAATACGATTTTGGTCATTATAACTAGTTCCCCAACCAGCAGTGGCAGAAATGGACGGACTTCTTGAACCTCTTGCAATTGCTAAGCCTTTACTAGCACTCTTAAAACGTAATTCAGCGCTTTTTATTTGTGGAAGCTGAGTAACAGAAATGCCATAAATCTGCTCAGTTGGTAACAGATTCATTTCGCTTCCAATCGAAAGAACAGGTTTTTCAATCATGAAATCATCGGTTGCAGGGAGTTCCAAAAGTTGTAATAAATCTAGATAAGCAAGATTTAAACGATTTTGGGCATTAATCAAAGTTACTTCCTCTGAAGCAAATTGAGATTGAATTTCCAATAAATTACCCTTTGGTAATGTTCCGGCTTCAACCATTTTCTGTGTATTTCTGATTTGCTGCTCTGTAACATCTAATTGCGCCTGGGCTTGTTCTACCAATTCCATACTAAATAAAACATTCAGATAATTTTGAGCGAGCAATAACGAGATATCATCACGCATTTTATCAGAGTCGTATTTGCTGGCTAAATAATTATACTGGTATTGTTTAATGGTATTATATTTCTGGAAACCATTAAAAAGTGTAACCCCAGATGATAGTGAAAAAGAAGCACTCTTTGAATCCGTAATCACATATTCCAAATTACCATTGTCAGTACGACCGCTTCCGAAGGTAAAACTTGTGGCTCCGTTAATTGAAGGAATTAAATCTAATTTTGATTGTAACAAACTTGCTTTATTTATTTCGGCTGTAAGTTCACTTTTTTTAATCTGAATATTGTTATCCAAAGCATATTCTATGCAATCCTTCAGTGTCCAAACTTTTTGCGAATAGATTGTTCCGCTAATAGCAACAATAAGCAACCCGATCATAACAATTTTCATGTTTGCTTTAATCCGCTTCAATGCATTAAAATGTCTCATTTTTTTTGGTTTTATTTAATAGGTGAATAAAAGTAGCTAAAAATATGCCACAATTTTAATCATATGATTATCAAAATATTATTTACAGCATTTGATACATTTGACGTTGAGAGTGTTCATATAGTTACAGTTGATGTACGGTTATGGACATAAATTTTTTGTTGAAAAATATTAATTGTCAGAAAAGCAATAATTTATCATTCTAATCTGTACAAGACAAATATATGCTAAATTTTAGATTCGGAGAGAATATTGGTGACGGATTAAGCTCCAATTATTTGGGTTACTGCACTTATTGCAATAAGCTATGGTTAAATCGTAGCAGCAAACATTACATTTTTTACGAATTTTATAATGTCTGATTCGTAGTTTTTGTGGGGAAAACAATACTAAAATAAATCCGATAAGGGGAGTTAATACTAAGCTCAGAATCAATGAGCGAGCCATGCCCAATTGTTTCTGCCTTCCTATAAAAGCGATAGGGACTAACAGGATTAGATAAAAGATGATGATTAAGTTCTCCATTTTACAAATAAAGTAAACCAAGTATGCAAAGCATATGCCATAAAACACGACATTCAGAAATTCAGATTGTTGGAATTGGATTTAAATTTTAAGCACCCTGTAAAAGCCTAATTTTGTCCGAATGCGGAGAATCATCCAAAATAAATTCATTAATTTTGAATAACAAAAAAGCAAGTCATGAAATATTATCTCAACAAAACGATACCGCTTTCTTTCGATGAAGCTATAGAAAAAGTAAGTGGATTGCTTAAGGAACAAGGCTTTGGTATTTTATCCGAAATTGATGTAAAAGAAACCCTCAAGAAAAAAATCGATGTTGATTTTAAACGATATACGATATTAGGAGCCTGCAATCCACATTTCGCATACAAAGCTTTAAAATCGGAAGATAAATTAGGAGTGCTGCTACCCTGCAATGTAATTGTCATCGAGCAAGCATCTGGTACAGAGGTATGTGCAATTGATCCTCATTCCATGATGGATCAACTTGGGAATGAAGACTTGCTAGCGATTGCCGAAGAAGTTAATATTCGGTTTAAAGAAGTATTTGAGAAATTATAGACTTCCCAAGATTAAATTTGGTTAAAAACTGTTAAATCTTAATTTTTCAGTTTTAAAATTTATCAAATCTGATAACTTTGCCGAGGCAAAATATCAGCGGATGCAGCTCAAAACGATTACTTCCATTTTTATTATCATTTTAGTTCTTTGGGGATGTAGAACCAAAAACGAAAAACCAACTGAACTCCCTAAAATTTCAGAAACATTATTTGTTGATCTAGATCAGGAAACCATTGACGATAAATCAAAGTGGTTACACGGTATTTTTGAAAATCTTCATAATAGGCATGCCTTTTCAGGAGCAGTTCTTTATGCAGAAAAAGGCAGGATGGTTTATAAAGAGGCCTTTGGATATGCAGATATTCGAGAAAAGAAGAATATTGAAACCTCTTCATCATTTCAAATCGCATCTGTTTCAAAAATGTTTACTGCAATGGCTGCTTTAATGTTGCTCGAAGATAGCTTAGTGGACCTTGATACGGATATCAGGGCGTATTTGCCCGAATTTCCTTACGAAGGAATCACCATTCGATTGCTGATGAATCACCGATCAGGCTTATCCCGTTACATGACCCTTGCCCACGAACAATGGAAAAATAAAACCATCCCACTCACCAATGACGAGATGCTGAAATTATTTGTAGAACACAAACCCACAGTTTATTTTCAACCCGATCGCGGATTTCATTATTGCAATACCAATTACGCCATTCTTGCAAACATTATCGAAAGAGTAAGTGGTTCAACATTCGATAAGTTTATTAAAGACAACATTTTTACGCCCCTTGATATGAAGCATAGTTTTGTTTACAACATGAATGGTGAAAAAGAAGTTACGGCCTACATTTTGCAAGGTATTCCAGGATATCGATACAGTGGTTGGCGACCTATCAGGCAGCGCAATGAGTACTTAAACGGAGTAATGGGAGATAAGGGTATTTACACCAGTGTTGAGGATATGTTTAAATTTGATCAGGCACTTTATAATGGGATGCTTCTGAATGATAGCACCCTTAAATTAGCATTTGAACCTGGAAGTCCAAAATCAAGAAGAAGAAGGGATAATTACGGTTTTGGCTGGAGAATTAGAGGTGACAGAGAAAACACTGCATATCATTATGGATGGTGGAAAGGATTTCGTGCTTTTTATATTCGTGATATGAAACAACAAAAAACCATCATTGTTTTAAGTAATAGAGCCAAAGGCCCAGGTTCATCAAAATTGTGGGATATTATTGATAATGAAGATTATGAATTAGGAAGCATTAGCAAACTTCCATAGAGAGACTAGTTGTTAACAACCAGCTTAAATCCGACACCGTGAACATTTAAAAGTTCAACATTATTATCAGCTTTCAGGTACTTTCTTAATTTCGTTACATAAACATCCATACTTCTGGCGTTAAAATAACTATCGTCGTACCAAATTTTATTTAAAGCTTCACTCCTGTCTAGCACTTGATTTAAATTCTCGCTAAGTAATTTTAATAATTCTGCTTCCTTTGAGGTTAATTTTTGTTCGGAGCCATCAATAACCAATAATTGTCGGTTATAATCGAAAACAAAATTCCCAAGATTAAAAATATTATTTGGGGAATTGTTTGTTTTTTGACTTGATCTTCGCAGAATAGCTTTCATTCGCATGAGTAATTCCTCCATACTGAAAGGCTTGCTGATATAATCATCAGCACCAATTTCGAAACCTTTTAGTTTATCCTCTTGCAATGTTTTGGCCGTTAAAAATAAGATCGGAATTTCCTTGTCCGTTTCACGAATATCTGCAGCCAAAGTAAATCCATCTTTTACAGGCATCATTACATCAAGGATACAAATGCTGTATTCTCCTTTCTTAAAACACTCAAAGGCTTCTTCACCATTAATGCATAAGTCAGTTGGATATCCTTTAGCAATTAAATATGACTGCAGGATGGTGCCTAGGTTCTTATCATCTTCTGCTAATAATACTTTTTGTTCTTCCATACATCAATTATTTAAATCACCATAGGGTAAAAATACCTTAAAAGTAGTTCCTCGTTTCAATTCACTGTTAAGTTGAATACTTCCTCCATGTTTATCAATGACTGCCTTAACATAACTTAACCCTAATCCGAAGCCCTTAAAATTATGAATATTTCCTGTAGGAACCCGAAATAGTTTTTCAAAAATTTTGTGTTGATTCGCTTTACTAATTCCAATTCCATTATCCTGAATACTGATTGTAATACCTGATGATGACTCCATTGTTGAGATCAGAATTTCAGGAGTGTCCAGGGTATATTTTATGGCATTATCAAGCAAATTTAATACCACATTGGTTATGTGTAAACGATCCAGCTTAAGTTTTACATTTTCAGCTTTTAAATCTGTATAAATCTCTCCTCCTCTTTTTTCTACCTGTATTTTAATTTTTCGAATGTCCTCTACAATAATTTCATGGATATCGACCCACTCCTTTTTAAGATTTAGTTTACCTTTTTCAATAATTGCTGTTTGCAATATTTTTTCTGCCATCACCTTCAGTCTGGTATTTTCATCGTCAATGATACCAATATAATTGTCATAAACCTCTTCCGACTTTTCAATGTCCTTATCCTTTAATGCTTCACAGACAAGCGAGATTGTTGAAATTGGGGTTTTAAACTCATGGGTCATATTATTGATGAAATCATTTTTCATTACTGAAAGCTTCTTTTGCCTAAAGATGGTACTGATGGCGGTATAAAATGACAAAATGATAACAATAAGGAGAACAGCGGAGATTAATAAAAGCACCCACATCTTACTAATCAAAAAACGATGTTCATTCGGAAAATATAAAGCCAACATAGCTGGTCGACCTTGAATATCACTGGGGAATAGTGCAAAATTAAAACTTTCAGGACTCAATAATTGTGACGGATAAGCACCTGTTTTTTGCATTATCATTCTATTCTGGGTAGGGCTATAAATTCCATATTCATATTGGGTGGTAATACCCATCTTTGTCAGTTCAAAATTAATGAGGGAATCTAATAAATTTTCATCAATTCTTTTTTCAATTGGTTTTTTGGCACGATTCATTATACCGGTAATATTCCGGCTAATTAGTAAGGATTTTTTATTAAAAGCTTCATATTCTCTGGGTGTTTTAATATTGGCTAAATCCTTTTTAAATTCTTCATTTATCGAATCCAGATAATTTGTATAAGACTTACTATCCGAAAAAATTGTACTTGGCGTATTAAATTTATTAACCATTTCAATTTTTTCAAGAAGAAGGACAACCTTTGGAATTGCTTCGTTAACACTGCGGACAAAATTCGCTTGTTTAACAATTATTGCATTTCTAATCCAATAAACCTGTATACTCATCAATCCCAATAGTGCCACCGACATTAATACAATGATGAGTATAATCAACTTCCTGTTCATGTTGCAAATGTATGATTTGATCTTAATGATTTACAGCCTATTAACATTTTTTAACGTTTGTTAATCTTCCTTAACAAATGGGCTTGAAATAGCTATTTATATTTGTAGAGTTCTTTAGCAAGAAATTAATTTCATGGGTTCGTAGTTATGTAATTAAAAAGGTTAAAAAACAAATTTGGTTTTCGTTTCATATAAAAACAGCTCTTCGTCAGAGCTGTTTTTTTTATCCCCCATTCTGATTAGCATATGCAGACTTAATCCTTACATTTGTATAAAATAAGCTCAAAAAAAAGCCATGAAAATTAATTTGAAAAATGCCTTGGATTTTATCAGTCAAGAACAGATTAAATCTTATGAACCAGAAATTGAAACTGCTTATAAGAACCTCTTATCCAAAACAGGTAAGGGAAATGACTTTTTAGGATGGATAAGTCTACCGGATGAAATTACCAATGATCTAATAAAAGATCTTATCTCAGATGCACAAAAGATCAAATCAAGTTCAGAAATTTTTGTTGTTATTGGAATAGGAGGATCATACTTAGGCGCACGAGCAATTATTGATGCCTTAAGTAATCATTTTGCACAACTTGAATCCGATAGAAAAGCTCCTTTGGTTTTATACGCAGGACAAAATTTGAGCGAAGATTATCTAACAGATTTGTTAAAAATACTGGATGTAAAAGATTATTCAATTGGCGTCATATCAAAGTCAGGTACCACCACAGAACCGGCCATTGCTTTCAGGTTATTGAATGAACATATCGAAAAAAAATACGGACACAATGAGGCTGTAAAGAGGATATTTGCCATAACGGATAACAGTCGTGGAGCTTTAAAGGAATTAGCTACTAAAGAAGGATATAAAACTTACAGCATTCCTGATGATGTTGGTGGAAGATTCTCTGTTCTTACTCCAGTCGGGTTGCTTCCCATTGCTGCAGCCGGTTTCGATATCGCTTCTTTTATCGAAGGTGCACAGACGATGAAAAAAGAAATTTTAGCAGGAAATAAATCATTCGAAAGTAATCCTGCAACCCAATATGCCATTATCAGAAATGCATTGTACAGCAAAGGCTTTACCAGTGAAATTATGGTAAATTATGAACCTCGTTTACATTATTTTACTGAGTGGTGGAAACAACTTTATGGAGAAAGTGAAGGAAAAGAGAAAAAAGGTATTTTCCCGGCAAGTGTAAATTTCACTTCTGATTTACATTCGATGGGGCAGTATATTCAGGATGGAATTCGCAACCTGTTTGAAACTGTAATTTCGGTTGAGAATAGTAATCAAATCCTAAAAATTCCTTCAACTAAGGCTGATTTGGACAAGCTAAATTATATTAGCGGGAGAAGAGTTTCGGAGGTTAATCACAAAGCAGAAATAGGAACTACCCTGGCTCATGTGGATGGAAAGGTTCCAAATATTCAAATTCAAATTCCTGAAGTGTCGGAATTTGTGCTGGGACAACTGGTTTATTTCTTTGAATTTGCCTGTGCGTTAAGTGGCTATTTATTAAAGGTAAATCCTTTTGATCAACCAGGAGTTGAAGCTTACAAATCGAATATGTTCGCCTTGCTTGGTAAACCAGGTTTTGAAAAGGAAACCGAAAAATTAAAAAGAAGATTTTAGTAAATGTGCTGATTTAATCATAATTCGTGTTTTAATTATTTTTTAAAATAAATTTTTGGAATGAAATTTTTAAATCTCGTTAAGACCCGTCAAAGTGTTCGAAAGTACACCGATCAACCTGTTGAACCAGAAAAGGTTTTAAGATGTTTGGAAGCAGCCCGTTTGGCACCTTCTGCATCAAATTCACAACCATGGAAATTTATTGTAATTGATGAACCCGAACTTAAAAATAAAGTGGCAAAAGAAACTTTTTCTAAACTGGTCAGCTTTAATAAATTTGTTCTAAACGCTCCTGTTCTAATTGCCATTACCTTAGAAAAACCACCCCTTGTTAATCGAATAGGAGGGCGCATTAAAAAGAGAAGCTGGAAACTGATTGACCTTGGAATTGCCGCTGAGCATTTCTGCCTTCAGGCAGAAGAGGAGGGTTTAGGTACCTGCATGATTGGTTGGTATAACGAAAAGAGGATTAAAACATTATTAAATATTCCCAAAGCCAAAGACTTGTCCTTATTAATAAGTGTTGGCTATGCGCCCAAGGATTATAAACTCAGAAATAAAGTTAGGAAACCGATCGGGGAGATGAGTTCTCAGAATACCTATTAAATCTCTTAATTCAATTATTCTCCATTAATTTTTTAATTATCTGAGGGAAATGTTCATATTCGAGGGCATGGATTTTTTCAGCAATTTTTTCGGCATCATCTTTTTCTTCAATCTTAACTTTGGCCTGAAAAATTATTTCGCCCTCATCATATTTACTATTCACGTAATGAATGGTAATTCCGGTTTCTGTTTCCTTAGCCTCTTTAACAGCTTCATGAACTTTCATTCCAAACATACCTTTACCTCCATACTTTGGTAGTAAAGCCGGATGGATGTTGATTATTTTACTGGGAAAAGCACTTATTAAATCATTCGGAATCAGCCATAAAAATCCAGCTAAAACAATTAAATCAATTTGAAACGATTTCAATTTATTTAACACGTTATCAGTTTGGTAAAAATCATTTCTGTTAAAAATTACAACCGGAATGTTGAATTTTTTAGCACGATCAATAACATAGGCATTTTTGCTGTTAGTTAAAATAAGAGCGACAGTAATATTCTCTAGATCTGAAAAGTACTCTGAAATGTTTTGAGCATTTGAACCACTACCTGATGCAAAAATGGCAATTCTCTTCATGGAGTTCAATTAATTTGACAAATGATGCTCAAATTTATAGTTTTATTTATCAAAATGAGCATTAAATTGCATAATTTTGAGCTGAGGTGCAAATATTTATTAATCCGCTCATTATGAAAAAGTAAAGTTAAATATATTAGTTTTTCTTTGCTTTTAAATGATAGATTTTATTTCTTTGCACACTGTTTAACCAAAATAATAAAAGATATGTCTGATACTAAATCAAAAGTAATAGCAATTATCGTTGATAAATTAGGAGTTGACGAGAGCGAAGTAACGCCAGAAGCAAGTTTCACAAATGATCTTGGAGCTGACTCACTTGATACAGTTGAATTAATCATGGAATTCGAAAAAGAATTCAACATGGCGATTCCTGATGATCAAGCTGAAAAAATTGGTACTGTAGGTGATGCTATTACTTACATCGAAGAAAACGTAAAATAAACTAGATGAAATTAAAGCGTGTAGTTGTTACAGGCCTAGGTGCACTAACTCCATTAGGCAATACTATCTCTGAAACATGGGAAGCCTTGATTAATGGAGTTAGCGGTACTGCTTTAATAACTCATTTCGATACCGAAAAATTCAAAACAAAAATTGCAGCAGAAGTTAAAAATTTTGATGCAAAAGATTTTTTCGACAGAAAAGAGTTAAGAAAACATGATCGTTATGCTCAGTTTGGCTTATTGGCCGCTGATCAGGCTATTGCTGATGCAGGACTTGATGATGAAAATATCGACAAAGATCGTGTGGGCGTAATTTGGGCTTCCGGTATTGGAGGGATAGAAACATTTCAAAAAGAAATGACTGACTTTGCTAAAGGAGACGGAACACCTCGTTTCAATCCTTTCTTTATCCCTAAAATGATCCCGGATATTGCCGCTGGTCATATTTCGATACGACATGGATTTAGAGGACCAAACTTCGCAACTGTTTCAGCTTGTGCTTCATCGGCCAATGCTTTGGTTGACGCTTATAACCTTATTCGACTTGGAAAAGCCAATGCCTTCGTAACTGGCGGCTCAGAAGCTGCCATTACTGAAGGAGGTGTGGGTGGATTTAATGCCTTGACAGCTATTTCAACGCGTAACAACGATCCAAAAACTGCATCCCGACCATTTGATAAAGACCGTGATGGTTTTGTATTAGGTGAAGGTGGTTGCGCTTTAGTGTTCGAAGAACTTGAACACGCAAAAAAACGTGGTGCTACCATTTATGCTGAAGTTGCCGGTGGCGGATTATCAGCGGATGCTCATCACATGACTGCCCCTCACCCTGAAGGTTTGGGAGCACAACTCTGCATGAAATTTGCAATTGAAGATGCAGAATTAAATTTAGAAGATATTGATCATATCAATACCCACGGAACCTCAACTCCGGTAGGTGATATTGCTGAACCAAAAGCTATCGTAGGTTTGTTTAAAGAACAAGCCTTTAAGATCAATATTAATTCTACAAAATCAATGACTGGTCACTTATTGGGTGCTGCAGGTGCAATGGAAGCTATTGCTACACTTTTAGCCGTTAAAAACGATATTGTTCCTCCAACGATTAATCACTTTAATACTGATCCTGAAATTGATGGAAAATTAAATTTCACTTTTAACCAAGCCCAGGAAAGAGTAATAAATGTTGCTTTAAGCAATACCTTTGGTTTTGGTGGTCATAATGCTTCCGTAATCTTTAAAAAATTCGTTGGATAAACCTTCATCTTGAGTTTTAATAAGTATATCGTAAATTATTTTTCTCCCAATAAAAAACTGTTTCTCAGTTTAAAAAATATCTTTGGATATTATCCTCAAAATATTGCTTTATACCAATTGGCTTTTAGACATAAATCGGTTGCCGAGGAAGTTTCAAATGGCAATAAAAAAAGTAACGAACGGCTTGAATATTTAGGCGATGCCATTCTTGATGCCGTGGTAGCAGAATTACTTTTTAAAAAATTTCCTTATAAAGGAGAAGGCTTCTTAACAGAGATGCGCTCCAAAATTGTGAGCCGGGCTCAACTTAATAGCCTATCCCACAAACTAGGCTTAAATAAGTTGATTAATTCTGCCAGCGATACACACAATAAATGTAAATCGATGAATGGCGATGCTTTTGAAGCATTTATTGGTGCACTTTATTTGGACAAGGGCTACACTTTCGCACGAAAAATTATCCTCAGTCGCATTATCAATATTCATTTCGATCTGGATGAACTCGAAACCCAAATTGTAAATTTTAAAAGCAAATTGGTTGAGTGGGGGCAAAAAGAAAAGAAAGAAGTTGATTTTAAAGTGGTGGAAGAAATCGGGGATGGTTTTAAAAAACAATTTTTAGTTCGAATTTTTGTTGATGGTGAAGTAATTGAAAGTGGCCAGGATTTTTCAATTAAAGGGGCCGAGCAAATTGCCTCCGAAAAGGCATTTGCCAAATTACATTTAAGCTAAACTATCTTTTCTTCTCAAAACTTTTTTACTTCAAATATTCTTATATTTATAGCCAAAGGAATTTCATCATGGCCAAAAAGCTTTCTGCGAAAATTGATTTCTCTTCAGAATACACCCTGATTGGAATTTCCTGTCATTTAAAAGATTACCGGCTTACCTTTTTTTTAAACAAGCAACTTAATTTTCATCTCCGAAGGATTGATGATTTTACACAAGCCGGACCTGACAATGTTGATTTAAATTATTCGGTTTATTTTTATCATTGCCCTGATACCAAAAATAATTTTTGCTTAATCACCAATCACCAATCGGAAGGAAAACTCATTCCCAGCCTTGGATCGATCGATTATTTTTTATTGGTGCAAAATGAAATTTCGAAGGAGCGTAAAAAGGATTTAATTACTTCCATTAAAACGATTCCTAATTTACTTACCGCTTACGAAATTGAACTTTCAAAGGTGAAAAACATTCATCAATTATTAGCCGAACTGGAGCTTCAGTTTATTGAGAACAGGCAGAAATAAAATTATTGAAATTTGATGATTAGAGCATAACCCTCGTAGGGTTTAAAACCCTACATGGGTTTGAATCTTTAATACCTTAGGTCGCACTTGAAAACTGTTTCAAAAAGCGCTTATCATTTTCAAAAAATAATCGAATATCGTTAACCTGATACTTAAGCATGGCAATACGTTCGATGCCCATTCCAAATGCAAAGCCTGTGTATTCTTTGCTGTCGATTCCGCAATTTTCCAATACATTGGGGTCAACCATACCACAACCTAAAATCTCAACCCAACCTGAATATTTACAAATATTACAGCCCTTACCTCCACAAATATTACAAGAGATGTCCATCTCGGCCGAAGGTTCGGTAAATGGGAAATAGGAAGGTCGCAAACGGATTTTGGTATACTCTCCAAAAAGTTCCCGGGCGAAATAAAGCAGGGTTTGTTTTAAACCGGCAAAGGATACATTTTTATTAATGTACAATCCTTCAACCTGATGAAAAATACAATGCGCTCGGGCAGAAATGGCTTCGTTTCTGAAAACCCTTCCAGGCGAAATCGTTCGAATCGGAGGTTGTTGATTTTCCATCACCCGCACCTGTACCGATGAAGTATGGGTTCTTAAAGCAATGTCCGGATCTTTTTCGATAAAGAAGGTATCCTGCATGTCGCGTGCCGGATGCTCTGGAGGAAAATTCAAGGCTGAAAAATTATGAAAATCATCTTCAATTTCCGGACCTTCGGAAACGGTGTAACCTAAGCGTGCAAAAATCTCGATAATTTTATTTCTTACAATTGAAAGTGGATGGCGGGCACCCAATTCATTAAAATTAACAGGTAAGGTTAAATCCAAATCACTCCCCGAATCGCTTGTTACATTTTCAAGCGCTTCGGTAAGCTGAATTAATTTATCCTGCGCATTATTTTTTAGGGCATTTAATTCCTGCCCCATTTCTTTACGCAACTCAGGTGCAACGCTTTTAAACTCGCCAAAAAGCGAAGGAATCAATCCTTTTTTACTCAGGTACTTTATTCTGAATTGATCTAGCTCCTCTTTACTTTCCGTAGTAAAAGCAGCAACCTCATCCAGTAATTGTTTTATTTTATCTCGCATCAATAATTATTTAATAATCTTGATTTTCATTTTAATTTCTTTAACCGGCCGGTCTCCTTGTCCTGTTTCAACTGCTGCAATTTTATCAACCACATCCAATCCTTCAATCACTTCACCAAACACTGTGTAAGCACCATCCAAATGCGGAGTTCCACCAAGCGTGCGATAAACTTCTTTATGTTCCTCTGGAACAGGTAGACCAGTTCGGGCTTCGACTGCCGCAAAATCACTGTCATTAAATTTTCGGCCTTGCACAATGTAAAACTGACAGCTTGACGAAGCGCGCTCAGGATTCACATTATCACCCATACGAGCTGCAGCCAACACCCCCTTTTTATGGAATAAATGAGGTAAAATTTCTGCATCCACTCTGTAATCTGGGTCTTCTGCATCACCAACGCTTCCGCCACCCTGAATCATAAATTCATTAATTACCCGATGAAAAATAGAGCCATCATAATGTTTTTCCTGTATCAACTTGATAAAATTATCGCGATGTTTTGGAGTCTCGTCATACAGTTTTAGGGTAATTTTACCGTAATCTGTACTGATTTCAACTACTGTATTTTCGTTAGATGTTTTCTTTGGTCCGGCACAGGAACTTAAAATAAGTGCTGAAAGGATGAATAAAATGCCTGCTAGTTTTTTCATGATGAAAATATTTTATTTAGTGAGTTTTATACAAAGTTTAATCAAAATTAAATTTGATGCAATATTACTAAAATTAAGGGAATTAAAGAAAATCTGAATGAAAGGATGTTGTTAGTCTTTTTGTTCTTTCAAAAAACATTTTCGGCAGAGTGGTTCGTAACTTTCCTTTTCGCCTAACACCACCAGGTTTTCATCTTTGATGGTTCGATGAGAGTATTGAGCCAGGTTTCCGCAATTCATGCAAATGGCATGAACTTTTGTCACAAACTCAGCCGTAGCCATTAAACCAGGAATGGGACCAAAAGGGATCCCTTTAAAATCCATATCTAATCCGGCTACAATTACCCTAAAGCCTCGGTCGGCAAGTTCGTTAGCAACCTTCACCAACTCATGATCGAAAAACTGTGCTTCGTCAATGCCCACCACATCTACGTCAATATCGTACAAAAGGATTTGAGAGGCTGTTTGGACGGGTGTACATTGAATGGTATTGGCATCGTGAGATACAACATTTTCTTCGTCATACCGTTTATCTACCTCGGGTTTAAAGATCTCAACTCTTTGCTTAGCTATTTTCGCACGATTTAGTCGACGAATCAGTTCTTCGGTTTTACCCGAAAACATAGAGCCACAAATGACTTCGATCCAACCCGATCGTTTATTAGGATTTGCTGTTTTTTCTAAAAACATTTAAATGAAACCGTTTTACTTTTTTTATCTTTATGAAAAATTATTCGATATCAACTATGGCTAAATTAATATTTTTTTGGGCTTAATTTTGTATTGTTAATATCAATTTTAATATTTAAGAAATGAATAAAATTGACATCGCTAAAAAAGAATTATTTGATCTGCTAGAGCTCATCACTGAACAAACTGAGATGTTGAAATTACATAAAGGAGAGATCCCACAGCTTTACATCGATCTGCTCAAAAAAAATGTTTTGAAGTTTTATGAATCGATAAACACCATAGATCAGATAAAACACCTAGCGAAATCTGTTGAGGGACAAAAGGAGGTTCAGCCCGCTGTTACAAAACCGGAAATTAAAAAGGAAATAATTAAGGAAGCTCCAAAAGTAGCAGATGTTAAGGAGGAAGCATTTGAAAAAATTCATGAAGTAAAAACCCCCGTAGAGTTGCAAACTCCCAAACCGGAAATCAAATCAACACCGGAAGAGAACATTGAGCCTGAAAAAGAAGAAGAAGAAAAACCACTTATCAGCTTTAGTATAAATCACGCTCCTGACATACCAAAAGAAAAAGAAATTTTTATTCATCCCGATTCGGATTTATTTACAGAACCCAAGCCAAGTGTTGCTGATAAATTAAGTGCCAAAAAAGATCCGACCTTGGGTGATAAAATGCAACAAAATCAAATTAACAGCATCAAATCTGCCATCGGAATAAATGATAAATTTTTATTCATTAATGAACTTTTTGAGGGTGATTTAAAAATCTATAATCAGGCGGTAGATCAGCTTAACTTAGCCCGGAATAAAGATGAAGCTATGACTTCTTTTACCACCTTTAAGGAAAAATTTAAATGGGAAGAAAAGGGTGAGGCCGTTAAAAAATTAAAAACAATTTTGAATCGCAAATTCTCAGTTGTTTAAATTGAATTATTAAAAAGAAATATGTCAAAATTATATCTTGTACCCACCCCAGTTGGCAATCTGGAAGACATTAGTTTACGTGCCATTCGGATTTTAAAAGAAGCAGATTATATTTTGGCTGAGGACACCCGCAAAACCAGCATCTTACTCAAACATTATCAAATTAATAACAAACTTCGCTCACATCATCAGTTTAACGAACATAAAGCTACGGCATCAATTATTGAGCAGTTAATAAATGGATCAACCATTGCAATGGTCACCGATGCGGGAACACCGGGTATTTCCGACCCTGGATTTTATTTGGTTAGAGCCTGCACAGAAGCGGAGGTTGAAATAGAATGCTTACCGGGCGCAACTGCTTTTGTCCCAGCGTTGGTTCAATCCGGTTTGTCGTCAGATCATTTTGTTTTTGAAGGTTTTCTACCTGTGAAGAAAGGAAGACAAACAAAATTAAATCAGTTGGCT
Organism: uncultured Bacteroidales bacterium; assembly: GCA_942491855.1. Lineage (GTDB taxonomy): Bacteria > Bacteroidota > Bacteroidia > Bacteroidales. The sequence continues at coordinate 43,894 of CALOCL010000012.1, forward strand.
GAACAAGCATACACCATGATTTTTTACGAATCGCCCCATCGTCTTGTTAAAACACTTGAGCAGTTTATCGGGGTTTTTGGCCCGGAACGAAAGGTTTGTGTTTCCCGGGAGTTGACCAAACTTCACGAAGAAAATGCCAGAGGTAGCTTACACGAAGTTTGTACGCATTTTAAGAACAAAACCGTAAAAGGTGAAATCGTAATTATTCTGGAAGGTATTCCAAAATCAAAATAAACTTGGGTTTGAAATACTAAAATGTATTAGTTTTTACGCTCGCAAATTCCGATGCTTTTAATAAAAACTTGTACGCTCCTGTACAACCGAACAGAAATTACGAACACTTTTTGAAAAAAATCACATTCGCGTATCGCTGGTTATCAAAACCATACAAGTTTGGCACAAAATTGGTAATTACTTTAAACGTCAACGCATACTTTTACTGGAGTCGCCTTTAATTTAATTAATATTATCGAGGTTCTTAATAATTCAGACTCATAAATGGTTTTGTTGACCATAATTAAAAAGGATTTCACAAAGTCATCATTGTGATTTTGTGATTGCAATTTCATGTTAGTTAAATATTTGGTGCATTAAACCCTCTTGCTTATAGCGAGGGGGTTTTTTCGTATATTTATGTTCGATAAAAAAAATGATGAATTATACTTACGATTATCCCCGTCCGGCACTTACCGTTGATTGTTTAATCTTTCGGAAAAAACCAAATGTTCAGTTACTGCTTATCCAACGCAAGTTTGAACCTTTTAAAAATTGCTGGGCATTTCCCGGAGGATTTGTGGATATGGATGAGGACTTAATGGATACTGCCAAGCGTGAATTAAAAGAAGAAACCGGCCTCTGCGGACTCGAGCTTCATCAATTTCAAACATTTGGTAAACCCGGAAGAGACCCCAGAGGAAGAGTTATTTCAGTAGTTTTTTGGGGTCATTGCACAAAAGCGGATACAGTTGTTGCCGGAGATGATGCAAAAAATGTAGCATGGTTTCCTTTTTCTGAATTGCCAGCATTGGCTTTTGATCATAAGGAAATTTTGAAACAAGCTCGTGAAACTATTCCAGCGCTTTCGATTTAAATTTAATCGACTAACAGGTTACACCCCCGTATGTCACTTGTATCAAATCTTCCCTGAACCTCAAACGAATTTCCTTTAACCATCCTGCCCAAATCCTGTGTCATGATAAATGAACAAGAATTTAAATTGGCTAAATCAATTACATTGATGCCTCCTGATCTTCCATTTTCAACAAAACTAAAAGGATCATTGGCATCTCGAATTAAGACTTTCATCCAGGGTGGTGTTTTAAAAATGCCTTTCCCTGAAGAGTAAGCCTGAGAAAGTAATTCAGTCATTCCATATTCAGAATGGATGGTATTGACGCTAAATGCGCTTGTAAGCCTTGTATGCAATTCTTCTCTGATAAGTTCTTTACGCCGGCCTTTCATCCCACCGGTTTCCATGACGATTAAATTTGGATGACTGATTTGGTATTTTTCAATTAAATTGAGCAGGGCAAAACTTACCCCAATCAACATGATCTTTTTGTTCTTTAATTTTTCGGAGTGAATTAGTTCAACCAGTTCCTCATGATTGTTTAAATAAAATCCACTTTCGGGCTGTTTACTTTTACCTATCAGTTCCTTAACCATGAAAACAAGTGAGGAACCACCTTGCTCGAGGTATGATGGTAATAATGCCAGCAAGCAATACTCACTCACATCGCCATAAAATTGGGAAAATCCTTTTAGGAAAGAGTCGTAATAAATTCCGATATCCGTCACAAAATGCCTACTCTGCAAACTTCCGGCAGTTCCACTGCTGATAAATATTTCTTCGGGGGCTTTGGTTGAACTAATAATTTGATGACTCTTAAAAAACGCTATCGGAAGAAATGGGATTCGATTGATGTGTTTAATCTGGGAAGCATCAATCTTTAAATTTTGAAGGTATGATTGGTAAACCTTATTAGCCTTCGACTGAAAATGGAAAATTTTTAATGCAAGAACTTCAAATTCTCTTTCATTTTTTATTTTAAAAATCTGATTTTTTATTGCATTTAAGTCTTCCATACACTGGCAAATTTAATTAATTGTATCGATATTAATTTTGTAACTTTATTGAACTAAAGATTTGGTGATCTTGAAGCTTTTTTAAATCACCTCATTGCACGCTAACAACCTGAATTTATTTTAATTGAACTTACAATGAATAAATCGCATGCCCATCGTAAAAACGTAATTATTTTTATTGTTGTGATGATAGGGATTTTATTTGTGGTTCGTTTATTTTTTCTTCAGGTGCTGGATAATAAATACAAACTTTCAGCAGAAAATAATGTACTTCGAAAAATAACCCAATATCCCGCACGGGGATTAATTTACGATCGAAAAGGTGAATTACTTGTTTATAACGAAGCTGTTTACGATCTCTTGGTGACGACTAATCAAGTTCAAAACATTGATATTACTGAATTGTGTAGCTTACTAAAAATCGATCAGGACACTTATCTTACAAAACTAGAAAGTGCGAAAAAGTACTCAAAGCATAAATCTTCTATCTTTCTGGAGCAAATTTCCAAAGAGGATTTTGGATTTTTGGAAGAACGCTTGTATAAATTCCCCGGATTTTTTGTTCAGGCCAGAACTTTAAGGAAGTATCCTCAGCCTATTGCATCCCATATTTTAGGCTATGTTGGCGAAGTCGACCAGAGTGAAATAAAAAGTGACAGTTATTACAGTTCAGGTGATTATATCGGGAAAAACGGCATTGAAAAATTTTATGAAGCTGACTTAAGAGGCGAAAAAGGGGTTGAATATAAACTGGTAGATGTTTTTAACCGGGAAAAAGGAGCCTATTTAGATGGGCACTTCGATACTTTATCAAATACGGGTAAGGATTTACATATCTCAATTGACGCAAAATTACAGGCTTATGGAGAGTTGTTAATGAATGGTAAAAAAGGAAGTATTGTTGCCATAGAACCATCAACCGGAGAGATTTTAAGCATGGTATCAAGTCCATCCTACGATCCCAATTTATTAATTGGTCGTGTTCGTGGTGATAATTTTAAAAAACTAAGCAACGACACGCTGCAGCCTCTTTTTAACAGAGCAACCATGGCACAGTATCCTCCGGGTTCAACCTTTAAAATTTTAAATGCACTGGTTGGTTTAAAAGAAGGGGTTTTAAGCGAAGCCACTAAATACGAATGCCAGGGTACTGTTTCTTATCCCATTGTTTGCACGCATAATCATGCTTCACCTCTTGATCTAAGCCATGCCATTGAAGAATCCTGTAATCCTTATTTTTACAAAGTTTACAGGTCGATCATAGAACAAAAGAAATTCGCAACCATTCAGCAAGGATATGAGTACTGGCGTAGTGAAATTGCTAAATTTGGGATCGGTGAAAAATTATATTCTGATCTTCTTGGGCAAAGGAATGGAAATCTACCTGAAGCATCTTATTTTGACCATTACTATGGCAAAAAAGGCTGGAGAGCGATTACCGTGAGATCTCTCTCCATTGGACAAGGTGAAATTGAATTGACACCATTACAATTAGCAAATCAAGCTGCCATAATTGCCAATCGAGGATTTTACTATCCCCCTCACTTTGTTAGTTCAATTGAGGGAAACCCGACTCAATTTAACGAAGCCATTCAAACCGGATTTGAAAAAGCACATTTTGAAGATGTCATTGAAGGTATGTCAATGGTTTATAATGGAGAAAGTGGATCTGCAAGATGGTATAAAATTGATAGTTTGCAAATGTGCGGAAAAACCGGAACATCGGAAAATCCTTTTGGAAAAGATCATTCGGTTTTTATCGCTTTTGCCCCAAGGAATAACCCCAAAATTGCAATCTCTGTAGTTGTTGAAAACAGTGGATTTGGCTCCATGTGGGCTGCTCCCATTGCAAGTTTAATGATCGAAAAATATTTGACCGGAACAGTTAAACCATCATGGTGGGAAACCAATATGTTAAACGCTAATTTAATTCAAATAATCCCTTGAGAGCAAGACTAGGTACCTTTTACAATATTGATTGGGTAACGATTTTTCTTTATCTGGCCTTGGTTTTAATAGGTTGGGTAAATATTTATTCCGCGATTTATGATGAATCGCATAAAAGCATCTTTGATTTTTCTCAGCGATATGGTAAGCAATTGATATGGATCATTGCTGCACTGGTTCTTGCTTTTTCAATTTTACTTATCGACGCTAAACTTTTCTCGGCCTTTTCGTATGCTATTTATATTTTAGGCTTTATTGCGTTGCTGGCAGTATTGGTGGTAGGAACAAAAATTGCAGGATCCAGATCATGGTTTCAAATAGGTAGTGTCGGCCTTCAGCCCTCAGAATTTGTAAAATTTGCTACGGCTTTGGCACTGGCAAAATTTTTGAGTGGTAAAAATGTTAATTTGAAACAATTTGGAAGTTTATTTAAAGCCGGATTAATCATCCTGGTTCCAGCCATGCTCATTTTATTGCAGCCCGAAACCGGAACCGCATTGGTATTTGGGTCGTTAATCATTGTGCTTTATCGTGAAGGTCTTTCTGCTACATTTTTAGTTATTGGTTTCCTGGCAGTCATTTTATTCATCACAACACTGCTAATTAGCAAATTTGTTGTAGTAGCCATAATCTTTGGAATTCTTTTTCTGATCTATCTCAAATACAAAAAAGGCAAACGTAGTTTTACTCTGATTTTTTTGGTATTGATTTTAAGTTCAGCCTATGTTTTTAGTGTTGATTATGCATTTGAAAATATTTTGGAACCTCACCAGAAGAAAAGAATAAACGTTTTAATTGGAAAAGATTCGGATCCAAGAGGAGCAGGATACAATGTAAACCAATCAAAAATAGCTATTGGAAGTGGAGGTTTTAGCGGCAAGGGTTTTTTAAAGGGTACGCAAACCAAATTTAATTTTGTACCCGAGCAAAGTACCGACTTTATTTTCTGTACAGTGGGTGAAGAATGGGGACTACTTGGAAGTTCATTTGTAATAATTTTATTCCTGTGGTTAATCATTCGATTGTTTATTCTTGCGGAAAGGCAACGCTCGGCATTCAGTCGAATTTATGGATATAGTGTAGCCTCGATATTATTTTTTCACTTTCTAGTGAATATCGGGATGACCATTGGCTTAGTTCCTGTTATTGGAATTCCCTTACCTTTTTTAAGCTATGGAGGATCATCCCTTTGGGCTTTTACCATTTGCCTGTTTATTTTTGTGAGACAAGATGCATCTCGACTTGAAAACCTTTAAATAAAAAAAGGTGACAAAATAAATTGCCACCTTTTTCACTTTTAAATATTTTGTCTAGTAGAATAAATGTCTGTTATCCTCAATTTCGGATTTGGTTTCTAATGCCTGAAATATAGCGTTACTTGCCAATCTGCTTTCAAACATCATATTTAACTGACTTTTATAAAAGTCCATTTGGGTATCTTCAGAAGCTGCAACAATATCTACCACTTCACATGCATAAACACCATTATTTCCCATCACTAAACCTGAACTTTCTCCAACCATCATCGAAAAAACTTTTCCTACCAATTCAGGCTCTCTTCCATAAAACTCAACATTCGGTGACGCAAAACTTAATTCAACTTCTTGAGAACTTTTTATTAACTCTGTGGCAATCTGATTAAATTCTGTTTTACCGTTTAGTCGGCCAAGGATATATTCATATTTTTTTTCTTTAATGAGCTCGGCTTTAGCAATTTCATAAACTTCATCTAAGGGTAAATCTCCTTTTTCATGAATGGCGGTAAGGATGGCTACCACATATTTTCCATCTAAATCGAAAATAGGTGAAATGCTACCAATCTCCGTTAAGTCATTGTAAGCCCATTGAACAATACTTCTTGGATTTTCAATTCCTGCAATATAATTACTCATGGTTCTTAAACCCGGAACACTTCGCTTATTTAAACCTAGTTCAACAATCGAATTTTCAAATTCCTCGGGTGTTGTATTCAAAGCACCAAATTTACTTGCCTCTGTATAAACGTCCTGATATGTTTGTCCGCTAGCTTCGATTGCCCGATTAATAATGGCAACCCTTACTTTTTTATTAAATCCTTTTTTGCCCATCACTCTAATCACATGATACCCAAAGGCAGTTTCTGCAATAACCACACTATTCACCGGATTATCAAGCACGGCATTGTTAAAAGAACCAACCATGGCCATGTCAGGGAACCAACCAGTTTCACCTTCATTTTCAGCGGCTGAAGGATCATCAGACAAAGCAACGGCAAGCTCATTAATTTTGTCTTTATTCCGGTTAACAACACTCAAAATACTATCTGCAAGTAATTTTGCTTCTTCTCGACTTCTTGTTACTTCCGGGTCTGCAAATTGAGCCCCAACATATGAGATTAACACATGTGATGCATTTAATGAATCTGGTCTCACCTGTGCATCGATAAGCTTAGCCATGTGATACACATCATTGTCAAGATAAGGCTCCACTATGTGACCAATTTCAGCATTAAACATAACTTCATCTAGCTGTACAGGAAGTTCTCCCTTTTTAAAGAAAGTACTGTCATACCTAATATCAGACACTGCATTAACAAAAGTTATTACATCATCTGTGGTTTTAAATTCATTAAAAAATTCATTTATCTGATTCGTCGTTCTTACCCTATCTTCAACCGAAGGTTTTACTTCAAACATTACATACTCAATGTCACGTAATTCTTCTTGTTGTTGATAATCGGCAATATGATCATTGTAATATTTCTTAATCCCATCATCTGTTACAGTAATTAAACTGTCAGAGATTTCATTGTACTGCTTGGTAACAAGATTTATTTTTACTTTGTTGTTCTGTGCCAGATATTCGAATTTGGCAAGTTCGTCCGGAATGTAGTAACCTTTTTTTACAAGGTTAATGTATTTTTGAGCGAGCTGATCGCTTTTTATGGCTTTTTCGAGCTGCAACCACTGTTGGGTGTTGGCAGGATCCATATTGTCGATGTTCTGTAAGAAGCTTAGTACTACATTTCTATCAAATTCGCCCGTGTTAGGATTGGCAAAGTATTGTAAGATAAATCGGTGAGGATAGTTTCCTTGAACAAGTTCAAATAATTCATCCGACGATACTTTTAATCCGAGTTCATCGTATTCATTACCCAAAATAACATCACTTAAAAACTGATTCCAGGTTAATTGTCGCACACTGAAATTTTCAGCAGCACTTAAGTTTTGCTTACCCAGGCGCTGTTTTTCGTAACCTAAATTTTGTTCAAGCCGGGTACTAAATTCGCGATAAGAAACTTTTTCGCCATTAATTTCACCAATGGTATTTGTATTTTGTGTTTTAGTTTTTGATAAATCGCCTAAAACAAAAGCTGCTAATGCAACACCAATAACAATCACTAATAACCCTGAGTGTTTTCTAATTTTTCCAATTACTGCCATCTTATTATACTTTTTTTAGAGTCTGCAAATGTACAACAGAAAGTTCATAATTAAAAAAAATTACACCAGAAAGCTTCATGCGATAAGCAACTCCATAACAGCTACTTATGCGATTTTGCCTTTCAAGTTGTGTTTTTTATACGGATAATTTGCGTGAACAGTAAATTTAAGACAGAAAATTTTTTAAGAATATATCAACAGTTTAAAGATCGGGAGATAGAACTTTGAGGTTGACAAGTTCAATTCGATTTTGTTCGGCCTGTACAATCTTGAAATTAAAATTTTGAATTTTGATACTTTCATTTAGTAGTGGAATACTCTCATAATGATAAATGATGAAACCTGCCAGCGTTTCATAATCGTCTGAAGTTGGAATTGATAAATTGTATTTTTCGTTCACATAATCAATTTCTAATCTTCCTGAAAACATAAATTCATCATCTTTAATTTGTTTTTCAATTAAATCCTCTACATCATGTTCATCTTCAATTTCACCAAAAATTTCTTCAATAACATCTTCCATAGTAATCATTCCCGAGGTTCCACCAAACTCGTCAACTACCACGGCAACACTTTTATTTTCAACTAACATGGTTGAAAGTACCTTGTTTGCAAGCATAGTTTCTGGCACAATAATTATCGGACGTAATATTTCTGCAATTGTTTCTGGTTTTTTAAACATATCGTAGGCATAAGTATAGCCGATGATGGTATCAATGTTTTCGCGATAAATTAAAATTTTTGAATGACCTGAATTAATGAAATTGAAACTCAAATCCCTGATCGAATCATTTTCATCCAATGCTACAATTTCAGTCCGGGGTGTCATACATTCTCTCAATTTGATATTTTGGAAATCAATGGCATTCTGGAAAATTTGAATCTCTTGAGATATCTCACTTTCATCATTTTCGCCCTGAGTAAACTCTTTAACATAATCTCCTAAATCAATAGGGCTAAAAGTATAATCCTCTTTATCAAATGCAACACGAAATAATTTTTTTAAAACAAATTCGGAAAAACCAATGAAGACAAAAACAAAGGGATACAATAAGAAGTATAAAATTTTCACCGGAATGGCAAAGAATTTTAAAATTGCATTTGGCCTGATTCGAAATAACACTTTAGGTAAAAATTCGGCAGTAACCAGTATGATTAGTGTAGCAACAATTGTTTGACTTAGCATAATAAAAAATTCAGAATTAAACGGCTTTATGTATATTTTTAAAAATAATGGGGTTAAAATCTTTGTCATCGCAATACCGTACAAAACAAGTGCAAAATTGTTTCCCAGCAAAAGGGTGCCTATAAATTTAGAAGGCATACTTGCAAATCCAGCGATGATTCGTGCACTATAAAAACCCTTACTTTTATCCAACTCAATTTTTAGTCGATTTGAGCTTATAAAAGCGATTTCAATACCTGAAAAAAAACCAGATAAAATAAGGGTAATGACTACTATGGTCCAATTATCCATTTAATGATTTATTTTATCATCTGTTTTATTTACGCTCCTCCTCTATCTCCATTTCACCTTTCGATTTGAACACTTCATACTGTATAAATTGTTCATCAGCATCGAAACCACTTCCGTATAAAATATCAGTCGGTCGTGTGATTTTAACATTCGCTTCTGAATAAATTCTTTTTCGTCGTTGATCCCAAACCAAATCATCCGTATCAAGCTGTTCATTTTTTGTAAAGTTAATTACAACAACATTCTTTTTTGCGTTTATTAATTTTTTTTTGACATAATTGATGCCATAATCGGCTGTAATAACAGATTCAACCACCATAAATTCGTCATAAAATTCAACTTTGAAACCTTCAGGAAAAACGACGTAAGGATCATCTCCATCGTATTGCTGCATGACTGGGCTTTGAAGTTTGGCAACAATACGACCAGAAGTACTCCTTAGAAATTCAAAATTTTTTGCAGTTAAGTCAGGAATGGAATCAGCAGACATAAGTGCACTTACCTCGCTCATGTTATTTTTACATGAAAAAAGCATTGTTATGCCCAGAAGCAAAACAATGCTTTTAACGATCAGTAAATTGTGTAATTTAAAGATTTTCAAAGATTTTTTATGTTTATTTAGCTGCCCTAATTATGGTCTTTTCTCCTATCCAACATTCTATTTCATAAGTTTCACCTTCCACTAAGTTATAAAAGAAAATAGTTTCAGTAGTTGGAAAATGTCCAGAATATTGTCTAATTCGATTATTAGCAATTTCAGCAACGGAAGGATCAACTTGTTTTGCCTTGTAATATTTATCAACGGCAGCCCAATATCCAACTCTACTTGTCAAATCATTGTCTCCACAATCTTTGGCAGAAATACCGTATAAATCACCAATCAAAATATAGGCTGCTCCGTTCTCCGGATCGTTTTCGATCGATTTTAGTGCATTTCTTCTGGCTTCTGAGAATTTATTTTGTTTTTGATTAATCGATGCCATATAGAAATAAATTTTAGCCAGATCTTCCTGATCTTCGAGTGCAGTTGCCTCTGCTAAATAAGGCATGGCTTCTGTATAATTCTCTTCTTTCATGTACATTCGTCCAATTAAGTAAGCAGAAGCAGGAGATGGCTCCATTTTATACAATTGCACCGTTGCGTCGAAATAAAGTTGTGTTTCTTCACAGCCTTTTTTATTAAGAATATCGATAATTTTATTGAGAAGTTCCAAGTCTTGTTTATTTGAATCATATTTTATTTGATAAATCGAAACAAGATCGTCACAAGTAGCGAATGGCTCAAACTCTGCTTCAATGTTCCCCTTGGTATTTTTCCATTCCTCTAGTTTTTTATCATCATCGGTATACTTCTTTAAATTAAAATCAATAATTGCACTCACTTTATCATAGGCATCAATGATAGCGGCCTTTTCAACAACCTCTTCTTTAACCATTTTTGCAGTGGTTCTGAAATAGTAAATTAAAATAGCTCCTTGGGTGTTATTTCCCTGGAGTTCCATTGAGCGCTTAAAAATAGCATTTGCTTCTTCGAAATTCTGAGTTCTATACCTATAATAATCATTCCCTTTTCGAGCTAAAATACTTCCTTCCTTACCAAAATATTCAATTCTTTTATCGTATAACATCAATAATGTGTCAATATATTTCTCTCTTAAAGCTTCATTTTTTTCCTTATTAATAAGGTAGCTCATAATCCTAACACCATTGGTATAAGTTGATTCCTGTGCTGCAGGGCAATTCAGAAGTACTTGTCGCCATGGCTTAATTGCATCCATTACAACCTTACTTTTGTACTTTGAGTCCTTCCATTGCCTAAAGAATTCGGTATATAAGGATATGTTAATTTTACAGGTTTCAGGATCTGTCCCAAATTTCGAATCATCTTGTCCAATTGCTGTAATACCCGGGCTAATGATCATGCCTACAAGTAACAAAATGAATATAAGTTTCGCTTTCATAATTTTATAATTTAATGTTATTGATATTTTGGTTTAGTAAACCATCTTTGGTGCATTGTTATTCCAATCATAAACTTAAAATAGTTTTCCTGTATCAAATTATTTTTTACCGTTCCTCTCCGTCCGTATTCCACACCTAAGTTAACTGTTGATCTGGAATTTCTTAATGGTAATCCAACTCCAAAACTTATGCCAAAATCATTTATACGCGTATCGTTTAGAGATAATGGAGTCTGTTCGTACTTGATACCAAAACGGTAACTAACTCTTTTAAAATATGAATTGACGCTATTATAATTGGGGATAATTTCCATTCCGAGACCAATCCTAAAAGTGTTTTTCAGGGAGTCATTTACATTAAAAGATTGATATTCTTCCCAATATTGTTTTTGAAATTCGGCTCCAATTTTCCATTTATTCTTTTCAGATAGTGTTATTCCAAAACCAATGTTTTTGGGAATAATCACTTTACCATCCCCATTATAAATATGTGAAATGGTATCTTTAAAATTTTCAACATTTCCAATTTGCGGTACAAAGGTTCTGGCAAATTCATCCTCGGTTGCTTTTAATGAAGACTTACTTGCATAAACCGCACCCAAATCAATCGCAATATCATCAATATTTGTGTGGTACTGTAAACCAAAGCTAAGATTAAAATCATTAATCGAAACAGAATTACTGATATGGGTTGAAACATAATTGACTGAATCTAAAAATCCAACTGCTCTGACCTTATCGATAGCTCCAAAATAATAGCTCAAATTCACACCAACCGATAAATGCTTATCAATCTTTATCGCATGACCCCAATAAATTTGGTTGATGCCCCCACTGCCTTCATCGTAAAACTGAACATTTCCTATATTGGCAATGTTTTCTACATAACCATATGAATAGCCAACATTGCTAAAGGGAACAAGTCCCATACTAGTTTTCCACCATCGGTTAACCGAGAATCCCAATGACAGGTAGTTTAATGATGCGTAGCTGGTTTGTTCAGAAATGGTAGCTGTTTTTAATGAAAGATTATTGGCCAACATTCCGGCATCAAAGATAAATGCCCGCGTATCAAATGCTGCATACGATGCAGGGTTGGCAAAATTAATGGTGTTGTTATCGAAGATCGAATAACTAAGCCCACCCATAGATAGGCTCTTCACATTAAAGGTATTATTAATTTCTCCCAATCCAAAAATTGAATACGGCGAAGTTGTTCTGGTTTGCGCTAACAAAGAAGAATGTATTAGTAATATCATCCCAATTATGAGAATTCGAAAACTACTATTTTTTACTATCATTAAATTCCAGTATTATATTTAGCCCAATCATAACAATATTTGGGAGTGCAAAGATGTTATTTTTTAGTCTTTTATCAAAATAAATATAATCTCCACCACTTAAAATAACTGTTAAATTTTCATAATTTTCTTTATACGACCAAATTATGCCATCAATTTCGTTGATTAAACCGTTATATACTCCAGATAAGATTGATTCCTCAGTATTTGACCCTATTAAATAATCAACCTTATTGGGTTCCACATAAGGCAGATTACTCGTAAGCTCATGCAATGCTTTAAATCGCATGTTGATTCCAGGGCTGATTGATCCTCCATAATACTCTCTTTTATCAGTAATTAAATCATAAGTAATGCAGGTACCGGCATCGATCACCAAAACATGCTTATTGGGGTATAGGGTAGAAGCAGCTACCACAGCAGCAATTCTATCTTTACCAAGTGTTTTGGGGCTTTTATAGTTATTTATGATTGGGATTGGAGTGTTAGAATCAAGTTCAACAAATGAATAACGACTACCTAAATATTTTTTGATTTCATCAGAATATTGTACTACAGACGAAACGATTACTGATTTAATTTGAGGATAGGCCTCTGTAATCTTTTCAATATCACTAATTTCAATTTTACTAAATTGATATTGTTTAATGATGATGTATTGCCTAAACACGGCCACCTTTATAAAAGTGTTCCCAAAATCTATAATTAACTTCATTCGTGTAAATCAATTAGATAAGTATGCAAAAATACATATCTGAGCTAAAAAAAGGCTCATTTTAAAAAAAAATTTCTGATTTTAAAAAAACTTCGTAAATTTGCGCCACCAAAGAGGACGGTACCATAGCTCAGTTGGTAGAGCAACGGACTGAAAATCCGTGTGTCCCTGGTTCAAATCCAGGTGGTACCACCCAAAATTAAGCCTGCGCTAAATTTAGTGCAGGCTTTTTCTTTTTAATGAAATTGAGCATAAATCTCTATATTTATAGTCAATTTAACAATAAAACGATTCAGGTCATCATTAATCATTGGCAATAAATAACAGCTTTAATTATTTTGATCCTTCTTATTCTAATCTTATGAAAAAAAGCTTCTGGATATCAACCCTCTTCATTTTGGCTGTTTTTGTTATTTTTTTCATGGTTGATAATGAAAATCACTTCAGTAAACGCGATCAATATGAGGAGTTTTTAAATCAGGAATACCAAAAAATTCCGCAAATTAGTGAAGAAGAATTAGATAGCTTACCAAAACCAACCAGGCCTGATCTTGCTGCCATTCAAAATTATTTCATGACACTGGATCCCGGATTAAAAAGGGTTCCAACAGAAAGGCTTCAAGTCGCTTTTAACGAAACTAAATCAATTAACCGACAAAAAAGCACAAATACATTTGCTGATGAAATTGTATGGAATGAGGTTCCTTCCAATATGGCAGGTCGTACCAGGGCATTCATGATTGATCCGTTGGATAGTTCAGGGAATAGAGCCTGGGCAGGATCTGTAACAGGCGGTTTGTGGGTAAACGATAATTTCAAAAATAATGCCTCAACTTGGCAACCAGTAGAAGAGTTTTGGAGTAACCTGGTTGTCAGTTGCATTATTGCAGATCCGAACGACCCACACACATTTTATGTGGGCACTGGTGAGGCTCAAACTGCATTTACCATTTATCGTGAATCTTCGGGTGTTGGAGCAGGTATATGGAAAACAAGTAATGGCGGTGCAAGTTGGGAACTTATACCTTCAACTGAAAGTTTTAAGTATATCACAGATATCGGCATTAGGGAAGAAAACGGGTCCACCGTAATTTATGCCTGTGTTACCTCTGGTGTTTATAAAGGGAAGGATCATGCGAGTATTCCATCAGACGGTTTATATCGATCAACCGATAATGGAATAAATTGGGAGCAGGTATTACCGAACATCATTGGAAGCGACAAGCCTTATACACCCGCCGATATTGAAATTGCAGCCGATGGCCGGATTTTTATCGGGAGCATGCGAAATCTGGAAAATAACGGAGGAGGCACCATTTTATATTCTGATGAAGGAACCATTGGTAGTTGGATAATTTATAATGATCATGTTTCAGTGATTGAAAATTCTCAGATTGTTGATGAATCAATTAGGTACAACATTCCAGGCAGGGTGATTTTGGCAAGTGCTTCTTCAAATCCGAAAGTGGTTTATGCCCTATTTGATGTCGCTGGGATTAACCCCAATAATGGCTTCAAGCATTCGCGTGGCCAGTATATCTTAAAAACCACTAACGGAGGAAAAGGTTGGAGTGCCGTGACTATTCCGGATATTGGATCTTATTGGTGGGCCAGTATTGGTTGGCATGCTTTAGCCGCAGCTGTTGATCCCAATGACGAAAATACCATTTTTGTGGGTGGATTGGATACCTATAAATCAACAAATGGTGGTAGTAACTGGCGCAAAGTATCAGACTGGACGGGAATGTACAATGGAGTTACCGACCGATACGTGCATGCGGATATCCATAAAATTATGTTTTTGAATAATAGCTCTGATGAAATGATAATTACCACTGATGGCGGAGTATTTTATACCACCTCTGCAACCCAGGATCAGCCCATTTTTTTCCAAAAAAATAATAACTATAATTCATTACAATTTTATACCTGCGCTATTGATCCACGAGCTGGGATCAATACTTTTCTTGGTGGATTGCAAGATAACGGAACTGTGCGATCTACCAGTGGATCAATTACAAACGAAAACATGATTGATGGAGGTGATGGTGCTTATTGTTTCATCGATCAGAATGAACCAAATATTCTGATTACATCGATTTATTATAATCGCTATTTCTTCTTTAATAATCTGAATCATGTTGGAACTGCAAGTATTAATCGCGGATCTGGAACATTTATAAGTCCTGCAGATTATGATGATAATTTAAACATTCTTTACGCAAACGCCACCACTTTTCTGAATGAGAATAAAAACAAATTGCTTAAAATTTCCGGGATTCCTAACAGTCCTCAGGAAAGCTTAATTCAAGTAACCACAGATGTGAATGTTCCGTTTTCACATATTGCAGTTTCACCTCATTCACCTATTAATACTTCCACCGTATTTGCAGGAACACAATCTGGTCGTTTGTTTAAAACTGAAAATGCCCAAGGTATGGCTTCAACATCAGAAATTGGCAGTCCCAATTTTCCAACGGCGAATATCTCATGTGTTGCAGTAGGTGCAACAGAAGATACCCTGCTAATTACCTTTTCAAATTATGGTATTGAATCGGTTTGGCAAACTTATGATGGAGGAGAAAGCTGGGATAATATAGAAAGCAATTTACCCGACATGCCCATCAGATGGGCCCTTTACCATCCTTACGATGCCAATAAAGCCTACCTAGCTACTGAGGTTGGAGTTTGGGGCACTGAAAATCTTACCAATTCAAATCCAACATGGGTGCCTTTATCAAATGGCTTGGCGAATGTGCGGGTCGATATGCTTCAGCTCAGAAAATCTGACCAAACCATTTTAGCCGCAACCCATGGAAGAGGCTTGGCTTACACGGCCATTTCGCAAGTAGGCATTGATGATCAAATCATCTCCGAAAATGATTTGAAGGTATTCCCAAATCCGGCCTCAAGTTTCATTAATATTTCGCTTGAGAATGTCAGGGCTCAAAAACTTCAGCTCATGATTTATGATCCTACAGGAAGGTTAGTTCTTTCAGAAGAAAAATTGAATTTGCAAGGGCCTTATACCAAATCAGTAGACTTAACTTCGCTTCCAAAGGGAATATTTATCGTTAATTTGGCGATCGATCATCAGCTGATATCTCGAAAGATCATTCATCAATAAAAACAAAGCCGCAATCATTTTTTAAATAAAACAAATAGGATGAATTGGCTCGTTTTCTGGATAGCTATTTATTTAATTATCATCGCTTATCTCACAATCCGGCATGTTAAGGTTAAAAACGTTGAGGCCTATCTTGTAAACAATCGTAATACCAAAACCTTACCTCTCGTCCTTACAACCCTTGCCACCTTTGTGGGAGGAGGTACTTCCATCGGATTAATGGCCATGGGTTATGAATCAGGTTTTGCTGCCGTTGGAATTGGCATTGCCTACGTAATTGGGTTTTTTATACTTTCAAAATTTGCCGGAAAAATCAGACAGCAAGGATACGAAAACAAGATTTATTCTTTTCCGCACTACCTCATCCATAAATATATCAAAGATGCAAATTCAGGACTTTCTCGTCTTTTTTCCTTAAGCGTTAGCGGAGTTAATATTTTTATCTTTTTCTTTTTACTCGCCGCTCAATTTGTGGGCATGGCTTCCTTACTCAAATTTTCATTCGGCATTGATTACGAAGCTGCAGCCGTTATTTCTTGTTTTATCGTTATCACTTACACTGCCATAGCTGGTTTATCGGGCGTAATTATTACAGATATGCTCCAATTTTTCGCCATCGTCATCATGATTATTTTAATATTTATTCCCGGAATCATGAAGGATACAGCCAACCTCAATTTGTTAAGTGAGCTTCCCAAAAACTTTTTAAATGGTTCCTTTTATGGATGGTCATTTTTAGTGGCTCTGCCCTTGTTCCTGGCACCATCGGTTTTAGTCAGGTTGGATATCTGGCAACGCTTATTAGCTGCCCAGAATAAAAAAACAGCTCGCAAAATGAGTATTTATTCGGGTTTAGGAATGCTTCCATTTTACATCATTTTTCCGCTGGTGGGTATGGCCATTCATTTGGTGATACCAGGCCAAATTGACCCCAAAGATGTAACCTATCTTTTTATTGCCAGGCATTCTGGTTCATTTCTACTAGGATTTGCAGTTATTGGACTAATCTCAGCGTTAATGTCATCGGGCGATAGCTTTCTTAACCTAATTTCAATTTCGGTGGTTAATGATTTTTTATCATCCAGGAAAAATAAACAGACTCCAAAACAAATGCAGCCAAAAATCAGAATAGCCACATTTATTTTTGGAATTATTGCAACCATCATCTCTCTTGTTTTTCCTAAAATTGTTGATTTAATGGTTGTGGGAATTGGAACCATCGTTATTTTTGTGCCAACTACTTTTTTGGCATTGATGAAAAATAGCGTTTTTCAATACAGAAATATAGCCATTGCGAGCATTTTATCTGGATTTTCTGTGAATCTGGGATTCTTCATTTTGGGTATAATTAATCCGCAAGTTTTTGAGCCAAAATCAAGTTTTATCCCTGCATTTTTAGTAGCTTCAGTTGTGCTTTTTATTGGGTATTTTTATAAAAAAAAGAGGTATGGATATTAACCCATTTTCTGACGAGTATTTTATGAAGGAGGCTTTAAAAGAAGCGCAAACAGCTTTCATTAAAGACGAAGTTCCTGTAGGTGCTGTCATTGTTTTTGATAACAGAATCATTGCCCGAGCCCATAATTTAACCGAGACCTTAAACGATGTAACTGCCCATGCTGAAATGCAGGCATATACCTCAGCTGCCAATACCCTCGGAGGAAAATATTTAGATCAATGTACTTTGTATGTTACACTTGAACCTTGTACCATGTGTGCCGGAGCGGCCAGCTGGGCTCAAATCGGACAAATTAACTACGGTGCTTCAGATCCTAAAAAAGGATTTACCCATATCGTACAAACCATTATTCATCCAAAAACAAAAGTAAAATCAGGGATACTGGCTAAAGAATGTTCAGCTCTTTTGAAAGAATTTTTTCAACGAAAACGCAAAAATTAAATTCCGGAAGTGTTTAAGTTTCCTAGACTGATGGTGATGGTTCTTTTTAACTTACTCTTGGTTGAAGCAGAAGCTTTCATGGTCACCTGCAAGTGTAGGTTATAAATATTCAATTTCATTTCTTTAGATTGAATTTGACCAATTTTTGAAATGTCTGAATTGATGATTCCTGAATACCTGCTCACGCGAGTGTTCATGATTTCATTGTCACCTTTCAAAAAACTTCGGTCGTAATCCTGAAATTCATAAATATTAGCAATTTCACGGACGGTAAGCACTTGAAGATTCTCGATCCCATCAATATTAATCAAAAACCAATCATAGGTATCCTGATCAATCAAACATCGGTTTAAGGAATCCTTTTCAAGTATCCGTGAATTATTGATAATGGCCGTTCCGTAATAATTACTATCAAAAGAATGCACGGTATCGGTAGTGATGGCATACCTTAAACTGATGCTCCCTGTAATGTCCCGGAGTTTTGGATAAAGGTGGTAGGAATTAAATGCCCTAACCATCATCTCAAAATTAATGGCAAAAAACAGCGAGTGTAAAGGGGTATCGAAAATTAAGAACCCACCATCTCCTGTACTGATAAAAGAATTATCAAAATGTTCTTTTTTGTAATTCTGAAAAACAAATTGGTTATTTTCCAAACATAATTTGATGGCTTTATTGTATAAAATTTTAAAAACGGAAGGAATTAAAGTCTGCTCCAAATGGTTGTATAAACCATAGCGATAGATATCAATGCCAAAAACCGATCGTTTGTTAATAGATTTTGTATCCACATACTTCTCAACTTTCGATCGCAAATCATCACTATTTGGTAACACATTAACTTCTTCGTAAACCGATTCGAGATCATATTCGTTAAGTAATTCAAGCAATTTTTTAAATTCCAGTTCTTTAATTTTTGTAGCCATTATTTATGCATTTAAAGTGATTGCAAAGATAGTAGTGGAAAAATAATAAATCCGTTTTAATTAGCGAAAAATATACAAGATTCCTTATTAACAATTGTTAATAACCTTTGTGAACTAATTGTGAATAAGATACGATTAAAAA
>CALOCL010000013.1:0-38948 GCA_942491855.1 uncultured Bacteroidales bacterium
ACATCAGACAAATGTTCATTTTGCGGAAGGCTAAAAGAAGATAGTGGCGTTCTGATAGCTGGAATGAATGCACATATTTGCAATCATTGTGTTGAGCAAGCTCAAATGATTGTTAAGGAGGAGTTTTCAGCCAAAGAAGATGATCAAATCCGTGATATTAAACTCAGCAAACCCAGCGAAATCAAAGCGCATCTCGACCAGTACGTGATCGGCCAGGATGAAGCTAAACGTGTTCTTTCTGTGGCCGTTTACAATCATTACAAAAGAATTACCCAGCCTGTTGATGAAGTTGATGAAGTTGAAATTGAAAAATCAAACATCATTGTTGTTGGAGAAACAGGTACCGGAAAAACCTTATTGGCCAGAACCATCGCCAGATTTCTGGACGTTCCGTTTTGCATTGCCGACGCCACTGTTTTAACCGAAGCAGGTTATGTTGGTGAAGATGTTGAAAACGTGCTTACCCGATTGTTACAAGTTGCTGACTACAATGTTTCAGCGGCTGAAAAGGGAATTGTTTTCATTGATGAAATTGATAAGATTGCACGAAAAAGTGATAATCCTTCAATTACCCGGGATGTATCAGGAGAAGGGGTTCAACAGGCTTTATTAAAATTACTGGAAGGATCGGAAGTTAACGTACCCCCGCAAGGTGGTCGAAAGCATCCCGAGCAAAAGATGATTAAAATTGACACTAAAGATATTTTATTCATTGCTGGTGGAGCTTTTCATGGAATCGATAAAATTATAGGTTCCAGAATGCAAACCAATATGATTGGTTACAGCTCCGATAAGGAGAAAGAGAAAATTGACAAGGATCGTATTCTGCAATACATTTCTCCATCCGACATTAAAAAATATGGCTTAATTCCTGAGATCGTTGGCCGTTTACCTGTTTTATCCCATTTAAATCCTCTCGAAAAAAGCACTCTAAAGCTCATCCTTACCGAGCCTAAAAACTCATTGGTTAAGCAATTTGTAAAGCTGTTTGAAATGGATGACATCAAATTGAGTTTCGACAATAAGGCACTCGATTTTATTGTCGATAAATCAATTGAGTTTAAATTGGGTGCGCGTGGTTTACGATCGATCGTGGAAGCCATTTTAACCGATGCAATGTTTGAACTTCCATCGCAAAAATCGGCAAAAACCTTAAAGGTCAGCCTTGCTTACGCCAAGCAAAAATTTAACAAAGCGAATCTTTCGAAGCTAAAAGTTGCATAAGGTTTAATTCATTTCTAATTTCACGGGGTAAAAAACAATCATCATTTAAGTGACAAAGATTTTCTGTTGGCACAGTAATTGATTTTACCGTTTTATGAAGTATCCATTTTTTCTCATACTTGTTTTAATTAGCGGTCTTGTTCAAGCCCAAGAAAGCGAGAGAATTTCTATGGCAAAGGTCGTTGATGGGGATACAATTCCCGTGGTACAGCTCAACGAAGTTGGAGTAAAAGCCTACAGAATTGTTGACAGGGGTGAGTTTCGAAGAACTACACGCTTAATCAGGCATGTTAAAAAAGTTTATCCTTACGCAAAAATTGCCGGCATAAAATTAAAAGAGTATAACGAAATCCTGCTGCAAACTCCCGACAAAAAAGAACAAAAAAGGATCCTTAAAGAAGCAGAAAAAGAGCTTAAAGAAGAATTTGGTGATGACTTAAAAAAATTGACATTCTCTCAGGGAAAAATCCTGATCAAATTGATTGATCGAGAAACGGGAGATAGTTCATTCGATTTAGTAAAAGATTTAAGAGGAGGTTTCTCGGCATTTTTTTACCAGACTTTTGCCAGGTTATTCGGATACAATCTAAAAACAAAATACGACCCTCAAGGAGAGGATAGCCTAATTGAACTCATCGTCATGATGATTGAAAATGGTTCTCTCTAATCACTCCTACTTACCCCTACCCTGAATAACGATCAGTACAGTGTAAATCAGAATTTTAAAATCGATTGCAAGAGACATATTTTCGATATACAAAATATCATACTTCAACCGTTCAATCATTTCATCTATCGTTGATGCATAACCGTATTCAACTTGTCCCCAGGAAGTAATTCCCGGTTTTACTTTCATCAATAAACGATAGTGAGGTGATCGCTCCATAATCTTATCAATGTAATATTGCCGTTCAGGCCGGGGACCCACTATGGACATATCTCCTTTTAGTACAGAAAAAAACTGTGGAATCTCATCCAGACGAAACCTTCTTATAAAGCGACCGAAAGGTGTGATTCGAGGATCCATTTTACTTGAAAGCTGAGGCCCATTCTTCTCTGCATCATGAAACATCGATCTAAATTTATACATTTTAAAGGCTCTGCCATTGTATCCAATTCGTTCCTGTGAGTAGATGGCTGGCCCCTTGGACGACAATTTCACACCAATCGCTGTTAGGAGGTAAATGGGAAGTAAAACCAACATCGCGATAATGGAAACAGCTACATCAAAAAAACGTTTAAAAGATTGCTGCCATGCAGGCATCAAAATCGGTGAAATTTGAATTAATGGCGCATTGAACATCGAGGAAACTCTAACGGTTCCCATCAAGAAGTCCTGCATAACAGGAATAATTTTTACGATCATTTCAGCATCTTCAATCAACGAAATGATTTTATCAACCGTATCCTGCTCACTGCGTTCGATAGCAACGATCACTTCTTCAACCTGGTGCTCCTTAATAATTTTATTCAAATCTTTATAGTTACCGAGATGAGGAAGAAACTTTGCAATTTTATGATCTTCACCCACAACGGCATCAAGAAATCCAATCAATTTGTTTCCTGTAGATTTTTCTTGTTCTTCAATTGCTCGATAAATTGCCAGGGCATTCCCATTGCTACCTACAATTATAGTATTGAAACCTATTTTACGCGTATGTATTTTTCTTGCCGTAATGGATGAGATGAGTAAACGCGGTAAAAAATTAATGGAGAAAAATAACAGCCAGAAAAATAAAAAAAGATAAGTTGATGGTTGCTTTGCGGTAATAAGGGTACTGTTTTCTATTAAGAAGAACAAAAAAGCAACTCCGATAAATGAAACAACAAAACTTTGCCCCAGTTCACTTAATCTGGATTTCCGATAAATCCTTCTATAATTCCCAACTATGATATAAAAAAAAATCCAAATGGCCGGGATTAAAACAATTCCCAAGATCAAAATATGATCTTGATAAATCGAAACAAAATCCTCATTTACGTTTCGGGTGCTTAAACCCATTAAATAGGCATAGAAGAAATGCCAGCAAATAATGATGGAAAACAAATCTGAAATTACGTAAAAAGATGTTTGTAATTTTCTGTTCATGATTAGGTATTGCGTTAATCATTCTCAAAAACCATAGACAATGATTTGGCAAAAAAAAGTAAATATGTCCTTTACACAGACATACTTCTAAATTAACAAAATAGAATGGCAATTCAATTGCTAATCCAAATTACCTGCAGCTTGTTTAACTTTATCTATGATTTGATAAGCTACATCTAATGCATAATAACCATCATTAATCGTAACCGGAGGGGTTGTGTTTTCTTTAATCGATAAATAAAAACTTTCGAGTTCTGATCTAATGGCATTAATTTCTTTTACTTCAGGTTTGCTAATTTGAATTTGTTTTGATCCCTTGTTTTCACCAAGATCCAGTACCATGTCAAAAGGTCCTGCTTTCTCCGGATCGATATCCTTCATAGTAACAACTTCGGTAACCTTCTCTAAAAAATCAACGGAAATATAAGCATCTTTTTGGAAAAACCTGGACTTACGCATATTTTTTAGGGAGATACGACTTGCGGTTAAATTCGCAATACTTCCATTATCAAACTCAATTCTGGCATTTGCAATATCGGGGGTGTCACTTACAACCTTAATTCCACTTGCGTTAACTTTTTTTATGGGCGATTTCACAATGCTCAAAATAATATCAATATCGTGAATCATTAAATCTAGAATTACAGGAACATCGGTACCACGCGGATTGAACATGGCTAAACGATGTGACTCAATAAACATTGGCTTATCGATAAATGATTTGGCAGCTATGAATGCAGGATTAAAACGTTCAACATGCCCTACCTGAACCTTCACGTTTGCTTCTTCGGCCAATTCAATCAATTTGCGCGCCTGATCCGGCGTTGTTACAATTGGTTTTTCAATAAACACATGCTTAAACAATTTTAGCGCTTTTGATGCACAATCAAAATGAGACAAAGTAGGAGTAACAATATCCACCACATCTACTGCCTTAATTAATTCATCAACATCATCAAAACGCTTAATTCCAAAGTCTTCACTTACTTTATCTGCGTTCTCATCATTCGGATCATAAAATCCAACCAGTTCAAATTCAGCAATTTGTTTGATGCAGTTAACATGAATTTTTCCAAGATGGCCAACGCCTAATACTCCAATTTTTATCATAGGTTATAATGTTTTTGCAAATGTAATTTTTTTTGTCCTTGCCGAATTAGTATTTTCGCAGGAGTTTTAAACACTCTGAACTGAATAAATTATTTTAAAAACAGTAATTGCATTACTTTATTTTCATGGTTGACACATACAAACACAAAGGATTAAGAAAAAAACTTGTTGAAGAAATCCGCTTAAAAGGAATTAAAGATGAGTCAATCTTAAACGCTATCGGTAAAATTCCACGGCATTTGTTTATCGATTCTTCATTTGTTGAATTTGCTTATGAAGACAAACCTTTTCCAATCGGTTCAGGTCAAACCATCTCACAACCTTATACGGTTGCGTTTCAAACAGAATTACTGCAAATTAAAAATGGCGATAAGGTATTGGAAATAGGCACGGGTTCAGGATACCAAGCCTGTGTATTGATAGAAATGGGGGCCAAGGTTTATTCTGTTGAACGACAAAGAAAATTATTTCAACGTACTCAAAAATTCCTTCCTGATATCGGATACAATCCGAAACTCTTTTATGGCGATGGCAATCTGGGCCTACCTACTTTTGCCCCATTCGATAAAATAATTATTACCGCAGCTGCTCCAATAGTTCCGAATGAACTTCTTAAACAGATGAAAGTTGGTGGAAGAATGATTATTCCATTAGGAAAAGGTGGCTCTCAAATAATGAAGTGTATTGAAAAAACAGGTACCGATAAATATAATGAAACTGAACATGGCCTTTTTCGCTTTGTCCCGCTATTGGGAAACAAGGCAAACGATTAGTAATATTTCCACAAATAGAATATTTTTCCCATAACGGGAAACAACCAACTTCCTGAAATTTATCTTAACACTTGATTTTTCTGCTATTTGCAATAATTTCCTGTTTTTGGAGCAGAACTTGTCATGTAGTAATTGCGTGTATTGTTTCGTAACAACGGATACATGAAATATTATTTAACCTTCATTGCTATGAAAAATTTAAAATTAAAAATCATTCCACCAATTTTCATTATCACGATGTTGATTCTTGTTGGTTCATGTAATAAAAAAAATGGTAATGAACCACGCATTATCGATACTCAAAGCAAAATTGACGAAATCACGATAAGCGATGATTTCGGATGGAATACTGCCAGAAATGTAACCTTTAATATCAGTGCAATAAATGCTCAGGTTATAACTATAAGCTCAATCGATCAGGAAATTCGTTACCATAGAGGTATGTTTAACGGTCTTGATTCTTACTTAATTACCTTAAGTATCCCAAACACTGTTAGCTCGGTGCGAATTAACAACCAAACTGTTGGCATTAATTCTCCTATGGTCATTGCGAATCTGGAAGAGCAAAATCTCAAAGCGAACAATCTAGATCCGGATTTGGATGGAGACGGTGTTGCGGATAATTTGGATGACTTCCCAAATACCCCGAACCAGGCATTTGAAAACAATAATCCTGCATCTACAAGTGGAAGTTTGGGTTATGAGGATCTATGGCCCGGTAAAGGAGACTTCGATTTCAATGATATCGTTGTTGATTATCAGTTTACATCAATCACAAACGCACAAAATAAGGTCATTGAAATAACAGGCACCTTCTTGGTTAAAGCAAGTGGAGCATACCTCAGAAATGGATTTGGGTTCAATTTACCGGATGCAAATCCATCCTTACAAAATCATCTTGAAGTAACTGGTTATAATTTACAAGAAGGGTATATTAGTTTGAATTCGAATGGGCTTGAGAATGACCAATCGCATCCAACAATTATAGTTTTTGATGATGTGTTCAATTTATTACCACATCCACAAGTAGGAATTGGGGTAAATACAGAAGAATGGGCTCCCTTTGTTCCGTACTACACCATAACAATAATCATGACCCCGGATGCATTAAACTATACATTAAATGACTTTTCATTAGAAACCTGGAATCCGTTTATCATCGTTGATGGCGAAAGAGGGAAAGAGGTACATCTTCCTGATTACCTACCAACCAATTTAGCTAATCCAAGTTATTTTGGATCATGGGATGACGACACTCAACCAGGGTTTGGAAAATATTACAAAACAGCAAATAACTTACCATGGGCAATTAATATCGTGGAGCCATTTGAATGGCCACGTGAAAAAATTGAAATCAACTGGGCTTACCTACATTTTATTGAGTGGGCTGAGAGTTCTGGTACCGTTTAAACGGATTGGTACAAAGATATTTTCGGATACCGTAATGATGGGAACCTTTACCATCCGAATATTCCTTAGTTAAGGAAAACAAGAGAAGAAGGGTGTTTTTATTCTTCTTAATCAATCTATCTTGATCCGGCCATTATTTTTAATGGCCGGATTTTTTTATTAGGCCTTGTACAATTCCCAGCTTGTCACCAGAATTAAGTTTTCCATCAATCCAATGAATTTTCACACCTTTCTTTTCCATCCTTCTGTACCAGGTCAGTTGTCGTTTTGCGAATTGATGTATGGCGGAATTCAGTTTTTGGTAAAGATCGTTGAAACGAATCTCACCAATGACATATTGGGTAACAAATTTGTATTCAAGACCATAAAACATCAGCTGTTTGGGAGTTAAGCCCTGACCAAGCAATGTTGTAACTTCTTTGATCATTCCATGCTCCAGGCGATGTTTCAATCTTAAAGTTATTCTTTCCCTGAGTTCTTTTCTATCAAAATAAATTCCGAAATTCAAACTCTTAAATCTGGGGAATGCTGATGTGGGTGGATTATTCTTTTCGAATTCGGCAATTTCAATGGCTTTAATCAATCGGTTCCGGTCATTTAAATCTGTTACATTGTGTACCTTTTTGCATTCCAAAAGTATTACTCTGAGTTCCTCAATGTTTTTCTGAATCAATTCACTTCTTAATT
Organism: uncultured Bacteroidales bacterium; assembly: GCA_942491855.1. Taxonomy (GTDB): domain Bacteria; phylum Bacteroidota; class Bacteroidia; order Bacteroidales. The sequence goes on from CALOCL010000013.1 coordinate 7,294, forward strand.
TTTCATTTTCCGGAACCTCCCTTAATGTATAACCTCTTAATACCGAATCAAGATACATGCCTGATCCTCCGCATAAAATTGTCTTCTTATTTCTTTGTTCAATGTCTTGATACGATTCAAGAAATTTTTTTTGAAATTCGTAAATATTAAATTCGTAACCGGGATCCACAATATCGATTAAATGATAAGGGACTTTGAATTCACCAACCTCATAATCCTGGAGATCCTTACCTGTCCCTAAATCCATCCCACGATAAACTTGTCTTGAATCGGCACTGATTATCTCGGCGTCAAGTTCAGCAGCTAGCTCAGCGGCTAATCTGGTTTTGCCAGTGGCTGTTGGCCCAAGTATGGTGATTAATTTAAGGTCTCTCATTTCTTTGATAATTTTCTTCGATGGTTGCGAGATAATTTCTTAAGGCATTTAAGGAGGGTATTGGGCTTTGATCAAATGACCATTTCGATTTCAAATCTATTCCAATATCCGATTCCACAAAATCGAGATGAAAGGTTTGCAGAAATCTGCTTAACATTTCTTCATCCCGAACTTCACTTTTCTTGTGATTAAATTTAAGAAACTGAAGTATTCTTAAAGCATCTACCTTATGTTGGCAGGCTTTAATAAACTGTTTGACTGTTATACTATTTTTTCTAAGCGGATGGTGCCAATTTAGGTCTTTAAACAAATCGGATAAGAAACTTTTCATTGGGTAATCAATGTCTTTAAAATATAATTTCTCAAAAGATTTAAAAGTGTCTTCTACACGATCAAAAGAGGTGTAATCATAAATTGGATAGCTGGCCCAATCGCCGGTGGCTCCTTTAATCATGGCTGGACCCGTACCAAACAAAACCCGATCAGAGTAACGCGCAGCCGGAAAAACTTTTTCACTATTCCACAATTGCAGTATCCCAAACTTCCTTAATTTTAACAGAAAATAAAAATCTTCTCCGCTTTTGTGTGGACTCATCCCTCCTACTCTTTTGTATACCCAAACAGGAACAGCAATGGCAGAACCTAAAGCCGAAAAATTATAAATACTCTTAATTCTCCAAAGGTTGAGGGCATAGTATCGCATGTAAATTTCATACCTTAGGATATCACGATTCGTAGCATCATCCGCTGTGAGCGGGTGAAAATACGGAACGGATATGGCCACTGACTTTAGTTGATTACTAAAATTATCAATGATTGATTGAAAATAGTTCGATCCAAAAATTGTATCAGCATCCAAACTCAGGATGATATCGCTATCTTTTGCTTTGGCACTAATAAAATCCATGATCGTCTTTCTCGCCCATCCGACCCCGGCTTTTTTCAAGAGCCAACCCTTACCTTTCGACGATTTATCGATGATAGTAAGTTCGATATTTTTTAGTCCATTCAACCAGCTAAGGCTTTCCTGATTATTCTTACACTTTTCTAAATGCTGAGGCTGATCCCACCAAATATCGGGTTGATTCACGCAAACAATTAACTCGAAATTACTGAATGTTTGTGCGCAAATGCATTCAATAAATTGGGGCAGGTAATCCATCTCGGCAAGCGCCGGTAGTGCAACGAAAATTTTTGAATGTTGATAATCTTGTTTCATGAGGATGAACAAAGTTAAGAAAGGATTTTATTCAACTAAGCTAATTCATCATTTAAGTTGTTACAGAGGATGTTTTCGCTATTTTTGCACAGCCTATTAAAAGCATGAAAGAATATTTTCCATACTACAAGCGAATCCTGTTGCTAGCATTCCCAGTAATGTTATCTCAGGCAGGGCAGGTATTGGTACAGCAAGTTGATAACATGATGGTAGGATCGGTAGGTACTATAGAACTGGCTGCTGCCTCATTCGCCGGAAATATTTTTGTGATTGGGATGGTTATTGGAATGGGCTTTACCTTTGGACTTACGCCTTTAGTTGGACCAGCCTGGGCTAGCGGCGACAACAAACTTGCAGGCAAATGGTTACATAACTCAATTGTACTGAATCTAAGCATCGCATTAATTTTAACGTTAGCGATGTACACAGTTTCATTTTTTATGCATCGAATGGGACAGGATGAAACAGTGGCTAAACTTGCTATTCCTTATTACCGGATTTTAGTAATTTCGATGTTTCCCTTCATGCTCTTTTTCACCATCAAGCAGTTTGCCGAAGGCATTGGCAACACCATGTATGCCATGACAATCACCTTATCGGCCAATATTGTAAATATCATTTTTAATTATTTATTTATTTTTGGAAAATTAGGATTTCCCGAATTGGGACTAACTGGGGCTGGATATGGTACTTTAATTGCCAGAACAGCCATGCCATTTCTTTTTATTTTCATTTTTTTAAAAAAAGACATTTTCCGACCCTACTTGTTTAATATCATTCAATCGCAGCTTGATAAAAAAATCATTAAACGACTCTTTGAAGTGGGGTGGCCGATTTCAACTCAGATTGTACTTGAAGTACTTGCTTTTGCGTTGGGTGCATTAATGATGGGATGGTTAGGGCCAGTTCCTCTGGCTGCGCATCAAATCGCCATTGGTTTAGCAAGTTTAACTTTTATGATTGTTACAGGAATTGCTGCAGGAACAACCATTAGGGTATCACATCAATATAACCTCGGTGATTATTACTCCATGAAAAAAGCGACTTTTGCTTCAGTGCATCTGGTACTGGGTTTCATGAGTGTAACAGCATTGACCTTTTACTTCCTAAGAAATCAACTTCCATTACTATACACCTCCGACAAAGAAGTTATCATTGTTGCTTCTCAACTTTTAATTCTGGCAGCTATTTTTCAGGTGTTCGATGGACTGCAAGTGGTAATATTGGGTGCACTTCGAGGGCTTACCGATGTTAAATTTGCCATGATAGTTGCTTTTATTTCATACATTCTTATCAGTTTGCCCCTGAGCTATTTCCTCGCTTTTACAATGAGTTGGGGACCTGTAGGTATTTGGGTAGGCTTTGTGGTTAGTTTAGCCATTGCCGGCATATTATTCCTCACTCGCTTTAATTATCGATCAAAACTCTTAACCTAAGTTTTTATTCCATACAATTTCTCGCTAAGTATTATAAATCAGTCGATAATCCTTATTAAATTATTTGTATATTTGAGTTTATTTTTATTTGGTCTAATTTATAATAAGCAATGATTGAAATAAATTCAATTATAGAAAAACTTCCTAAGCATTTATTGGATTTGATCATTGATCAACCTTATAAAAACTATACAGCCCAGGATCACGCGGTATGGAGGTATGTCATGCGCCAAAATATCAGCTACTTAAAAGATGTAGCACATAAATCTTACTTATCCGGTTTAGAAAAAACAGGTGTTAGTATTGATCACATACCGCAAATGTACGGGATGAACAGAATTTTAAAGGAGATTGGATGGGCAGCTGTTGCTGTTGACGGGTTTATTCCACCTTCTGCATTTATGGAATTTCAAGCCTACAATGTTTTGGTGATTGCTGCAGATATTCGCCCATTGGATCAAATTCAATACACGCCTGCTCCGGATATCATCCATGAAGCTGCAGGGCATGCACCTATCATCGCAAACCCTGAATATGCCGAATATCTTCGAAAATTTGGATATTATGGTTCCAAAGCATTTGCATCTGCAAAAGATCAAAATCTTTATAAAGCAGTTCGCCATTTATCCATTTTAAAAGCTGATCCGTATTCGAAAAAGGAAGATATCAGTCTGGCCGAGAAAAAGATATCTGATATCCAATCAACCATCAGTGCTAGATCAGAATTAGCTAAAATCAGGAATCTACATTGGTGGACCGTTGAATACGGCTTAATCGGAAGCATGTACTTCCCTAAAATTTATGGGGCCGGGCTTCTTTCGTCCATCGGGGAAAGCTTTGTAGCAATGCAGGATAATGTGCTAAAATTGCCTTATTCCATTGAAGCTATGAACTATAATTTCGACATCACAAACATGCAACCACAGCTATTTGTGACACCTAGTTTTGATCATTTAACAAAAGTTCTGGAAGAATATGTTGATACCATGGCATACCGAACGGGAGGAAAAGACGGGCTGGCAAAGGCCATAGATTCAAGAAATATTGCATGTATTTGTTTGGACTCGGGTATTCAACTTTCAGGTCAGGTTGAAAAATTTATTGAAGATAACAATGAGGTCATTTATGTGCGGACAAAAGGGCCATCTTGCATTGCCTATAAAGATAAACAGCTCGAAACTCACTCAAAAGAATACCATAAAGATGGCTATGGAACTCCAATAGGTTCAATTAAAGACTTTCCTTCTGACTTCCAAACGCTTAATGAATATCAATTAGAATCAGCTGGTTTAAAACTAAACCAAATTTGCAATATTGAATGGAACTCAGGTATTAAATTAAAAGGTAAGCTAATTCATATCTTACGACAAGAAGGAAAAATTATTTTGATGAGTTTTGAATCATGTACCGTTAGGTTCCGGGACAAAGTTTTATTTGAGCCTGACTGGGGCGTTTTTGATTTATCAATTGGCAAAAAAATCACCTCTGTTTATAACGGTCCAGTCGATCCGGATGCATATGGCTATACCTTTGAAGTTCCCAAAGAGAAAACACATAAAATCAAACATACACCAGAAGCTCAGGAACAACATAAGTTGTATCATGATATTCAAACAATGAGAGATAATGCTGGCAAGCCAGATCTGACCCAATTAAAAATAGTATTCGAAAAGCTCAAAAAAGATTTTAGTGGTGACTGGTTGTTGACTCTGGAATTACTAGAAATGACAAGTAAAAATGATACTGATTCAAGACTTTATCGTGAGGTTCTAGCCCATCTGGTAATAATTAAACAGAGCCACCCTGAATTAAAAAAATTAATTGAGGATGGTTTGGCATTGAAGATTAGAAAAACATAAAACTAGTCTGATATTAAAACACATAAAGCTTCGTGTATCTTGTTTGCTTTAATTAATGTTTTGGCAAATTGATGAACCGATTTAATATCCTTTTTTGGATGAGAAAGGAAAGTTGCGATATCCTCAGAAGCCAATACCTTTAAAACCTCAGCCTCATTTGGAAGTTTGGTTTGTCCACCTAATTTTCCCAAATCGTTACCACTTAAAATTTCGCTATTTTGCACCTGAACAGGTAATGAATCAATTCCAATTCCTGCAACAGATCCAGGTTTTTGTACCATGAACTTGGCATCTCCTGATGTACGACTGTACAAATCACCTCCTAATCTTCCTACCAAATCAATTTTATCCTGATCAATATCTCCTGCAGCATTTAAAACATTTTCGTCCACATGAATTTTCAGAATTTCACAAATCACCAAATTTCCGGCTGCAGGCAATTGACTGGTTTCAATTACTTCTTTGACTACACATTCGAATTGTACTGGCGATTCTTTAACTCGTAACGGTTCCACAATATCTGAAGAAATCGGTGTAAAACCGGATTTTTTAAATTCATCAACTTCTTTTGCATATTCATGGCTGCTCAGGTTCGTCTGTTCAACCATGGCATATGTTACTACATTGACCACAACCTCTTGATGCTGTTTGACATTTTCGAAGGTATCTTTGGTGGTATTATCTCTACCCCTGCGAGATGGAGAAAAAATCAGCGTTGGCGGATTAACCCCAAATACATTAAAAAAACTAAAAGGAGATAAATTGGGATTACCATCTTTATCAATCGTACTTGCCAATGCTATTGGTCTGGGAGCCACTGAACCAAGTAGTAACTGATGCAGTTGCTGTAAATTAGTTTCCTTAGGGTCAAATTTTCTCATGGCAATTAGGATTTTGCAGGTAATATTTTCGTTAAAACTTCACCAAAACTAATGTGTAAATTTTCATTTTTAGCATAAGCTTTCATGATGATGGTATCGTTATCTGCAATGAATTTACGCTCAGATCCATTAGGCAATTTAATTGGTTTGGTTCCTTTCCAGGCCAGTTCAAGCATAGAGCCATACGAATCAGGAGTAGGGCCACTGATGGTACCCGATGCATACATATCACCTACTCTGATATTACAACCATTTACGGAATGATGTGCAAGCTGTTGTGCCATGCTCCAGTACAAATACTTCATGTTGGAATGTGAGACTTTAGTTGCTTCCGAATTCTCAGGTTTTAAAAACACCTCCAACTCTACATTCAAATTTTTGGGACCATCCGCTTTTAAGTAAGGAAGTACCTCCGGGTTTTGAACAGGGCCTTCAGTTTTAAACGGTTCAAGTGCATCCAGAGTAATTATCCATGGTGAAACAACCGATCCGAAGTTTTTTCCTAAGAATGGCCCCAATGGAACATACTCCCATTTCTGAATATCGCGAGCTGATAAATCATTAAAAATCAACAACCCAAAAATATAGTCCTCAGCTTTGTCAACCGGAATTTGTTCACCCAATTCAGTTTGCTTCCCAGTTACAAAAGCCATTTCCAGTTCAAAATCCATGGAACGAGAAGGGCCATAAATTGGACTTTCAGCATTTTCGGGCATTAACTGACCATGTGGTCTGTGAATGTTCGTACCAGAAATTACAATTGAAGAAGAACGACCATGGTAGCCAACAGGTAAGTTTTTCCAGTTGGGAAAAAGAGCATTTTCAGGATCACGAAACATAGAACCAACATTGGTAGCATGTTCAATACTCGAATAAAAATCGGTGTAATCACCAACTGATACCGGCATTAACATTTCGACATCATCAATCGGAATTATGGCTCTGTTTCTGACAGAATGATTATTTTCCAATTCATTATTTTCAACCGAAAACAACTCGATGATCTTTAATCTGACCTGTGATGTACAGTCCTTACCGAGTGCCATAAAATTATTCAATGTATTTTGGTTTAAAGTATATTTTTCAAATTTTCCAATCTGATCAAAATACCCTTGATCTGCAAGCACTGAAAGGTCAATGAGCCACTCCCCAATCCTTGTAGCTGCTGCAATTTTTCCATCTCTGGCTTTAAAAATTCCAAATGGAATGTTTTCTAATCCAAACCCAATTTCCTGTTTAAATTGCAACCATGATTCTTTACTCATATGTCTTAATGTATTAATTTTTTACAAAGTTCCTCTGTTTTCCTGCTCCCGCTCTATGGCCTCAAATAGTGCTTTAAAATTACCTTTTCCAAATGATTTTGCCCCCTTACGCTGAATGATTTCATAAAAAATGGTAGGCCGATCCTGCACAGGTTTGGTAAACAACTGCAACAAATATCCTTCTTCATCCCTGTCGATCAAAATACCAAGTTTTTTTAATGGTTCGAGGTCTTCTTCAATATCTCCAACCCTTTCTAAAACATCATCGTAGTAAGTATCCGGAACATACAAAAACTCCACACCCCTATTTTTTAGTTCTGTTACAGTTCCAACAATATCGTTGGTAGCCATGGCCAAATGCTGTACGCCTGCACCATGGTAAAAATTAATGTACTCTTCAATCTGGGAGACTTTTTTCCCTTTAGCAGGTTCGTTAATCGGGAACTTAATCCGGTCGTTCCCATTAGCTACTACCTTACTCATCAAGGCTGTGTACTCAGTCGAAATATCTTTGTCGTCGAATGAAATTAATTGACGAAAACCCATCACATTTTGATAAAACTCAACCCAGGTATTCATCTCACCCCATCCAACATTTCCTACCATGTGATCCACATATTTTAATCCGACTTCACTGGTTTTGTATCCCGGATTCCATTTTTTAAAGCCGGGTAAAAACACGCCCTCGTAATTTGTTCTTTCAACAAAAAGATGAATGGTTTCACCATAGGTATGAATGCCCGAAATTGTCACAACTCCATTTTCATCACTTAATTCTTTTGGCTCCATATAGGGCTTGGCTCCTCTGCTCACAGTTTCTTCAAATGATTTTGTTGCCGAGTCAACAACCAAAGCGATAAACTTAACGCCGTCGCCATGCAAATCAACATGCTTACCTATTTCGGAATCCGGATGTAAGGAGGTAGAAAACACCAGCGTAATTTTATCCTGACGTAAAACGTAGGATGTTTTTTTCTTGTTTCCGGTTTCAAGTCCGGAGTAGGCCAATGGCTGAAAACCGAACGCCGTTTGGTAAAAATAGGCTGCCTGTTTGGCGTTACCCACGTAATATTCCACGAAATCGGTTCCGTTTAGTGGTAAAAAATCTTGTTCCATTTTAGTAGTTTTAGTATTCTTTTAGAGATTGAAAATTTAGCAGCTCTAACAAGGCTTATGTCACTCAGGCTTTTCACTTAATCCAACCAGGAGCGATGGTAATCCTTATCTTCTATACCCAGAGCTTCTTTTGTTATTTTTAGAGGTTTGAAAGTATCAACCATTACCGCAAGCTCATTGGTAAATTTTGCACCAATGCTTTTCTCAACTGTTCCCGGATGTGGGCCATGAGGTATTCCAATGGGATGCAAGGTAATTTGACCTTTATCCACATGTTTTCTGCTCATAAAATCACCATCAACGTAGTACAAAACTTCATCCGAATCAACGTTGGAATGATTGTAAGGTGCCGGAATGGCCTCTGGGTGGTAATCGTACATTCGGGGTACAAAAGCACACATCACAAAATTATGGGCTTCAAAAGTTTGATGAACCGGAGGTGGTTGATGCACCCTACCTGTAATCGGTTCAAAATCATGTATCGAAATGGAATAGGGATAGTGACAGCCATCCCATCCAACTACATCAAAAGGATGATATTGCATGTGGTAAGGAAAAATCATGTCATCTCTCTTGATTAAAACTTTAAAATCTCCCTTCTCATCAAAGGTTTCCAAATCCTGAACCAATTTGATGTCACGCTCATAAAAAGGCGCATTTTCAAGTAACTGACCACTTTTATTTACATATCTTTTCGGGAATCGAATGGGTGTAAAAGATTCAACGATAAAAAGTCGATTATTTTCAGTTTCAAAATCGAGCTGATAAATCGTACCTCTTGGAATAATTATGTGGTCGCCGTATTCGAATTTGAGTTTCCCATAAATAGTTCTCAAAACACCACATCCTTCATGGACAAAAATTACCTCGTCTGCCTGGGAGTTTTTAAAGAAATAATCCTTCATTGATTTCTTCGGAGCCGCAAGACTGATGTGCAGGTCTTTATTGGTTAAAACAATCACCCTGCTCTTTAGGTAGTCTTCATGGGGTTTAACTTTAAACCCCTGAAAACTTCTGTGCTGCATGTTATGGCCAATAGCAATGTTCGGAGCAACTGAATAGGGCTCATCCATTTTAAGTACCTTGGTGGGTGGATGGCAATGGTAAACCAAACTGTAGACATCAGAAAACCCTCCAGTGGAAACCAGTTCCTCTGAGTACAATGACTGATCCGATTTTCTATACACGGTGTGGCGCTTGTGCGGAAATTCCCCGAGATGATGATAATGAGGCATCTGTAATTCTATTTAGATTAATTATAAATTACAAATTTAGACATTAAACTACAGATATCAAAGCATTCTGCTTTAGGGCATAAAAAAAGCCTCTTTCGAGGCTTTGAATTATTCTATCCCGGAGAAATACTTCATAAACTGAACCCGCTCGTAGGCCGCAGGATTATCTGTTTCCTTAATACTCATCCGTCCATTAAAATCTGCTATGGATTTGAAATCATTTTTATCCATCCATTTTTCTAATACCGCAAACATATTTTTAATTTCACCGAAACCATTTTTATACAAAACAGAACTTATTTGTACAGCCTTTGCACCAGCTAACAGTTGCTTGATTACGGCTTCACCGGTGTGAACTCCGGTTGAAGCTGCTATATCACAAGACAGTCGACTTGAGAGCATCGCCACCCAACGTAAGGAGACAGAAATCTCTTCTGGTGTACTGAAAACATGAGAAGGTTTAATTTCGAAAGTATTGATATCAATATCAGGCGAGAAAAAACGATTAAAAAGCACCATGGCTGAAACCCCAGTCCAGGAAATATTAAGAGCAGTTTTTGCTAAACTTGAAAAGTAGTAACTAATTTTTACAGCGATTGGAATGCTAATCACTTTTTGCACCTTCTGAATGATATCCAGATAAATCTTTTCATTGTTCTCCCCACTCTGACGAGGGTCGGAAGGTAAAATAAAGATATTCAGTTCCAGGCCATCTGCTCCAGCATCCTGGATTTTTGAGGCAAAATTGATCCATTCGGAAGATCCAATGCAGTTTATGCTCGCAATAACCGGAATCCCAACTGCTTTTTTACATCCACTAATTAAGGTCAAGTAATTATCAACCGTCAAATCCTTTGAGTAATTACTGATGTAATCAACAGCTTCGGGATAGGAATTTGCATAAATATCATCAGAAATAGTTTTACTGGTTTGTTGTAAAATTTGTTCTTCAAATAAAGATTTTAACACGACCGCACCAGCCCCGTTCTTCTCCGCTTCTACAACGTTTTCAACTGAATTTGTTAAACCAGAACTACCCACAATGATTGGATTTTTAAGCTCAAATCCCATATAAGTGGTTTTCAAATTTGCCATTTTACCTCCGTTTACATTAATTAAACTCATCGTTTATCCTTGATAATTTGGATAAACCTCATTTAAAGCAAAATTAAAATTTTTAATCAATTAAAATTCACTCCTGTTCAAATTTTAACCATTCTAAGTAAGGAAAGCTTAATGCAATCGATATAAAAGATTAAATAAAAAAAGCACCACCCAATGGACAGCACTTTGTTTTGTGTTCTTCTTAAGTTTATCGGTGAATACCATTGAGTGCAAGGGTACTTTCCTTTTTAAAAACTTCTACTGCTTTTAAAAATCCGTCATCAATTTCAGTCATTACTTTAAAGTATGCATCCATCGACCACATATTTCGGCCAATGAGTCCTTTTAAAACATGAGTAATCTGTTGTTTTGATTTATCGAATCCCTTTTCATCCATTTTCACATCCTTTGTTTCGGCAAAATCAGTAAATGCGTTTAAGGTTACATCATCAATCACGAATTCTTTAACGAAATCATCCATTGTTTGATAACGGGCAGAAAGTGATTTGCGATGATCGTCGACATATTTTAAAGAAAACTCATTAAAGGCTCCTTTCCTGATTAAATCTGTGTAATAATCAGAATATCGGGTTGAATCCCATGGAATAAAAATATCCGGCATAATTCCACCACCACCATAAACAATGCGTTTGCCTGGGGTGTAATACTTCAATGAATCAGGAAAATGAATACTATCCGCATGCACAAACTCTCCATTGCCTAGTCTTTTGTAGATTTCAGAATAGTAATCTTCTAATCCATTTTCATAAGGTCGCTGTATGGATCGACCGGTTGGTGTGTAATACCTGGCTGTTGTCAATCTAATGGCCGATCCGTCAGGTAATCGGAATGGCCGTTGTACTAATCCTTTGCCATACGATCTTCTTCCCAGAATTAAACCTCTATCCCAATCCTGAACAGCACCTGCAACGATTTCACTGGACGAAGCCGAACCTTCATCAATCATGATGATTACATCCCCATTTTCAAATCCACCTCGGGCAGTCGAATTATAATTTTCAACAGGGCTGTTTATTCCTTCGGTGAAAACAATTCGTTTTCCAGCCTTTAATAACTCATCACTAATTTCGATGGCCGTTTGCATTACACCACCTGAATTCCCTCTTAAATCGAAAATCAATTTTGACATCCCTTGCGATTTTAGCGTTGCAAGAGATTCTTTAAATTCACCATAACTGGTTTGCGCAAACCTACTAAGCTTGATATACCCAATCTGATCATCAACCATAAAAGCAGCATCGATACTATTCATTGGAATTTTATCGCGGATAATGGTAAAGTCTAGTAAATCTTTTCGTCCTTTCCGGTAAACCGTCACATCCACCTTTGAACCCTTGGGTCCTCTTAAGTGATCGAATACAAATTGATTATCAATTTTATCTCCGTAAGATTTATCGCCATCCATTTTAATTATTTTATCGCCGGCCAGTATTCCTACTTTTTCAGAAGGACCACCAACGATAGGCGCAATAACCAAAACTGTGTCTTTGAAAATTTGAAAAGAAATTCCTATGCCTTCAAAACTTCCTACCAATGGTTCATTTGCAGCTTCAAGATCTTCTTTTGAAATATAATACGAATGTGGATCGAGCTCTTTTAAAGTTTCAATAATGGCATTCTCGACGAGTTTAGATTCGTTCACTGTATCGACATAGGCAAAGCGAATAATTTGCATAGCGGTTGCTAATTTTCGCAAATTGTCTTCGGCTGTTTGTGCAGTAATAAAACTAGTTGAAAAGAGCAAAAAGGCCGGTAAAATTCCGACCTTAAGTATGTGTTTGTATGTATTTATTTTCATAAGGCTATGTATTTCTGTAGTAGAATAATTCAGGCTGATGTAACATCAGCAAATTCGAATCACATTATTACCAATCTAATCTTCAAATTTAAGAATAATTAGCAGCACCAACTCTTTGAGAATCTAGATTTGTGTTAAATAATGTTAAGATGTTTATTCATCAACCTTATGAAACGCCTAATATTCGAGCAATTCCTTAGCAGCTGCAAATATTTTTTCTGTATTTGGCAGAACGGCTTTTTCAAGAATTCTGTTAAATCCAACCGGAGTAAATTCAGATCCGACTCTTTGCACTGGGGCATCTAATGATTCGAAACATTCGCTAGAAATGATGGCTGCCAATTCGGCTCCAAAGCCTGAGAATACTTTATCCTCATGCACGACTAGTGCCCGGTTGGTTTTCTTAACTGAATTTTTAATGGTTTCCTTATCCAGCGGAATAAGTGATCGAATGTCAATTACTTCAACCGTTTTATTCAACTCCTTTGATGCCTTTTCGGCAACTTGTAAACACATGTGAGTGGTATTACCGTATGTGATAATGGATAAATCCGCACCCTCCGAGCGAACTCGTGCTTTACCAAACGGTACTTCAAAGTCATCCGGAACCGGAGCTTCGGCCAATGGATCATTGTACAACGCTTTGGGCTCGAGGAACAAAGTAGGCCCTTCTGATCGAAGACTTGTTCTGAGCAATCCTGCGGCATCATCTGCAAAGGATGGGTAAACAATACGGACACCAGGCAGCGTACTTAATGCTCCTTCAATATTTTGAGAGTGGTACAATCCGCCACCGATATACCCACCCGAAGCTAATCGAATGGTGACATTTGGTGAAAACTGACCTTTGGTTCTCCAGTATTCATGACTCAATTCAACATACTGTTCCATGGCAGGCCAAAAATAATCTGCAAATTCTGCCCCTTCAACAACTATTCTAATTTTTTTATCGAAACGACTCATCCCGTTCGCGGTTCCAACAATAAAATCTTCTGCAATTGGTGCATTAAAAACACGTTTGCGACCGAACTCCTGCTGCAATCCCTTGCTCACATTAAAAATTCCACCTTTGTCTTTGTTGGCCATATCTTGCCCCCAAATAAAGGTATCCGGATTTCGCCTGAATTCTGCTTTTAAAGTTTCGTTTAATCCTTCAATCAGTCGCTTTGTTTCTCCTTTACCATTGGTAAGCCCTTCAGGATATTTTGTTGAAACATAAGGATCAGGCATTACAAAATCATGAATGGATTCCGGAGTTGGATGCGGAGCCTTCATGCCAGCTTTGTGAGCCAATGAGACTTCTTTTTTTACTTCTGCATCAATTGCATCCAGTTCTTCTTCGGTAAATATTTTTGAGTAGGTTAGTCTTTTTCTAAATCGCTTCAAGGGATCCTGTCCTTTAACCTCTAACAATTCGTATTGATCTCGATACAGGTCATGACGATCTGAATTTGAGTGTGAACCTATTCTCACGCAATTCGCATGAACGATAACAGGAACACCTTTCTCCTTTACAATTCGTTTAGCCTTAATCATGGCGTTCATCGAATTGAAGGGATCTTTACCATTACAGTAAATGATCTCTAAATTTTTGAAACCCTGAAAATTATCGGCTGCCCTGGGGTTTGCGGTTTGCTCGGCCTTCGGAACTGAAATTCCAAATCCATTATCCTGAAACACAAAAATGACAGGTAGTTTCTCGTTACTGGCTCCATTTATGGCTTCGTAAACATATCCTTCGGAAGTTGATGATTCACCCTGTGAACTAATGGCAACGCCTTCGGCTTTGTAATATTTTATTGCTCTGGCAACACCTACAGCATGCAAGGTATGGTTTCCGGTTGCGGATGAAACATTATGGACATTCCATTCGGGTTTCGCAAAATGGTTTGACATGTGGCGACCACCTCCGGCAACATCAGCATCTTTAGAAATCCCATTTAAAATAATTTCTTCGGCAGTAAGGCCGGCAGAAATGGAGGTTAACATGTCGCGATAGTAAGGGAAAAGATGATCTTCTTCTTTATCAAAAATCTGCCCTATTGCCAGCTGGATTCCGTCATGACCAGCGAAGGGTGCATGATAAGACCAGCCCAATGCTTGTTTTAAATAATTAGGTGCTTTTTCGTCGAGTTTACGACCTAACACCATTAAAGAATACCACTTTTTAAGTGTTTTTTTATCGGTGTTTTTGATGGTAAGTTTTTTGTCGGCTTTAGACAATTTGTGCTTGCTTGTTTGTATCATACTAATTGTAAAGGTAATAAATCAAATGTAGTTGAGATTTAACGCCACAAAGGTACAAAAAATATTTTATTTATATCAATTCCAAATAATAAATTTCCTTAAAGAAGATCCGTATAATTTGAAGGAATTCTATCCTCAAAAATATGATTTCGAGGGGTGACGAATTTATTCCTTGATTCACTGATATCGATATTCAAAATACTAATTGCATCCTGATCTGCAACAGCTCTGTCTATGATTTTTGCATCAGGATTGGTGATAAACGATTTACCGCTAAAAGTAATCCCTCCTTCTATTCCATAACGATTGGAAGTAATGATGAACATTTTATTCATGAATGCCTGTGCGGGAATGCATTTTTCGGCATTAGTTGTTATTAAATTCGAGGGGTGACAAACCAAATCGGCACCTTTCATGGCAACAATGCGCCAAATTTCGGGAAAAATATAATCGAAACAAATCAGCATGCTGGTTTTACAAAAACCAATATCGAAAACAGGTAAGCCGGCTTCACCCGCTTTAAAGAAATCCTTTTCATTTAAAAATAGATGTATTTTTTGATACTTCCCAACGTATCCTTTAGGCCCAACCAATACACTTGTATTAAAAAGATCATCACCCATTTTCTCACTCATACCTGCGACAATGTACTGATTTTGTTTAGCAGCTAAGGATGCCAAGAAATCAACAAAATGACTCTTAGAAATTTCCTCTGAACATTCAACAAGTTTATCTCGGCTGGAGAAATTATATCCGGTATTTGCCAATTCGGGTAAAACGATAAGGTCAGCATCTGCAGCCTGAGAGAGTAGAGATCCCATTTTCTTAAGATTCGCATTAACATCACCCAAAACAGGCTGAAATTGAATATACCCGACTTTATTCATAAAACTTAACTTCTGATTACCTTAAACTCTCCATCAATCTCAAGTTTAATAATTGTTGATGGCTTTACTTTCTTAACAGAATCCTGTTCTAATTCGACAATGTAATCTACTCCATTTTTAATCTCATCACTAATTTCACCATAATGTACCGGAGCAGGGAGCCCTGAAATATTCGCTGAAGAAGATACAATTGGACGCCCGAGTCTTTTTACCAGTTGTTTACAAAATTCACTTCTAACCACACGAATTGCCACTGTTTTATCTTCGGCAATTAAGTTTTTGGCTAAATTTTTTGCATTCGGAAAAACAACGGTTAAAGGTGATTCAACACTGTTAATGAGGTCGGGTGCAATACCTGGAACCTCATCCATGTATTCGTGCAGGCGATCCGTAGAATCCAATAAAACAATCATTGTTTTACTTTCAACTCTTTGTTTGAGCTTAAATATCTTGCTCACTACTCTCGAATTTGTTGCATCACAACCAATTCCCCAGATTGTATCCGTTGGGTAAAGAATTATCTTTCCTGCTTTTAAATGCTTTACGGTTTCATCAATAATTTCATTCATCTCCATGATTACAAATCTAAATTTAAATCTTACACAGCCAAGTCATATTCACGTAATGCATCGTTCAACGATGTTTTCAGATTGGTAGATGCTTTTCGCTTTCCAATTATTAAAGCACATGAAACCTGATAATCTCCCGCCGGAAATTTTTTGGTATAGGAACCCGGAATAACCACTGACCGTTCAGGCACCACTCCTTTCATTTCCAATGGTTCTGAACCGGTTACGTCAATTATTTTTGTAGAATTGGTAATTACCACATTCGCTCCCAACACAGCCTCCTTCTTAATCAACACTCCTTCAACAACAATGGATCGAGATCCAATGAAGCATCCATCCTCTATGATCACTGGTGCAGCCTGAACTGGTTCCAGTACACCCCCTATCCCAACTCCACCACTTAAGTGAACATCTTTACCGATTTGGGCACATGATCCAACCGTTGCCCAGGTATCAACCATGGTTCCGGAGTCGACATAAGATCCAATATTTACATACGATGGCATCATAATCACTCCGGGCGCCAGGTAAGCGCCGTAACGTGCAATAGCATGCGGAACAACGCGAACTCCTAATTTATCGTAATCCTTTTTTAAGGCTATTTTGTCATGAAATTCAAATGGAGCCAATTCAATTTTTCTCATTCCTTGAATAGGAAAATAAGAAATAATGGCTTTCTTAACCCATTCATTCACTTTCCAACTTTCTGTGAATAATCCATCATCAGAAAGTATTGGTTCAGCAATTCTTAACTTACCAAGGTCCATTAAATCAACTACTTCTCGAATGGCATCAATCGTCTCTTTATTCTTTAGTAATGATTTATCTTCCCAGGCTAATTCAATTTTCTCTTGTAAATGTTCGTACATATTTTCTAATTTGAAGATCAAAATTATATAAAAATTGAACAGTATAAATAGTTCTTTGTAATTTTGTGCCCTCATTGGGCTTCTATTTATTAACAACAAATTAAATTGGGAAGAATTTTAGCAATTGATTACGGACGCAAAAGGGTTGGCCTGGCAGTAACTGATGAACTTCAGATTATTGCAAACGGGCTTACAACAGTAGGATCCAAAGACATATTTACTTTTTTAAAGGATTACATACTTGATGAAAAAGTAGATTGCATCGTTGTTGGTGAGCCCAAACAAATGAATTACGAAGCGTCAGAGTCTGCTAAGTATATTGAGCCCTTTGTAAGAAAACTTAAGACTGAATTCCCGGAAATTAAGATTGAAAGGCATGATGAACGTTTTACTTCTAAAATGGCCCAACAAACCATGCTGGATGCGGGTTTAAAAAAGAAGGACAGACAAAACAAAGGATTGGTGGATACCATAAGTGCAACCATCATTCTGCAATCTTACATGAATTCGATTTAATAAAATTAAACTATGATTTATCCGATAGTAGCATACGGACATCCCGTACTAAAAAAAGTGGCCAAAGAAATTGACAAAGATTATCCGGGCCTGAAGGAATTAATTGCCGACATGTACGAAACCATGTACGAAGCTGTTGGTGTAGGTTTAGCAGCTCCTCAAATTAATAAATCAATTCGACTTCTGATCATTGATGCAGATCCTTATGCCCCTGATTATCCGGAGGCAGAAGGCTTTAAAAAGGTATTTATTAATCCTCAAATTATTAAAGAAGAAGGTGAAGAATGGGAATTTAATGAGGCTTGTTTAAGCTTACCTGGTATTGCAGAATTTGTGATGCGCAAACCCAAACTCACCATTAAATATCAAGATGAAAATTTTGTTGAACACGAAGAAGAATACGATGGTATGCTGGCACGGATTATCCAACATGAGTACGATCATTTGGAGGGCGTTTTATTTGTAGAGCGTGTAAGTAACTTAAAGAAAATACTTTTAAAAAATAAGCTAAACGATATTATTAAGGGCGATGTAAATGCAAAATATAAAATGATTTTTGCTCCGATAAAACGTAAAAAAAGAAAATAAAAAAGGGGCATTCAGCCCCTTTTTTATTTCAAATCTAATTCCTATTTAGCGTAATTCACTGCTCTTGTTTCGCGAATTACCGTAATTTTTATTTGCCCCGGATAGGTCATTTCTTCTTGAATTTTTCGGGAAAGATCGACAGAAATCTGATCTGCTTCTACATCGGAAACCCTCTCTGCACCAACTATCACTCTTAGTTCACGACCTGCTTGTATGGCATAGGTTTTAACTACTCCAGGATAGGTCAAAGCTAATTGTTCCAATTTATTTAATCGTTGGATATAGGCTTCAACAACTTCTCGTCGTGCTCCAGGTCTGGCACCAGAAATAGCATCGCAAACCTGAACAATGGGTGCGATTAACGAATTCATTTCAACCTCGTCGTGGTGAGATCCGATGGCATTACAAATTTCAGGTTTCTCTTTGTATTTCTCCGCTAATTTCATTCCTAAAACTGCGTGTGGAAGTTCCGGCTCATTATCAGGCACTTTGCCAATATCATGCAATAAACCGGCACGCTTAGCCAATTTTGGATTCAGCCCCAATTCTGCTGCCATGGTTGCACTAAGATTTGCAACTTCGCGTGAGTGCTGTAATAAATTTTGGCCGTAAGATGAACGATACTTCATTCTTCCAACCATACGAACCAATTCCGGATGAAGGTTATGAATCCCCAAGTCGATGGTTGTTCGTTTTCCGATGTCGATTATTTCCTGCTCGATTTGGCTCTTGGTCTTGGCGACTACTTCCTCAATTCGGGCTGGGTGGATTCGTCCATCAGTAACTAATTTATGAAGCGCCAGTCTGGCAATTTCTCTTCTTACAGGGTCAAAGCCTGAGAGGATGATGGCATCGGGAGAATCATCGATGATAATCTCGATACCGGTTAATGCCTCTAAGGCGCGGATATTTCGCCCTTCCCTACCAATAATCCGGCCTTTTACTTCATCACTTTCAATATTAAAAACGGACACTGTGTTTTCAATAGCATTTTCAGCTGCTGTACGCTGTATGGTTTCAATAACAACTTTTTTGGCTTCTGTATTGGCGGTTAATTTTGCCTCTTCAATGATATCCTTAACCTGTACTGCGGCATCTGCTTTGGCTTCTCCCGTCAAAGATTCGATGATTTGAGCTTTCGCTTCTTCAGCTGTTAAACCGGATATTTTCTCCAGTTTAGCCACATGCTCTGAGTGAGCCTTGTCCAACTCAATCTGTTTTTTACTCACCAATTCAAGTTGGTTAGTTAGATTGGTTTTAATCGTATTTATTTCATTTTGTTTTCGTTGTGCCTCTTCTTGTTTTTGATTAAGGCTGGTTTCCTTTTGTTTTAAGCGATGCTCTGTTTGCTGATTAGCAGCATTTCGCTTGTTTATGTATGCTTCGTGTTCGGTTCTCAATTCCAGAAATTTCTCTTTGGCCTGGAGAATTTTATCCTTTTTCATTACTTCTGCCTTCTCTTGGGCTTCTCGTAATATCTGGGCACTTTTTCTGTTGGCGGATTTGTTAATATAAATATTGGTAATCACCACTCCAACAACAAATGCGACCACAGCTGCAATAATGTAATATACTATTTGGTCCATAATGCGATATTAATTAAGTTATTGCAATCGATCAGAATTTAATTGAAAATAAAAAAACCCGCACCAATCTCCTGAGTTAAGTAAACCCCTATACGATACGTATAGAGTAGCCAAATTTTTCGAAAGTCCACTGTCTCGGCTTGAGAATTCCAACGAATTGGAATCGAGGCCTTTTCTAGAAATTTATGAGCTTAAAACTCTAATGATTATAATGTTGAGTTTACAAACATTGAAGAAATAATGCGGGTATATTTTAATTTTTTTCAAAGAACGGTTTTGGCTTTTAATCTATTGTATTGGATAAGATTTCGTCTATCTGACCTAATCTTTCCACAAAATGTTCTTCGGTGTTTTTTAATTTCACCTCTGTGGCAATTGAACTATTTGCAAACTCCAGAGATACCATGGCCAAAAGGTCTTGCCTATCGTTAAAGGCATAGTTCTCCGAATATTGCTTTATTTTCTCGTTAATCGTTTTCGCTGCTTTCCGTATTCCCTCTTCCTCTTCTTTTCTGATGTTTAATCTATATGGTCTGTCAGCAATTGTGACTGAAATTGTTAGTTCATCCATTTTGCAGGTTTATTCAACCTCATTTTTACTGATTTAAAAGTCCAATGCATTTATCTATTTCCCGCACCAGTTCATTTATTTTCAACTTAGCATCACTTGATCCTTCTTCTGAGTCAATTGACTTGGCTAATTTTACTATTTGTAATTCGTTTTTAAGTTTATCTATTGTTTGATTCTTATCTAAATTTATTCTTCTAAATTCTTCAATTTCATTCTTTAACAAATGATTCTCTTTTTTACACCTCTCGTACTGTTCAAGCAACTTCTTTAGCTTATACTCAACCCCCAGTAATAAAGTATTTAAATCACCCATTCAAGTTATTAATCATGATTGATTATGCACAAAAGTACGAATTCCTGTAATTTATTCCAAATGATTTGACCCATCCGTACACCCCTGACAATCTAACATTTAGAAACATTTACCTAAAGTATGATTAAAAGCTTTCTGTATTTATATTCATCTGATTACGACAATTTTTAAATTTTGGTATTAAACAAAAAGAATACTCATTGGATAAATAAAAATAATTATCGGTGAAAAACATTAAAATTTCAGAGGAATTTTTATCCTATTTATGGAAATTCCAATTAATTAACACGCCCTTAATTAGTAGCGATAATCAACAAATTGAGGTTAAAAGGCCCGGAATTAAGAACACAGATGGTGGACCTGATTTTTCAAATGCACTGATTAAAATTGGAAATACAAAATGGGCGGGACATGTCGAAATACACGGTAAATCTTCCGACTGGATTAAACATAATCATCACCACGATCGTAAGTACGAAAACGTTATTCTTCATGTTGTGTTTGAAGATGATTTGGGTGATGCTTATGAAAACTTTAAACCAGTGGCTGTTCTAGAGCTACAAAGTAGAGTTGATCTGAAGCGATATGCTAAATACCTTGGATTTATGCAAAATCAAGGATGGATTGCCTGTGAAAATTCATTAGAGCAAGTAAATGAATTAACAAAATTGCATTTTCTACATCGCTTGGCCATTGAAAGAATAGAGAGACGCTTTAAGGACTTAAATTCGGAATTGGTAAAAAACAAATCAGACTTTGAACAACTTTTTCACATTCAGCTTTTTAAAAGCTTTGGTTTCAAAACAAACAGCCCGGCATTTGAACTGTTGAGCAAAAGCATACCAGTTAATTTAATTCACAAACACAAACAGGAATTAATTCAAATCGAAGCTTTGTTATTCGGACAAGCAGGCATGCTGAATAAAAGGTTTAAAGATGATTACCCAAATCAACTAAAAACCGAGTATGATTTTCAGAAACACAAATACACATTGACTCCAATATCTGATCACATCTGGCAATATCTGCGTTTACGACCTTCTAACTTTCCGACCGTCCGAATTGCGCAATTGGCACATGTACTTACACAAAAATGAATCCTCTTTTTCGCAAATTATCGAATTAAAAAACATCAATGAATTGCTCGAAATATTTAATGTTTCTGCTTCCAAATACTGGAATGAGCATTATCATTTCGATAAAAAAACGAAAATAAAGATTAAGAAACTTGGTCTGAAAGCTGCGGAATCCGTTATCATTAATGGGATTATTCCCACTATGTTTATCTATGGTCATTACACTGCTAAAACAGCACACAGCAATAAAGCATTGCATTTTTTAGAAAGCCTAAAAGGAGAAAATAATTCCATCACAACAAACTGGGCCGAATTAAATTTGCCAACCAAAAATGCCCTTCAAACCCAGGCACTGATTGAACTTAAAACCCAATACTGCGATTTTAAAAAATGCTTGGATTGCGAATTTGGCTGTGAGTTGTTGAATAAAAATTGAGCAAAATTTTTTATTCGCATAGATAGGGAAAAACCCTCTTAAATCCTCATAGTAGTATAGGAATCGAAGATTGACATCCGGAATAAAAATTCTGAATCCTGCCAAATTAAGGTCAATTTTAATTCGAATTTTCAATCTAAAATCTACTACAATGAAAACACTTACACCTCCAAGAAATAAAGCTCTTCTTATACTCATATTTTTATTAAGTATCCTGTTTACTGCAAATTCAAAAAACTTAAAGTCATACGCTTTGGTTGACCGTCTCATGGACAATATTCCAGATTCAATGACGTATTCAGAAGAAAAAATTGCTGAGTTTATTAATTTTGTTTTCTCTACTGAAGATGAAAAATCCAGGGCCATTTTTTATTGGATTGCCAATAATATTGAGTACGACGCTGTGAATATGTTTGCTTTTAGCATCATACAAAACCCGGATGAAAAACCAGCCGGCATCCTTGAAACCCGAAAAGGAGTTTGTCATGATTATGTGATGTTATACAAAAGTATTGCTGACAGGGTAGGTTTAAAAACCACAGTGGTTACCGGATACACTAAAAAGAACGGACGCGTGAGTGGAGATCCACATGCTTGGATTGCATCCTTTACCAACTCAAAATGGCATTTGACTGATCCAACCTGGGGAGCAGGTTATGTAGAAAATGGTCATTTTTATAAAAAATTTAACCCAAGTTATTTTAATGTTAACCCCGAACTTTTTGTAAAATCACATATCCCGTTTGATCCCATGTGGCAACTCTCGAATTTCCCAATCTCCAAACAACAATTTCATAGCAAAAAGAGTAAGAAATTAAAAAACATTGCTTTTTTTAATTTTCAGGATTCGATTATCAAACATGAATCTCAAACGAGAATTGAACGGCTTGAATCGACGAGAGATCGCATTGCTGCAAACGGGATTGCGAATTACTTAGATCATGATCATTTAGTTCATCTACAATCGAAAATTGTTCATCACCACCGCAAATTAAATGAAAACAGATACTATTCGGCACTTACTGATTACAACAACGGAATCGCATTGCTAAATGAGTTCATCGGTTATAAAAACAAATATTTTCAGCCCTTTAAAGGTGAGATGGCAATCACACAAATGTTGCAGCAAACTCAGGAAGTTTTTGAATCATCCTTAAAAATCCTTAGTCAAGTAAATGACACCCCTTCTTTGGATCAGCTAAAAATCAAACTTCATCAGTCAATTAATAAAGCACTTGTTGACCTTGCTGAAGTAAAAACCCATCTTAACAAAGACCTGGAAACAGCAAGAAATTACAGAGAAAGTATATCACAAAACATGACAAAGAATTAGGATTTAAGCTTATCTAAAATGTAATTGATTTATTTTCAGCAGGTATTTTCTGCCATTTAACCTTGCAAATATTTTTAGCTGATATTGGCTCAGTTCTTCTCACAAACTTCCCTATATTTGTTAAAAGAGTTTTAACCAATGGGAATTCGCAGAAACAAAACTAAGCTCGTCTATGCATTTTTATTGCTAGTATTGCTCATGTCGTTCGGAACGGCAGGCTTCATGCTAATTGAAAGCTTCACCTTCCTCGAATCATTTTACATGACCATCATTACCATTTCAACAGTTGGTTATGGCGAGGTACATGAGTTGTCGGCCGGAGGTAAAATTTTCACCGCCACCCTAATTTTATTTAGTTTAGCTGTATTAACCTACGTGGTTTCTATCATTACCAATCACTTTTTCGAAGGGCATATTAGTTATTTGATTAGAGGTTATAAGAATAAATCAAGACGTAAAAAAATGGAAAATCATGTTATCATTTGTGGATATGGAAGAAATGGGCAACAAGCCGTAAAGGAATTAATCGCTCATAAAAATGATTTTATTGTAATTGATTCGAGTCATGAACAAATATTAGAAACTGCCGATGCTGGTTTTAAGATGCTTGAAGGGGATGCTACAAATGATGAAATTCTCATTGAAGCCGGGATTAAAACTGCCCGATCGATCATCACAACCCTGCCAAATGATGCCGATAATTTATTTGTAAGTTTAACCGCCCGATCACTTAATCCGAAAATAACCATTATCAGTCGTGCTTCGAATGAAAGTTCTGAGAAAAAATTAAAGCTAGCTGGAGCCGATAATATCGTGATGCCAGAACGAATTGGGGGTGCACACATGGCAACTTTAGTTGCCCGACCGGATGTGATGGAATTTCTTGAACACCTTTCGGTACATGGCACCGACCCTACCAATCTGGAGGAAATTAGCTGCAACGAATTACCCAAAGACGCTATCAACAAAACCATTTTTGAGATTGGAGTCCGTCAGAAAACCGGAGCAAATATCATTGGTTTTAAAACCCCCGAAGGCGAATTTATTTTAAATCCCGAACCTCAAACTAAAATTACGCCCAACTCCAAATTATTTGTACTGGGCACTAAGGCACAAGTTGAACAAATGCGGGGTATTTTTCACAGTATGAAAGAAAAGCAGGCTTAACCTAATTTTTCCTGAAAACTTTCAATGGCAGGATTGGTGCCAAAAATATTAACAATATCGCCAATTCTAAGGTAAGTTTCTCCATGTGGAATGTACATATTCCTACCTCTTTTCACCATCATGATGGTACCGTCACCATGGAAGGGAATCTCTTTAATTTGTAATCCATCAACATGAGGATTGTGAATTTCGATTTCTTCAATATGAAAATCTTCGTACGATTCAATTAAGGCCTGATAAGTTGTTGGGCGAATAATGAGATTTTCGATGGAGTTTGCTAAAATCCGTGTAGCATCAAAGGTATCCACATCAAGGCTTTTTAATGTTTGCTCAATCGCACGAGTGCCTGCTTTAGAAATTATTTTTTCGTGCATAAATTCTTTACGAAGCATTTCGCAAATCTTAATGTTCTTTTGATCATCTCCAGTTAAAACCACGATATGGTTTGATGGATTCAGTCCAACTTTTTTGTAAACCTCAGGATCCATTCCATCGCCAAAAACGATGGCCAAGCCTTTTGCCTTAATGTCTTCGTATCTAACAAGATTACTTTCAATGATAACTGACGTTTTGTTGTGTAAATGAAGCCGTCGGGATAAAAGTACTCCCGTACTGGTTCCTCCAACAATGATTGATTTCTCGCTTTGATGAATACTTTTGGGATTCAGGAAATTGTAAACAATAGGAGAAATAACACAAGTCAGGATAGCCATCAGTAAAAAACTTGAGTTGGTTGCTGGTGAAATCACTCCCAGTTCAACCCCAATGGCTGCCGCCGCAATGATCAAGCTTAAACGCGATGACATTAGAAATCCACCAGAAATAGCTTTTTTGAAACCGAACAAACGAATCCATAAGAAGGAGGGAATTACTTTAATCGCAAACAAAGTCACTAATAAAATCGCCAGAAATAGATACAATGAATTATCCAGATCACCTAAAGCTGTTGGGTCAAAATGTACCCCAACCATGATAAAAAATACAGGAATAAAAAAGCCGTATCCAAAGCCATCCAGCTTTACCAACAACATCGACCGATCTTTGTGCATAAAAAGCGACAACAACAAACCACCCAAAAAAGCCCCAAGCAAAATTACTTCTTTACCGATGTACTGTGCTAACACGACAAATACTAAAATGATAAGTATGGTTCCTCTGATTTTAATCTGGGAAGCAGCATGAGACAGCTGATAAGAGATTTTTTTAAAGATGTTTATTTTTGAAAACCCTTTTCCTGTAGCGTAGAGCAAATAAAACAAAACAAGCAATAACAGCAAATAAGCCAGTTCGGGTTGGAAACCATTTTTGATGACAAAGGCAGTAATTGTAAAAAGTACTATGCTAAAAATATCAGCGATGGCAGCTGCTAAAATAATCATTTGCCCGAATTTGGTATTAACCTCTGCCCGGCCTTTTAACACTGGCAGAATAATGCCCACTGAGGTAGTAACCATAATTAAAGAAAAATACCAAACATTCCTTATCTCGACTAAATTAGATAACAAGAGAGCTGCCCCATACGAAATTGAGATGGTGATGATAAAGTAAACCAAACCAACCAGTAAAGGATTTTTTATGTATTTCGAATAGGTAATTTTCCTGCGTGGGAAGGATGCAATGATTTGATCCATATCAATCTCCAAGCCTCCTAAAAACATCAAAAACACAAAACCGGTTAAAGCCAAATAATCGAGAATAACGGCAGATTCTGAAGGAAAAACTCCAAGCAGCCATTTGCCGATAAAGTATCCTGCAAGAATTTCGATTATTACCGGAGGTATTTTGCTTATTCTAAAAATCGACATGAGCATTGGAATCGCCCATGCGATCAGTGCAATGATGAGTAAGGGATAAAAATCAAAATCGAATGAAATGGTCAATAGTTCAGTCATAGTTTAGCCAATTCCTTTTCGTAAGCAAAAGTTTGTTCAGGATATCAAACAGAACGATACTTGATAAAAATACAAATAAATTCCTCTCATCTAATGCCTTATTTTATTTGATTATAAATTAAATTATCACAACATTATCTAATCCAATACTTTGTTGGTTAAAGATATTTTTAGCAAATTTGCTCTCATTGAATAAACAATCAGGCAATTGTTCTCGAAACATACTACTTTTAAGCCTGATTTTTAACATAAAACAAACACTAGCCTGCATGAAGAATTTCAAACTGATCATTTTATTAGGATTAAGCTTATCCATTTCAATTAACTTATTTTCACAAACAGATCAAGCCGCAAAAGACACCATAAAACAGGCTATGGTTACCGAAGATTTAAAAACCTCAACTGATGAAGCAGAGGATGAACGAACTTTGAGTGAAAAAATTAATGATGCCTTCGTTCCAATTGTTAACGCCATGGGAACCGTATTAAACTGGGCTCCCTTATCAGCCATTGGAGTTCACGATCCGGTTATTCGAGATGAACAAGGAAATGCCATGCTTGATGAAAATGGCACAGAGAAGAGTTCACCAATTCCTTTCATTGTTTTATGGCTCATCATTGGTGCGATTTTCTTCACCATTTTTATGCGTTTTATAAATATCAGGGGTATTAAACATTCTGTTGATATTTTAAGAGGAAGATATGACAATCCGGATAACCCGGGAGAGGTTACTCATTTTCAGGCTTTAACAACTGCACTTTCTGCAACCGTCGGACTAGGTAACATTGCCGGTGTGGCCATCGCCATTACTGTTGGCGGACCCGGCGCCACTTTATGGATGATCATCGCCGGTTTGCTGGGTATGTCGTCAAAATTTGTTGAGTGTACCTTAGGTGTAAAATATCGAAAAATCGATGAAGACGGCGTTGTTTCTGGAGGACCAATGTATTACTTAAGTCAAGGATTGAAGAAAAGAAACATGAAAGGACTTGGATTGGTTTTATCTTTCATTTTTGCAGTACTCGTTATCGGAGGAGCATTTGGTGGTGGTAATATGTTTCAGGCCAATCAGGCATTCTCGCAACTTTCACTTATGGCACCAAGCATTTCAGGATACGGAGCTTATTTCGGAATCATACTGGCAGTTTTAGTTGGAATTGTGATTATTGGTGGAATTAAAAGCATCGCCCGTGTTACGGATAAAATTGTCCCCATTATGGCTCTGCTTTATGTTGGAACTGCCCTCATCATTATTTTTATGAATATCGACAAAACCGGCAGTGCTTTTGGCTTAATCATAAACGGTGCATTTTCACCCGATGCTTTAAAGGGTGGAATTATCGGTGTTTTAGTTGTCGGATTCCAAAGAGCCGCATTCTCAAATGAGGCCGGTGTTGGATCAGCTGCCATTGCTCACTCAGCTGTAAAAACGGATGAGCCAATTTCTGAAGGCTATGTTGCTTTACTCGAACCATTTGTTGATACGGTTGTGATTTGTACCATGACTGCATTGGTAATTATTTTCACAGGTCAGTATACCAATCCACAAGGCCTGGAAGGGGCTCAATTAACTTCTCAGGCATTTGGAACCGTTTTCACATGGTTCCCTTACCTTTTGGTAATTGCCATTTTCCTATTCGCTTTTTCAACCATGATCTACGAGGTACGAGCTCTACGAGCTCCGGGGGCAGTTTTGGTCGAAAAACAGGGGGGCATTGCCCCCTCGCCCCCCGTGGTGACGCCACTGTCCACGAGAACGATCCACCCTCAAGCTCAATGTTGGGAACCTCCCCAACAATCGTCTTGCCTTTACCAACAAGGTCTATGTGTCTCCCAACACACTTAACGAACTGGGCATTCGTCCTGATAAGAAGCATCCTCTTGTGAGAGTTGGAAATCATCCGTACATGCTGGAAGCCCATCCTCAAGTTCCCGACGGAGAGATTGCTCTCAACGGTTTGCATCGACGTGATTTACAGCTCAGTCTCAACACTCCAGTCCCTGTCAAGTACTTTCGTCCACCGTCCAACTTTACTCTTGCTACTATTGAATTCTCGGTAGACACTTTGGCAAAAAAGAGTGGTCCTCACAAGGGAAAACCAAAAGAGTTTGATACCAATCACTTGGTCAGTGATGTTCTTACGATCTATGAAGATCAACCCTTTGAAGTGGGTCGAAACTTGGCCATGGACTTTGAAGGGACCAAACTTCAGCTTGCCGTCAAGGCTGCCGGTGTCATGGATATTACCAATGGCGAAGCAGAACCTCCCGCCAAGTATGAAAACATGGGACGTCTCATTCAAGCTACGCAAATTACCTTTAGTCGTGCCGATGGTCAATCGGGTATTGCACTTGTCGGAGATCATGTGGAAGGTGGTGGTGCTGCCACCAATCTCTTTTTAAGTGATTTTGACTTTGAAAAGCTTGGTATTGGTGGATTGGGTTCTGAATTCAATACAATCTTTCGTCGTGCCTTTGCCAGTCGTGTCTTGCCTCCGAGAGTACTTCAAGAACTTGGCTTGTCACATGTCCGTGGTATGCTGCTATACGGTCCACCTGGATGTGGAAAAACTCTCATTGCACGTCAGATTGGAAAAGCCTTGAATGCACG
Source organism: uncultured Bacteroidales bacterium (assembly GCA_942491855.1). Lineage (GTDB taxonomy): Bacteria > Bacteroidota > Bacteroidia > Bacteroidales. The sequence goes on from CALOCL010000013.1 coordinate 36,266, forward strand.
AGACCCCAAGATTGTCAATGGGCCTGAGATTCTAAACAAGTTTGTTGGTGGCAGTGAAGAAAAGATTCGAGAGCTCTTTGCGGATGCTGAAAAGGAACAACTTGAAGCAGGTGATCAAAGTATGTTGCACATTGTCATTATGGACGAAATGGATGCCATTTGCAAACAACGTGGTACTGTTCGAGATGGAACGGGCGTCTCTGATTCTGTCGTCAATCAATTGCTTTCCAAGATTGATGGTGTCGACTCTCTCAACAATATCTTGTTGATCGGGATGACGAATAGACGAGACATGATCGACGATGCTCTCTTGCGTCCGGGACGTTTGGAAGTTCACGTCGAGATTGGATTGCCGGATCTTGATGGACGCATGCAGATCCTCAATATTCATACTGCCAACATGCGCAAGTCCAAGAAAATGACGCAAGAAGCCGTCGACAAGCTTCCGCATATTGCGGAACTGACCAAGAACTTTTCGGGTGCTGAAATTGAAGGTCTTGTCAAGGCTGCTTCGTCGTATGCTCTTACTCGTTGCGTGGACGTGAAGGACTTGTCCAAGGGGCCGGACCTGAACAGTCTCATTATCGATTATGCCGATTTTGAACGCGCTCTCAGTGACATTGAACCCAAGTTTGGTGCCAAGAGTCAAGAGCTCAAGGCGTACTACCGCAATGGTTTTGTTCCGTACGGCGACTCTTTTGATTTCCTCATGGGAACGATGGAACGTCTTGTGGAACAAGGTACGTACTGTATGATGAAAGGCACTGCGTGTTTTGATGAGGGGTGTGCGATACGACTTTGTACTCATCCATCACTCTTCTCCAATCGTAAACAGTTCGCACGTCTACCAAAACGCCACTTATGAGTGTCTTGCTGCAAGGTCCCGTTCACTCGGGAAAGACGGCCGTTGCTGCCAAGGTTGCCGTCGATTCTGGATTCCCCTTTGTTCGTATGATTTCAGCTGACGAAATGATTGGATACTCTGAATCATCCAAGTGCCAAGCCATTCACAAGGAATTTTTGGACTCGTACAAGTCACCATTGTCCCTCATTGTCATTGACGATATCGAGTACGTAAAACGAGAGCAAAGTGTGTCGTCAAGTTTTGTTACGAACGACGCCAGTGATCGCTAACCTCTCCTCCTCTCTTACCCCCTTTTGTTTTGCCTCCACTTATACAGACGCATCATTGAGTATGTCCCCATTGGACCACGCTTTTCCAATACTGTCCTTCAGACGCTGTTGGTATTGCTCAAGAAAGTTCCACCGGATGAAGGTCGTCGTCTCTTGGTCATTGGCACCACTAGCTGTCCGCATCTTTTGGAAGACTTGGGCTTGATTCAAGCCTTTTCAGTTCATCAGTCTGTTCCGTTGCTGGAAGAACCGGCTCAGATTACTGAAGTCTTGTGCATGGCTGGACACATGAGCGAACAAGATGCGAGAGGCATTGCCCGTGCCATTACCAAGCCTATTGGCATCAAGCAACTACTCATGGTTGCTGAAATGGCAATTCAAGCCTCTGGTGGCGGCGGTGTTGACGTGAATGTCTTTATGGAATGCCTGCATACCGTTGGATACTAGCTAGAATGGAAGGGATAGAGCAAGAAGTATGTTTATGTGCACTCTTATGTACGGTGTTAGTTGTACACGCCATCGTTTGCTTTTGCAAGGCCCACATCAGGTTTGAAGCTTTGGTAGTGAACAGTCTGTGTCCCCGTTTCCTGGTCGTAATCAATGCACGTGACGCTTGCAGTGGCAACTTTGAGCGTCGACATTTCATTCGTCGGAATCCCAAGCGCATCGCTGACTAGTGAGCGAGTCACTTGCAAGTGGGAGACAATCGCACTGGCATGACCAGGACTTGTCCTTTCTAAAATCTCATCTCTGGCTTTCAGGACGCGTCTCTTCAGAAACGGATATGATTCACCTCCCTCCGGAGTGACGTTTTCGTCGCATGCATCAAAACGTGCCAAATTCTCGGCGCCAATCTCCTTTTTGGTCTTCCCGCACCATGCCCCACGATCCAACTCAGTGAAACCCTCCAATATAATGAGATCGCTGTCTTTTCCTTGCATTTCCAGCACTTGCTTTGCTCCAAAAATGGCTCGCTTCAGAGGACTCGCACAAACATGCTGCAGTTCATATTGCTGCAAGTATTGAGCAGCAGCTCTGGCCTCTTCCTCGCCAAGAGGACTGAGTGATACATCCATGGCTCCGTAATAGACAGGTCGATCGCCTCCAGGGTTAATCACTTCTCCATGCCTGACGAGAAACAGCCGCTTGGCGGTTGGCGCCACGTCCGGAAGAGGCGGGCCGAGAATCACAGTCGAATCCGTTGCGGTGGTTGGTTCTGTCGATGTCATTCTTCGTGCAACTCTAGACACTGTGACTGTTTGGGATGTTTGTGTAAATGAAGAAGAGCGCAGAGCGGGAGGATACAAGAAGAAGCGGCCCGAGGATTCTCATGGTTAAGTTGGCATGAGGTTTTGTGTGGACGCGAAGACTCTGAACTCAGACTGATGAAGCAGGAAAATTGGAGACGTATTGTAGGGTGACGTGGTATTCAGACATGAATATGATATGATTATGAATCTCTGGCCATGCGACGCCATGACACGAGCTCAAACGCGACTTTCTGCGTCTGACGACGAGTCGCGGCACCAACAACATGACGTGCAAACAT
>CALOCL010000014.1:0-10398 GCA_942491855.1 uncultured Bacteroidales bacterium
TTGGGGATCCTTTTCTGCGACTGTTTTAATGCGATACTTTAGTGCCCATCCAACAAAGAAGTTTTTTGCAAAAAATAAATTTGATTTCATCCCTACGGCAAACTCCACCCATTGAGTAGTTAGTTTTTCTGTTTCAAATGAGGCGTAGCCTTCATCCCAATAATTGTCGGTAAAAATGCTGTCTGCCGAATGTTGATAAATTGCCATACCGTATTTCACCCCAATGTAAACGATGTCTAAATCGTTTTCGGTCCTTGCTTTCAGTACATTTTTGTCTGCACCCATACTTAAATAAATCCCATCTGATTTGTAATCTAAGTATTTCTCATCCTTTAAGATATTCTGGAAGCCACCATCCGCAGTAAAATAAATATTAGGACTAAAATGAAAATCGGAATGAAAATTAAATACGGATTCATCCGGATTGATGGCCGAACTAACAACTGAAAAGAGATCTACACCAAAACGCAGTGCCTTTTGATGGGAGTTCAGCTTGCTTTCAGTATCTTGTTGCGCATTTACAGTAACAATGCAGAAAACAAAAATACTAGCGATAATATATTTTATAGTTAATTCTTTCATTCAAATCAATTAAACTATCCATAACAATTAAAGAATCAATGGCGTGTGTGGTGTGTGTCACTTCAGCTAAATTAAAAAACCAGATAAATCCACAAATTAAGGAAACGTAATGCATGTCCGATTGATAATGAAGATAGATGGTGTCTTGTGTTCCATCAGCCTGAATTGCAAAGCTTGTAAATGTTGTATTCGGATTTAAAGGCAAGGATATTTTAAGTACCTCATTTTGGTAATTATACAGAGAATCATTGTTTCTTTCTATCGGAAAAACGATCAGATTGTTTAAGCTTAACTCATTCTCTGTGATCGTTTCACCATCAATAGTTAGGTTTACAAAATTCATATTCGCTTTTGTGTCGATATTCTCAGTACAAACCTCATCTGAATTGCACGAAGCCAGTAAAATTAGCCCGATAAATATAAATCCGTATTTAGGGAAGTTCATAACCAATCCTTCTTCAATTATAATTTGCTCAAAATTGGTGAAATTTGCCTGAAGATACAAGCGTTTTAATTAATGATTTAAGTGGATATCAATTTTAAGTGTGATTCAAGTCTTTTCCACCATCGATAATTGAACAAAGAAACCCAATTAATAAAAACCATAACAATCCGACAAAGAGTTAATATTTTTTTGATTTTAAATAAAAGAGTTGTTCATTTGTAAAATGAATGAGTGTTCATTTAATTAAAATTTTAATCAATGAGAATTGTTGACACCGATAAAATTGAAAGAGTAAAACTGGAAGCAAAGAAGCTGATTGTTGAAAAAGGCTATCATGGGGCTTCCATCTCAGAAATTGCCAAGCGGGCCAAAGTCTCGGATGGTTACCTTTACCGTCACTATAAAAATAAGGTCGATCTGGTGACCCACATTTTTGAGAGCCAGCTTAAAGAATTTCACGATTTTGTTTTTGAATTGTTGAAAACCCAAACAAATGCCAGAGAGCTTGCTTATGAGGTGATCAAGTTTTTATTTGAACTACATGAGGGAGACCCAATAGCCATCAGGTTTGCCGATGCACTCATCCACGATTTTGAATTTGAATATCCCGCATCAAGGGCAAAAGCCATTGATGAAATAATGAGCAAAGTGTTGGCTCTTGGGAAAAGCACGAGGGAGTTTTCTTCAAAAATCAGGGAAATAGATGTGTCAACCACCATCTTCACCATCCCAATAAAATACATCGATTACAAAAACAAGGGATATTACAAACAGCCTGAAAATAAAATTAGTAAAGAAGAAGAAATAGAATTGTTGTTAAATATTTGCATGAACGCTTTAAAATAAAAACAATGGAAATAAAATCGTTAGAAGGGATTCCGTTTACAGAAATCCACAAAGCCTTTACCAGGGCATTTATCGATTATGGATTGCCACCCATGTCGATTGAACAATTAAGGCAAATGCTAAGCCGCAGAGGACTAAAACAAGCGTTATCTATGGGCGCTTTTGTGGATGGTAAGATCGTGAGTTTTACCTTGAACGGTATTGATCAGTGGAATGGAAAACTAACTGCTTACGATACCGGTACTGCAACAGTAAAAGAATACCGTGGACAGGGTCTGGCCCGAAAAGTTTTTAATGAAACGGTGCCCGTTTTAAAAGAAGCAGGTGTAACGCAATACTTGCTGGAAGTACTTCAGCATAACGATAAAGCGGTGAATTTATACAAAGGGGTCGGGTTTGAGGTAACACGAGAGTTCGATTACTTTACCACCGGAATTGAAAACTTGAAGATAAATCCGAAACCGGTTCCGGGGCTCGAAATCCGAAAAATTGAGGTTCCCAGACTTAAGGAAATCGAGCCTTTTTGGGATTTTAAACCATCCTGGCAAAACTCAATGGATTCTATCAACAGAACACCGCAGAGCTTTCTGGCTTTTGGAGCTTACCTTAAGAATGAGTTGGTAGGTTATGGCATTACCGAATTTGATTCGGGTGATATTACCCAACTGGCAGTTAAAAAAGCTTTTAGAAGAAAGGGTATTGCAACTGCACTGCTTCGTCAACTTATCGAAGTTATCCCCATTGCTACCTTAAAAGTAGTCAATACGGATAGTTCTGAATTAAGCATGCTCCACTTCTTAAAAAGTGTAAACCTGCAAATATCGGGTAAGCAATTTGAAATGATCAAGGCAATTTAAAGCAACTTATTTGCCTTCCTGCTTTAAAATATTTTCGAAGCGGGTTCGGCTCAAATAGTGATCTTCAATCAGTTTGCCATCTTTAATCAAAGCAAAGGTTCCAAAACCCGAAGGAGCATTTTGGGCATCTTCTGGTTTTTCCAGTTTCGTAATCTTTAAATCGATACCGTGAGCCTTGGCACTCTTCAACAAATCCGAAACTGATTTTTCGTGCCAGGGGCATTGATCTGCATAAACCAGGTTCCAGCCTTTGTACTTGATTTGTTGTTTTTCCCAATCATTGAATTTAGGCATTTCAGCTTTGTCATCAAATCGTTTTGTCATTAATTCAAAACGGCCATTTTGATCGACAATCTCAAAATTGTTTTTTTCAAAAAGCGATTTATCGGCCATCCATGTACCTTTGCTGGTCATGGTACAAATTCCTGACATCCCATTTTTCCTGGCTTCTTCTTCACAGTGTTTAATGAGCAATGAAGCCAATCCTTTTTCTCTTTGATCCTTACTGAAAACCATGATGCATTGAATAAACATAAAGTTATGGGCATGTACGGGGCGCCATGCAAGTTCGGAAGGAAGGTATTCGATAAAGGCGTGTTGCTTGCCTGCTTTGTCAACGGCAATTTTTAGTTTTATGCCTTGATTTACCTTGGCTTTAAACCAGCTCATTTTTTCATTGTAGCCGGGTGCTTTTTTATTCTTGATGCAAAAAAGGCCATGTTCCGAAACATTGTCGGCAGTTACTTCTATCACTTTCATTGGCTAAAAATTTTCAGGCTTAAATTTAGGAAATCGTTACAAACAATTGTCAAATCAGTTGCTGTTTTTCCCAAGTTTATTGGTTACCCAGTTTTTATCGGCCATGTATTCTACAAATGCAGCTTCACCTTTTTCTTTAATCAATTCAATCCCTTTTCTCCGGCTGGATCGCATCAGAAACTGGCCCAGTCTGATTGCAAAAGGGTTGTATTTTTTACAGTCTTTAACGCTGTCGAACATGTTACATTCGACGCAGGTGGAATTGCCATTCTCCATGCAACAGGGCCTTACTTTGCAGGCTTTGTAACCTAAGGCACATTTAGGGCTTTCGCCTTTACAACCTTCGCATTTTCCTTTTAAAAAAACAGGGCAGGCACCACAGTAAAACCCACAATACGAAACCAGTTTCAAGTTAATTTCTTCCATTTTTTTCTAATTTCTAATTTCTAAAGTCTAAAATCTAACATCTCACTTCTTCTTTGTCCTCCTGAACCTGAGCCGTTCTTCTTTGCTCATTTTTTCGGTGGCGTATTGGATGATGGTTCGACCACAGGTTTCTTTGTGTTTAAGTAAAAAAGTTTCGATCTTTTTTGGTTCTTTTTTCCAGCACTCCCTTAAAAGCCAGCCCAGTCCCTGTTGTACTTTTTTCTCTTCATCCATCATCAATGGTTCAATCACTTTAAAAATTCGTTCTAGTTCGATTACTGTTTTTACTAGTTCAACCAGGGTAACCGGAACAGCCCGTCTTTTCCATTTGCCAGGTGAATTTACCCAGTTATTAAAAGCTTCAATTTCGAGTAAGTGATGGATGAAAAAATGAGCGAGGATTTTACCCGACATCACATCGGTATGCCCCCAGTTAACCACATGCTTTTCCAGCCAGTTCCCAAAATGTTCAAACATTTCCGGCTTTAGTTCATCAGGATTTGAATGCACAAAAGAAATGGCATAACTGGCCTCCTCGTATTTTCCGGTTGAAATTAACAGGTCACCCAGTTCCAAATAGTCCTGCATGCTCATTTCATCGTTCCAGGCCTCCAGCCACTTGTCGAGTTGTGGCATGAATACTTTCATGCCCAGGCCATAAGCATCCCAACCTTCAGTAAAATAGCGGCTGTATTTTTCAATGTTGTCGGTATTGGTGTTGGCCTCACAAAATTTTCTGATCTCTTTAAACTTGTTTTCGAATTTATTCATGGCTCATCATTTTTACGAAACTATTGATTTTTGATGTAAGAAAATTGTAAAAAATGGACTTTATATTTTGGCCTTAAAAAATGCGGCAGGCGTAAGCCCGGTAAGGCTTTTAAAATCGTGGATGAAATGCGACTGGTCGAAATAACCATGCTCTATGGCCAGCTGGTACATACCCATACTTTTAAATTTCTGTTTTGTTTGTACCACATTTTGAAAGCGGATGATGCCTGAAAACTTTTTGGGGTTTAGGCCCACTTGTTGTGAAAATATCCGTTCAAATTGCTTGATGCCCAAACAAACTTCTGATGCCAGTTGGCGGGTCCTGACCTGCCCTTTCGATTGTTCGATTAAACGGATGGCATGGCTGATGCGGTCAAAATCTTTTTTGTGTTCCAGTCGTTTTAATAAGAAAGCTTCCAGCAGTGCAATCCTTTCCGTATTGTTTTTCGATTTGAATAGTTTTTCTTCAAGTTCGGAGGCTTCGTCTTTTAGTAAATCTTGCAAAGCCAGGTTCTGGTTGCTGAGTTCGCTCATGGGCAGCTTAAAAAATGACTGCACCCCCTGCGGTTTAAAAAAAACGAGTACCATGCCTGTTTTACCTGCCAAAGCCAAATCGTAATACGATTGCTGCTGACCGCAAATCACAAAACTTGGCTCAACGTAAGCCTTTTCATTTTTATGTTTGAATTTGGAAGGCGATCCGTAATGAAAAACCAAACTCACCAGCCCACAGGGAAACACCCGGTTTTCGGGCATAAAATCCATGGCACTGCCGGTTTCAACCACAACATAATTTTTGATGTGGTTTTTTAGGATGCCGTTGGGTTGGATGGTTTCGAACATTTGTTTTCTTCTGATGCTACTAGTTTAAATTTCATTAAAAGCTTTTAACACCAACTCTTATTAAAACAACAATAACAGCAATAGCATAAATTGTAGTAAAAATAATTTTATTGTGCCGTGCCAGCCAATTTGGTAAAAAAATATCAAAATTGTCTTTTTTAGAATTAGAATATTTTCTTGCAATGATTGTTAAAGGGCAAGATTTCTTAAAAATTATTAGAACTATTCCTTCAGCAATAACTAATCCTATGGCAATCCAAGTGTAAGAATTTATGTTGTTACTAATCCCAGAAAATAAAATATAAAAAATTACAGCAACAAAAAATAGCCAGATCAAGGAGTGAAGAAGTTTGATCGCTAATAATTTTTGAGACTGATTCATTTTTAAATTCCTTAAAATTCTTGAATTTCAATATTCCTCCAACTCACTTTTACATCTCCACCGCTATGGATTTGTAAAACGATGCCGCCTTCTCCGGCACCTATTTTTTCATCGTTTAGCTCAACCATCTGGGTTCCGTTTAGCCATGAAGTTAGTCTGTCACCCTCCACTTTTATTTTCATCTGATTCCATTCGCCTTCTTTAAGAACTTTCTCTTTTTCAGGATCGGGCTTGATCAGCCAGCCACGGCCGTAGGATTCATAAACACCACCCGTATGCAAACCTAATGGTGCAACTTCTACTTGCCAGCCACTCACTTTGGTGCCTTCAACCGTCGACCGGATAAAAACCCCGCTATTGCCGTTGCTGTTTTGTTTAAATTCCAGGGTTAGTATAAAATCTTTGTAATTTCTTTCGGTGCCCAGGTAGCCATATTCTTTGTCTTCGCCGCTTTCGCATACCAGCAGGCCGTCTTCAACATACCATTTTTCGGTGCCGTAAATTTTCCAGCCATCCAGGTTTTTTCCGTTAAACAAGGAGGTCGTTTGTGCAAAAACAGTTCCTGAGATCAGAAAGCCAAGGGTTATTAAAATTTTTTTCATGGGATTGGTTCTTTAATTGATGTTAACCGACATTCAAATATCAAATCAAATGCTAGGAATTCAAGTAAGAAAGATATGAATTTAATTTGAAAATTTGATGATTTGTAAATTTGTGAATTAGGAAATTGGTGGAATTCCATTGTTTCATTGTTCAATGGCTCCATTGTTAAAGTCAGTTTCTAGCAAAGGTATACAATCGAATGACTACCGAATGTCCACTGAATAACTTCTGAATGTCCATCGAATAACCATTGATTGTCAACAGAACCTCAATCAACTTCAATGCATCTTTGTTTGTATCGCCTAAAATTCTAAATTTACAAATCCAATGAAACTGTTTGAATGAAAGCATTAAATTATACAAATTATCAACTTGCTGCCTTAGTGGGTTTACGTGTTCTTATCGGTTGGCATTTTTTGTATGAAGGGCTTGTAAAGTTAATGAAACCCTTTTGGAGTGCGCAGGGATTTTTGCTTGACTCGCAAGGTTTTGCCAAAGATTTTTTTTACTGGATGGCCAATACCGAAACTGTTTTAAATACGTTGAATTTTTTAAATATCTGGGGATTGATCCTCGTCGGTCTTGGATTGATGTTGGGTTTGTTTTCCAGATGGGCAGCTATTGGAGGCATTGTTATGTTGGCTTTTTTTTACCTGTCGCATCCACCATTCATTGGCGCTGAATACCTCTTACCATCCGAAGGAAATTATTTATTGGTAAACAAAAATCTGATCGAACTGGCAGCACTCATTGTTTTGTTGCTGTTCCCATGCAGTCATAGAATCGGACTGGACCGATTAATCTTTTTTAAAAAATCATCCTCATAAAAATGGAAGATACTAGGCCCCGAAAAATAAATAGAAGAGATGTTTTAAAGAGTTTGGCAGCTGTGCCTGTGGTTGGGGCATTGGCTTATGGCATTTACCAAAAGAACAAATATTACGATGCTTTAAACGAGAACCTTTTAGAAGAATTAAATTTTGATTTAAGTAATGCTTCTACGGATGAAGTACCTGTTGATCAGAAAATACGAATTGGGGTGATTGGTTACGGAAGCAGAACAAAATATATTCTTCGATCGATGGGTTTCGCTACCCCCGAATATATTGATGAGATACAGGAGAAAGCCAAAGAAAGTAAGGGTTGGGAAAGACGTTTGCAAAATTTTATGGAGCAGGCAAAACTTGGAATAGAAATAACTGCCATTTGCGATGTGTTTGAGGTAAATGCCGAAAATGGAATTAAAGCTGGCGCAAATATTTTCCGCCAAGGTACAAAAGGAAAACAAGGGAATAGCCCCAAAAGATATCTTAATTATTCAGCCTTGCTAAAAGCCACTGATGTGGATGCTGTAATTATTGGGACACCTGATCATTTGCATGCCAGCATCGCTATCGAAGCTGCTAGAAATGGCAAACACATTTACTGTGAAAAACCATTTTCTTGGACTTTAGAAGAGAATTACGCCATTCGTGATGCAGTGAAAACTAAGGATGTTGTTTTCCAATTGGGACATCAAAATCGCCAGATTGAAAGTTATAATGTGGCTAAGAAAATTATCGAAAAAGGAGCTTTAGGGAAAATTTCGTTGATTGAGGTTTGTACCAACCGAAACTCAGCCAATGGAGCTTGGGTTTATCCCATTCATCCCGATGCCAATGAACGCACCATCGATTGGAAACAGTTTATTGGTCCGGCTCCCTGGCACGATTTCAGTGCTGAACGATTTTTTCGCTGGAGATGCTGGTGGGATTACAGTACGGGTTTAAGCGGCGACCTTTTTACACACGATTACGATGCCATGAACCAGATTTTGAACTTGGGCATTCCGAGCTCAGCTATGGCCTCGGGTGGCGTTTATTATTTTAAGGATGGTCGCACGGTGCCAGATGTGCTTACCATGGTTGAGTGAGATTCTAGGGATAGCAGGGTGTGATTATTAGGGGAAAGAGATTTGTCGCTATAAGAGGTATAAAAGGAGGAATGCCGATACTGTGATTCAACAAAATACAAAGACAAAATTGAACAAGGCCTGATCGATCCGGATAAACCCATCTTTAGTTATTCACCCGGAAGCGATAAGCTGGATGCCATCAGCTCACCCACCGAAAAATATTTTGCGGGAAGGGGATTGCTTTACACCTATCGGAACGGGAAGCAGGTTGACACTACACACCTTCATATCCGGGAGTGGCTGGATGCCATCCGGTTGCGTAAACCGTTAATGCCCAGTTGTAATATCGATTGTGCTTTTGAAGAAGGAATTACAGCCATGATGGGAACCATTTCGTACAAAGAAGGCCGTAAGGTTTATTGGGATAGCGAAAAGAATTGATCGTGCCTTTTGGTTCTTAAGGTTGCCATTTTACTTCAGTGGCCTTTTCTTGATCATGCCTCCTCTTGCATCTTTTATGCTGTGCATCACCACAAATGCATCTTTGTCAATTTTGTCAATCTCCGTGTGAAGTTTTGCTAATTCAAGCCTTGTTATCAAAGTATAAACAATTTCAGTTTCCTTTAAGGCATGGCCCCTTTTACCGGAATAAATGGTGCAACCCCTTCCAAGTTTTTCAATAATGGCTTTTCTGATTTCTTCGTGATGGTCCATTTTGCACATTTCAAATTTTGCCAAATGGCAATTTCTATTCCAGAACTTTTGCCTGCTCCATAAAAATTTTGCAAACATTAACCCTTACTCTTTGACTTTCTCCTTTAGTCTCATCAATATATTCGTGAAACCATCATTAGAATGTCTTTGTTCATAGCTCATGTCATATTTTTCTGATCAACGGAAACAGCTTTCATCCATCAGAAGCATTGGCAAATCAAATTTAATTCATTTCTAAAAGTTCATTTAAACGTAAATAATATTCTTTATTGGACAAACCAACCTTTAACCACAGGCACAGCTATAGCTCTCTTTCTTCTACAAAGGTGAGAATCGAATACAAAAATTAATCAGTGAGTCCGTTTACCTATATTTCATGGGTATGGCAATGAGTCTTTCCAGTTCAGTCAGGTAATAAATAATTTCCTTCGATAGGCAATTGTTAACATCTTCAAATAAGTGTCTGACAGGTAAAGAAAAGCCATCTTTAATCACATAAATAACTAAAATGCGAAAACAATAACATCAATCTGAGAACCATTTGAGATGAAAACAGATATTTAAAAAATTCAACGTATTTTAAAACAGTTTCGGTATTGGCCATCCGAAAAAAAGTCTTTTGGCAAAATTCTAGTCAACAAATCCCTGCTCAAAGAGTTCAGTAACACCTTCATTGCAAATACATTAAGTAAACCAGAGATGATAATTTGTATAATTTAATGCTTTCATTTCAAACAGTTTCATCAGTTATAAAATTACATTCGACATTCTATTAAAATTCTATTGAAGATTCAATTGAGACTACAATTGACAATCTAAATGTTGATATTCAGTGGACATTCGTGATCGATTTATACCTTTGCTAGCTGTGGAGCCATTGAATGAGATATGGAATTCCACCAATTTTCTAATTCTAGATTTACATTTTCAAATTAAGAATTCATCTTTCTTACTTGAATTCCTGACATTTGATTTGATATTTGAAATGTCGGTGCTATCAAAGAACCAAATCACATGAAAAAAATTTTGGCAACTTTCTGATCTCAGGAACTTGTTTGCAAACTGACCTCATGTTTAACGGAAAAAACCCGCCAGTGGCTGGAAAATTTGCGGCGAAAACGAAAAATACGGTATAAGAAGCGTACCGGATTTTGGAAGTGGTACCTGGAAAAGTTTTGCCACTAACCCTGGAATTTAAACAAAGTGGTAACTGGCAAGTACCCATTAAAATTTGCCACGAAATTAGTCACTTTGTCGATCGGCCGTGGCTGTATTG
>CALOCL010000015.1:0-102669 GCA_942491855.1 uncultured Bacteroidales bacterium
TAGCGAATATCATCGGACATACCATGAAATACCACCCCCATGGTGATGCCTCAATTGGGGATGCTTTGGTACAGCTTGGACAAAAAGATTTACTGATTGATGCCCAGGGAAACTGGGGGAATATTTTAACCGGCGACAGTGCTGCTGCTCCCCGATATATCGAAGCACGTTTGTCAAAATTTGCACTCGAAGTTGTTTTTAATCCCAAAACTACCAATTGGAAACTATCATACGATGGACGGAACAAAGAACCGAATTGTTTGCCCGTAAAATTTCCGCTCTTACTTGCTCAGGGTGTGGAAGGTATTGCCGTTGGTTTAGCATCAAAAATACTACCTCATAATTTTATCGAACTAATCGATGCTTGTATTGCCTATCTTCAGGATAAGGACTTTGAGCTTTATCCCGATTTTTTAACCGGAGGGATGGGCGATTTTTCAAAATATAACGATGGTCTCAGAGGGGGAAAAGTCAGGATTAGGGCAAAAATTTTGCAACGCGACAAAAAAACACTTGCCATCACAGAAATTCCGTTCTCAACCACCACCACCAGTTTAATTGATAGCATTATTTCAGCAAATGATAAGGGCAAAATTAAGATTAGAAAAATAGATGATAACACCGCCGAAAATGTTGAAATTTTAATTCATCTGGCGCCCGGTGTTTCTCCTGATCAAACCATTGATGCACTTTATGCGTTCACCAATTGTGAAATCTCAATTTCTCCAAATTCCTGTGTTATTAACGACGGAAAACCGGAATTCAGAGGGGTAAAAGGAATGTTGAGAGAATCCGCTGATAATACCGTGGGATTACTCAAAAAAGAATTGGAAATAAAATTGGGTGAGTTAGAAGAACAATGGCATTTCTCATCTCTCGAAAAAATCTTTATCGAAAAGCGCATTTATATTTTAATTGAAGAATGCAAAACCTGGGAGGCTGTTTTAGAAGCGATTGATGGTGGATTAGCCCCATTTAAAAAGCATTTTAAAAGAGAGATCACCAACGAAGATATTATCAGACTCACCGAAATTAAAATCAAAAGGATCTCAAAATTCAGCGCATTGAAAGCTGATGAAATTATTAAGGGCATTGAAGGAGATATTGAGGAGGTCAAAAACCATTTGGCCAATCTTATTGACTATGCCATTAATTATTACCGTCAGATCAAGAAAAAATATTCGGCAGGAAAAGAACGTAAAACTGAAATTCGAAACTTCGATACCATCCAGGCAACGATGGTTGCTGCTGCTACTCAGCGTCTGTACTTTAACCAGGAAGAAGGATTTGCGGGGACAAGTATGCGCAAGGATACCTTTGTGTGCGAATGTTCGGATATCGACGATTTAATAGCTTTTAGGGCTGATGGAACCTTCTTAGTAACAAAAGTAGTACCTAAAGTTTTTATCGGGAAAGAGGTTATCCATCTGGATGTATTCAGGAAAAATGATGATCGTACCGTTTATAACATGCTTTATCGCGATGGAAGGAAAGGGAATGTTTACGTTAAGCGATTCTCCGTTTTAGGGGTAACGCGCGACAAAGAATACTCACTCACCAAAGGAACTGAAGGATCAAAAATATTGTATTTCTCGGTAAATCCAAATGGCGAAGCTGAAACCATCAAAATTTATTTGCGCCCAAAACCACGACTTAAAAAACTTTCGTTTGATTATGATTTTTCGGAGCTGGCCATTAAAGGAAGAGGTTCGCAGGGAAATACCCTAACTAAGCACTCCATTAAATCAATCGTAAAAAGAGAAGATGGAGTTTCAACCTTAGGTGCCCGTGATATTTGGTATGATGATACTGTAAAAAGATTGAATTCTGAAGAAAGGGGCATTCATATTGGAGCCTTTAAGGGTGAGGATAAAATATTAACCATCATGCAATCTGGTCATTATCGACTGATGAATTATGATTTGTCGAATCATTTTGACGAAGACATGATTTTGATTGAGAAATTTGACAAACGAAAAATTATCTCAGCTATCTATTTTGATGCCGAGCAGGGAAAAACCTATATCAAAAGATTTAATATCGACCCTACTTCCAATGGAAGTAAAAAAAATGAGTTTATTCCTGAACATCCAGAGAATAAACTAATCAGCATTAGTTTGGATTATTTACCGGTGGTTGAGGTCATCTTCGATGGGAAAATAAATGCGAAAGACTTACCCAATGAAATTATTAAACTGGGCGAATTCATTGGGGTTAAAAGTTATAAGGCCAAAGGTAAACGCGTATCGAACTATGCCATAAAGAACTTTAAATGGCTCGAACCAGAACCCTTTGAACTCCCACCTGATGAAACTAAAGAGGAGGAATTAAGTGCCGAACAGATGGAAAAGGAAAACAATGAAACGGAAGCAGTAATTCGGGATCAAGAAGTTACTGAGACCAAGCCTAAGGCTAATCCTGATAAAATCGATCTTGATGATCCGACCCAACAAATGAGTTTAGAATTATAAATAATAGGGAATTTTAAGATGGAAGATAAACGTGTACTTGATGTAAGTGAGGATGTAAAATGGATCGGTATTTTAGATTATGATATCATGACCTTTGATGTGGTAATGGAGACAAAATTTGGAACCACTTATAATTCATATTTTATAAATGCCGAGAAAAAAACGATTGTTGAAACTTCCAAAGAAAAATTTTGGGATGTTTATCTTGAAAAGATAAAATCAGTTGTTGATCCGGCTGAAATTGAATATATAATTGTTGATCATACCGAACCGGATCATTCAGGTAACCTGAAAAATTTACTGCAAATTGCCCCTAAAGCAACAGTGGTTGGAAGTGGAAATGCAATCAGGTATTTAAAGGATTTAATGGGAATCGATTTTCCAAGCCTTGTTGTTAAAGATGGGCATACCCTCGATATAGGAAATAAAACCCTCAAGTTTATTAGTGCACCCAATTTACATTGGCCTGATTCAATGTATACCTATTTAGAGGAAGATCAAATACTTTTTACCTGTGATTCCTTTGGGTCGCATTTTTGTCATGAAGAGATGTTTGATGATAAAGTTGGAGATTTTGATGATGCATTCAGGTATTATTTTGATGTGATCTTAAAACCTTTCAGCAAGTTTATGCTCAAGGCAATTGATAAAATTAAACCTTTAGCAATTAAGGTCATCTGCACAGGTCATGGACCCATACTTCGCACTCACTGGAAAAAATATGTGGATCTTTCGGAAACCTATGCCAAAACTGCCATTCAGGAGCCGGATCCGCATCGAGTTTTTATAGCCTATGTTTCGGCTTATCACAAAACAGGCTTATTAGCTGAGAGAATCGCGAAAGGCATTAAACTGGCTGGCGATATCGAAGTTGATGTAATGGATATTGAAACAACGCCCATTGGAGAATTAGATGCAAAAATTGCCGCAAGTGCAGGTGTTTTGGTTGGTTGTCCAACAATTAATCAAAATATTTTGTTGCCTGTTTATAAATTATTTGCTGTAATTAGTCCCATCCGTGATAAGTCAAAACTAGCCGGTGGATTTGGCAGCTACGGTTGGAGTGGTGAAGGAAAAGGTCATATCAAATCAAATCTTCAAAATTTAAAGCT
This sequence comes from uncultured Bacteroidales bacterium, assembly GCA_942491855.1. Taxonomy (GTDB): domain Bacteria; phylum Bacteroidota; class Bacteroidia; order Bacteroidales. The sequence continues at coordinate 3,584 of CALOCL010000015.1, forward strand.
TGACTATTTTGAAGATGGTGTTTTTGTAAAATTTTCCCCAACTGAAGATGAGCTCCAAATGGCTGAGGATTATGGCATGGCATTTGGTACGAAACTACTCAGTAATTAAGCTGAATTTTAGAACATCTTCTGAAATTCTCCTAAACATTTCGCTAACATGCAAGCCAAGAATTTTAAATTTTTCAATATAATATTTCTACTTGTCATAGGTTCGGTAATTATTTCATGTAGTCTCGAGAGGAAGCTTGCTAAGAGTTATGTTAAAAAAGAAAAGCAGCCGTCAGTTTTATTGTTCTTTCCAGAGGAACTGATTAAATCAAATTTAAAAACTGAATTGTTAATGGCCACCGATAGCTTAAAACATCTCAATCAAGATTCCATAATTGAAGCCAATGATTTATATCTTCATTTAATTAACGATTCCGTTTTTATTAATCTTTGTAAAGAGAGTTTAATCACTGAACTTAAAGCTTATGGAATGAAAGTTTATGGCTTGGATCAAATAGATGAATTAATTGAGAAGCCCGATACTACATATGTGCTGAGTTTGGTTCAAATGCAGGTGGAGGAATATATTTTTAAAGAAAAAACTGAGGGTTTTGTTGTCGGGCGGTATTATACCCATGATTTTGATTTAAACACCATTAATCTTAATGCATGGTTTGAATTAGGTCAAAGTAAAATAACAAAAGATCAGTTTCCTGTTTTGTACTCCAGTTATTACTTATTTGACGACCTTGAAGTGAATTTTTTAGAGCCTGAATTTTATGGTGAGCCAGTTAATTTAGTTTATAGAATAGACTCAATGGATATGACCGACGTTTATAATCTTGCGGAATTGGCTGGCAAAAAATATGCAATCAATTTTTATGATTATTTGCTGAATATTTATGTACAGGATCAGTTGCCAATAGGACAGGTTCCTGCCTTTTACTACCATTATGACAGGAGAGGAAAGAACATACAAATTTATTATAATGATGCTTTTACTGAAATAGATCCCTAGAAATCAGAACCTTTTCGCGCATATGGTGTAGCCTTAAAATCTGTAAACTCTTTTTTGACATATTTTAAATATCCAGTAATAGCAATCATTGCAGCATTGTCCGTAGTATAGGCAAACTTGGGGATAAAAACTTTCCAGCCAAGGTTTTTTTGTCGGTCAAGTAGACTTTGTCTTAACTCTGAATTAGCGGATACTCCTCCGGCAATTGCGATTTCTTTAATCCCGAAATGTTTTGCTGCCAGTTCGAGCTTGGTAATTAATACTTCGACGATGGTTTTTTGTATGGAGGCGCATAAATCATCCCGGTTTTCATCAATAAAATTTTTGTTTAGTTTTAATTCATCTCTTAATTTGTAGAGAAAAGAAGTCTTTAATCCACTAAAGCTATAATTAAAATCGTCAATTTTTGGTTTAGGAAACAGGAATGCATCTGGGTTGCCCAGCTTGGCATATTTGTCGATTAATGGACCACCGGGATAGGGGAGTCCTAAAATTTTCGCAGCTTTGTCAAAAGCTTCTCCGGCGGCATCATCAATGGTTTGACCAACGATGGTCATGTCGAAATGATCTTTCACCAAAACAATTTGTGAATGACCGCCCGATACAGTAAGGCATAAAAACGGAAAATTTGGGATCTCATCCTGGGGCTCATCTTGAATAAAATGAGCCAGAATATGGGCTTGCATATGATCAACCTCAATTAAAGGGATACTCAATCCGAGAGAAAAAGATTTTGCAAATGAACTCCCAACCAGCAATGACCCCAATAATCCCGGACCCCTTGTAAAAGCAATGGCATGAAGCTGATTTTTAATTATATTTGCCTCTTGTAAAGCACTGTCAATTACTGGAATAATATTTTGTTGATGAGCTCGTGATGCCAATTCAGGAACAACACCTCCGTATTTTTTATGGATGTCCTGATTTGCAACCACATTTGATAATATTTTTGAATTGTGGATTACGGCTGCTGAAGTATCATCGCACGAAGATTCAATTCCTAAAATAAAAGTGCTCATATTAACGTATATATTTAAGGCTAATTTAACAAAGCAAAGTTATTAAAAAAAGAGGATTAAATATTATTGGATCTGCTTTAGTAGTGATTTTATCACTGCTTCTAACGCTCTTTTTAATAATTCGAGATCCTTTTACCCAATCGGTTTTGGCGCGCGTTGCAACAACCTACCTATCAACAAAATTAAATGTAGATCTAAAAATTGATCGGGTCACCGTTTCTGCATTTCTTCGATGTATTAATTAAAGATGTTGAGTTTAAAGATTTGCATCAAAACAATCTACTGTCAGCAAAGCTCATAAAAATTGATATTGATAAGCTGATTTTCAAGAATCAACAACTTAAGATCGGAGAAGTACAACTTGATAATGCCAGTATTAATTTGGTCACTTATCAGGATGAGGAAGTGATGAATTTTCAATACTTAGTTGATTATTTTTTGTCTGAAAATCAAACTGATTCAGTGGTGGCTGACACGACTCAATCAAATTGGATAATCACCTGTGACGCCATTCAATTAAACCGTACTAATTTTAGAATTGTTAACGAAAATAAAGCCAAAACGCCGCTTGGGATGGATTATGATCGTATTGTGGTAAATGAAATTAATCTTGATTTACAAAATTTGGATTTCGAAAAGGATACGGTTTTGTTCTCAATTAAGAAGCTTAATTGTACTGAAAGAAGTGGCTTTACTTTAAATCATTTTTCGGGAGAATTTGCAATGGCCAAAACTTTTCTGGAAGCTCGAAGTTTGAAAATTCAAACTCCCAAATCTAATCTTGATCTCGATTTTAGATTTTCTTACGATGATTTCAACGCTTATGGCTATTTTGAGGAAGAGGTGATGATTCAAACTCACATCAGGCGTTCAAAATTAAATTTATCCGATATTGGCGCTTTTGCTCCAGAATTGTATGTGATGGATAATGAAATATTCATCGATAACACAACAATAAATGGAACGGTTGAAGATTTTAAAGCCACGCGTTTAAATTTTATGTTTGGAAAGTCGACTAAATTTGATGGGGAAGTCACAATGAAAGGATTGCCTTATATTGAGAAAACGATAAGTGATTTGAAAATTACGGAGTTTCATACTTCTGCAAAAGATCTCGCAAGTTTTGCCCTTCCAACCGATAGTGTTTTCTTGAAAATCCCAGCAGAAATTTACAGTTTAGGTGAGTGCTCGATGATTGGCTCGATGAGCGGACTTTATAACAATTTTAATTCAAATTTTGTGATGAAATCTGAACTGGGAAATTTGGCTGCAGAAATACACATGAATACTGTTGATTCGAGTAGTACTGCATTTTATAACGGACGCATTCAATCATTAAAATTTGAGTTAGGTAAAATGCTTAAGGTGCCGGATGTGGTTGGGAGTATGAATCTTGACCTGGAATTTAACGGCTCGGGCTTAACAATGGAAGAAGCGCTTATCCAGCTGAAGGGAGAAATAAGTTCACTGGATTTTAAACAGAATAATTATAATCAGGTTCAAATCAATGCAGAATTAGCAGATAATAAATTTGATGGACATCTCTCGGTAATGGATGAAAACATCGATTTTAAATTTGATGGGAGCATCGATTTTAATAAACAAATTCCGGAATTCAATTTTTACTCAAACATTCAAAAGGCAAATTTATACCGTATCAATTTCCTAAAACATGATTCCACTGCTACATTATCTACGGAGTTAAATATCAATTATGCAGGAATCGAGCTTGATGACATGGAGGGTGTCATTAAAATTACTAACACACTTTATAAACAAAACGACAAGGAATATCGACTCGATAATCTGGATGTCAATGCCTACTACGATAGTGCTCACCATAAACGAATTGAACTGAAATCTGATTTTATCGACGCAAGTGTTCGTGGCGATTTCTTATTTAATGAACTGTACGCCTCTGTCAGGTCCTTAATTGGGCAATACGCTCCGGTATTGTTTAGCGACAGCAGCCATCTTGAAAAGGAATCTAAGAATCAGAAACTTGATTTTGAGATTGATTTGAAAAATACTTCTGCCATAACTGAAATTATGCTGCCACATCTTAGGGTTGCACCAGCGAGTAAAGTTAAAGGCTATTTTAACACCGATCAAAATGCGGTTTACATTGAAGCAAACGCTTCAGAACTGGAATTAGCAGGGATTAAACTTTATGATTGGTACCTTAAAACTAATAATGACGAAAACTCATTTATGGTACTAACGGGAAGTAAAGATCTGGCTTTTAAAACTGCTTCTACAACTGATTCAGCGGCCATAGGATTAGAAAATTTTAATGTACTGGCCTCCGTGCAAAATGATAGTGTCGATTTTAGAATCGCATGGGATGACTTTGAATCATTGGATCTTAACGTTGGATACCTTGCCGGATATCTAAAATTCCATGATAAAAAAGAATCGGAAATGAAATTGAAGAAGGCAGACTTTATGATTAATAACGAGCCGTGGAATATCGATTTAAATAGCCACTTATACTTTCAAGAATCTTTATTTTCCATCGATAGCCTGAATATTTTTAGTGAGAATCAGCGCTTGTTTGTTTCCGGTGTTGCATCCGGTGAATCCACTGATACCATCAAAATAGCATTTAGTAATTGGGATCTTTCAAATTTTGATATCGTGGTTAACGATCCTAATTTAAATATCGATGGAATACTGGATGGCGAAATTCTTTTGATGGACATGTATCAATCTCCTAAAGCAACGGCCCAATTAGGGATTGATGGCTTGGCTTTAAACAATCAGCGGTTAGGCCGCGGTGAGTTTAAATCAATTTGGGATAACGATAAGAATGCCTTGAATGCATCACTTGATATTATTAATATTGGGAATGAAGGAGAAAGCAAAGTCTTTGGAATTTCAGGTACATATTTCCCTCAAACAGTTAACAGAGATCTTGATTTTGATGTGGAAATTAGCAATTTCAATCTAAAGACCTTCTCACCTTTTTTATCTGATTTTATGAGTGAGGTTGAAGGATTGGCATCCGGTCGATTGTTATTAGATGGGTCGTTGGTTAAACCAAGAATTATCGGGAATGTAAATTTGATGCGTACCGGTGTTAAAATTGATTACACCAATGTTAAGTACTCATTGGCCAATGAAGTCAAGTTTCGGGAAAATGAAATTTCGTTCGATCAAATTGTACTTTACGATACGCTCGGAAATCAAGCCGTTTGTCAAGGTAAGATAGCGCATAATTATTTCAATGATTTTATTTTTGATATCAGTATCAAACCCGAAAATATTTTAGGGCTTAATACCAATGCGTATCAAAATAGTTTGTTTTACGGAAAAGCGATGGCATCAGGAGATATACGTATTCATGGCCCTGTCGATGAAATGGTGATAGATATTAGTGCAAGATCGGAAGAGGGTACTAAAATTTTCATTCCGATTAGTTACGACATGGAAGTTGCCGAATCCGATTATATCGTATTTGTAAATTCTGCGGATACCATATGTGAAAAAATAGATTATAATGTTGATTTGAGTGGACTGACTTTAAATCTGGATCTAAGTGTCAGCCCTAATGCGGATGTTGAACTCTATCTGCCTTATGGCATGGGAAATATTAAAGCTGATGGAAGTGGAGATATTAAGATTGGCGTGAATTCACGTGGAGATTTTGAGATACTCGGAGATTATTTCATTAATCAGGGAACGTTCTTGTTTACGCTGCAAAACTTAGTTAATAGGCGCTTTAGCATCCTTGAGGGGGGTAAGATTTCATGGACAGGAAATCCGTACGAAGCAGAAATTGATATTAAAACCCTTTACAAAACCAAGGCCTCACTCAATGGCTTTGGAATTCAAAGTGACCGTCGTTACAATATCGATTGTTTTCTAGATCTTAGCGAACAACTGCTTGATCCGGCCATCCGTTTTAGTATTGGCATTCCAAATATCGAAACTGATGACGAGCAAACTGTTTTTGCACAGCTAGATGTCAATAACGAAGCGCAAATGAATCAACAAATGATTTCCTTATTGGTTTTGGGAAGTTTTAGTTCAACTTCGGGGTCGAGCAACACACCATCTGCCGGAGCCATCGGCGCTTCCTCAATCAATGTGATTTCTAATCAGTTAAGTAGCTGGTTATCGCAAATTAGTAAAGACTTTGACATAGGAATTAATTATCGCCCTAGTGGGGAATACACGCAGCAGGAATTAGAGGTCGCACTTTCGACCCAATTATTTAATAACCGGGTTCTGATTGATGGTAACCTTTCACGAATTGCCGGCTATACAAATATTGTTGGAGATGTGAATGTTGAAGTAAAACTCACGGATGATGGCCGCTTTAGAATCAAAGCATTTAACCGATCAAATATTAGCTCTACTTCCCTAAATGATTATGAAGATCGATCGCCGAACACACAAGGAGTGGGCGTGTTTTACCGAAAAGAATTTGAAACCTTTGGAGATTTGTTTAGGAATAAAAAAGCCAAAAAGAAAAAAGAGAAAAGCGATACGGTTAAAGACCCATCTTAATTTTAGATTTCTCAGAATCTTAAACCAATTCTTGTTACTTTTATATTCCAAATCACTTCTATGAGTTTTACGGTTTATAAATCTTCAGCAGGCTCGGGTAAAACTTTTACACTCGTAAAAGAATACCTTAATATGGTATTGAAAAAGCCAAGCTCATTCCGGAATATTTTAGCCATCACTTTCACCAACAAGGCCGCTAATGAACTTAAAGAAAGGGTGCTAAGTTATTTGAGGGAGTTATCTGCTGATACAAATGAGCAATCATTTGCTGTGAAAAAGTTTATGTTGCCCATTCTGATCGAGGAAACCGGGCTGGATCAAGCAACGGTCAAAGAGCGAGCCGGTACAACTTTAAGTTTAATTCTTCATAATTATTCCGATTTTGCCATCGGAACCATCGATAGTTTTGTGCATCGTATCATTAAAACTTTTGCCTACGATTTAAAACTACCGCTTAGTTTTGAAGTAGAACTTGATGATGAAGAACATCTGAATCGAGCCATTGATATTTTGATAAGCAGAATCGGAATCGATGAAGACCTGACCAATATTTTGATCAATTTTACTAAGCTTAAAACTTCTGAAGAGGTAGATTGGCAAATTGAAAAAGATTTATTGAAATTTTCTAAAACCTTAATTAGTGAGGATGGGAGAGAAGCAATCGATAAAATTAAAGAATTAAGCAGCGCTGACTTTAGAGAAATTGCACAAAAAACATTGAAGTTTATTAAAGACTTTAAAAATCAGATTACACCAATTACCAAGTCGGCAGTTGATTTAATCAATTCAAAAAATATTTCTGACCATTCATTTTATTACGGGACAAAAGGGATTTCGGCATACTTTAAAAAGCTGTCTCGAGCCAATAACGAAGATTTCAATCCGAATACCTATGTTAAAAAAACCATTGATGAAGACATTTGGTACAGTAAGAAAGTTGATCTTGCTGAGTTGGATCTCATCGATTCAATTAAAGATGAATTAAAAAATTATTATTTACAGCTTGAGCAAATCCTGAATCAAAACCTGGAACGCTTTCATCTTTATCAAATTATTTACAAGCAAATTTATGCGGTGGCAGTTTTAAGTGAAATCGGGAAAATTCTGGAAGAGCAAAAGCACCTCAATAACATCATTCATATTTCAGAATTTAATAAGCGGGTAGCCGATATTGTTTTCAATGAGCCTGTTCCATTCATTTACGAGAGATTGGGAGAACGATTCAAGTCTTTTTTGATTGATGAATTTCAGGACACTTCAGTATTGCAGTGGCAAAATTTTATTCCCCTTATCGATAATTCTTTAGCTGAGGGACATTTTAACATGATTGTTGGTGACGGCAAACAGGCTATTTACCGATTCCGAAATGGTGAAGTCGAACAGTTTGCAAAGTTACCGGAACTTTTTGAGGCAAAGCATCTCCCACTTGCAAAAGAACGTGAACAAACTCTTAAACGAAATTATCTCGAAAAACACCTGACTCGAAATTACCGCTCAAAACGTGAAATTATTGAATTCAACAACCAATTTTTTAAAAGTATTTCCGAAAGATTGGAAGAAGATTATCAATCAATTTATGAAGGACTGGAGCAGGAGTTTGATAAAAAAAACACAGGAGGTTACGTTCATATCGATTTGATTGAAGCTGTAAAAGATGCAGCATGGGGAGAGCTAAACTTAGCACGGATTAAGGAGATCGTTGACGAGTTGGTCTCCGATCAGTTTTCGTTTAAAGACATTACTATTTTATGCCGTAGTAATTTGGAAATTACAACGGTAGCAAATTTCCTGCTTGAGCATCGTTATCCGATCATCACGAATGAATCATTGGTGTTGGGTGGATCAGCAGAAGTGAATCTCATCATTTCTGTGCTTCAATATTTGATTAACCCTTACGAACGAATTCATCAAAGTAGTATCTTGAAATACCTGGTAGACGCTGATTGCATTGAGGAAGATTTAGCCGAAGCAATAGCCATTACTTCTTTGCAGGAGACAAAGGAGGAACATCAAGAAAATTGTTCACATCCATTTAACGAATTTTTAATAGCCAATAAATACCAATTAAATCAAGCCTATTTATTGAGCCTGCCCATTTATGATTTGATTGAAGAGTTAATTCGAATTTTTGGGTTGGATGAGGTGGTTAATCCTTTTGTGCAGTTTTTTTTGGATGCGGTGATGAAATGTAATGCAAATGAGCAGGCGGATGTGTTTAGCTTTCTGGAATGGTGGGAGCGCAATAAAAATAAAGAATCTGTCGTCATTCCTGAGGATCTAGATGCCATTCAAATTTTGAGTATTCATAAATCCAAAGGACTTGAATTTCCGGTGGTGATTTATCCGTTTGCGAACAATAATGTGAAGACCAGTAAATCGCATTCGTGGATAGATTTGGATGACGAATATCTGCCTAAACTCCAGTCTTTTTATTTGCCGCTTACAAAGAGTGAAGCAACAAAGACTGCCTATGCGGATGTATTCTTGAAAGAAACAAATAAATCCTTGCTCGATCTTTTAAATGTTTTGTACGTAGCATTTACGCGCCCTACAGAACGGTTGTATGTGATAACTAACAAAGTTGGTAAGAGCAAATCAGGTAGTGAAAGTATTCCGCGATTAATTCAATTCTTCCTTCAACAATCAGGTAATTTTGATGAAACTCGATCGACTTATGAGTTTGGTAACCGAAAGGTGAATGACCATACTTCAGCGAAATCTTTGATTAGTACGGTTGAATTAGCGTCTTTCATTTCTGAAAATTGGCGAAAAAAATTGCTTATTTCAACCAATGCACCTGAAGTTTGGGATATTCAATATCCTGAAAAAAACAAGGAATGGGGCAATCTGATCCATTTAATTCTTTCAAAAATTCAATTTAAAGCAGATGCAGAAAGAGTTGTTTCTGGTTTTGTGGAATCAGGAATCATCGACGTGGTTGATGTTAACGAGGTTTTAAAAGTGATAGATAAAATGATGAATCACGAGCAAGCAGGGAAATTTTTTGAGCCTGGTTTAAACATTAAAAATGAAGCAGAAATATTGATGGAAGATGGCCATGTGCTTCGACCGGATCGACTGGTTTTTAGTGAGAAAGAATTATCAATAATTGATTATAAAACTGGAAAGCCGGATACAAAACACGAAAAACAAATCATTGCTTATGCCAAAACCCTCTCCTTGATGGGTTATAAAAATATATGCAAATACCTGATCTACATTAATGAGGATATTCAGGTGATTGAAGTTAATTAATTATTTTTAACTTTAGGCTCCCAAGTGCCTTTGGCGCTTCAGAAAAAATAATGCACCACATTGTTAAATCTTAATAAATTATAAATTATGAAGAGAGTTACTTTATTGCTTTTTATTTTAGGATTATTCATGTCTGGAACCTATGCCCAGAGTGAAGCACGGCTGATGAGATTTCCAGCCATACATGGAAATCAGGTCGTATTCTCCTATGCAGGAGATTTGTACACCGTGGCAAAAACAGGTGGTTTAGCCAGTAAGCTTACCAATGATGAAGGTTACGAAATGTTCGCTCGGTTTTCACCAGATGGAAAAACTTTGGCATTTACAGCTCAGTACGATGGTAATACGGAAGTTTATATCATGCCAGCTATGGGAGGTGAACCCAAACGACTGACCTATACCGCTACTTTAGGCCGAGATGATCTTTCAGATCGAATGGGCCCAAACAATATCGTGATGGGTTGGAAAAATAACGAAGAAATTATTTATCGATCCAGAAAAAAGACCTTTAATTCATTCACAGGGCAGTTATACTTAGCCAATGTGAATGGTGGGCTTTCTGCAGAACTTCCATTACCAACAGGTGGATTTAATTCTTATTCACCGGATGGAAAGAAATTAGCCTATAACCGTGTTTTTAGAGAATTCCGAACCTGGAAGTATTACAAAGGAGGGATGGCCGATGATGTTTGGATTTATGATTTCAAATCTAAAAAAATTGAAAACATTACCAATGATGTAAACCAGGATATTTTCCCAATGTGGCATGGCGATAAAGTTTACTTTTTATCCGACCGCGACCGGACCATGAATATGTTCTGCTACGATTTAAGTACAAAAGAAACCAAGAAAGTAACCAACTACACTGAGTTTGATATCAAATTCCCATCATTGGGAGATGAGGCAATTATTTATGAAAACGGTGGATACTTGTATACTTACGATTTGAACTCTGGTGAAATCGCAAAAATTGATGTTCAAATCGCAAGTGACTTTTTACACAGCCGTGAGGTAATTAAGGATGCGAGTAGAAGTATTAACTCATTTGCCATTTCTCCTGATGGTAAACGATTAACTTTTGGAGCCCGGGGTGATGTATGGACAGTACCGGTAGAATCAGGGATTACCAAAAACCTAACCCAAACTTCAAGTGTTCATGATCGTAATGTTGAGTGGTCACCTGATGGAAAATATATTTCTTTCATCTCCGATGTTACCGGAGAAGATGAAATTTACATCATGAAACAAGATGGTTCTGCAAAAGCTGTTCGACTCACCACCAATGGAGATACTTACAAATACAATCTAGTTTGGTCGCCCGATAGCAAGAAGCTTTTGTGGAGTGATAAAAAATTGCGTTTACAATACATCGATATTGAAACCCAAACCATAACTCAGGTGGCAAAATCCGAAGCTAGGGAAATGCGTGATTACGAATGGGCACCTGACAGTCGATGGATTACTTATTCGTTACCTAAAAACGGGAGTGTTTCTGAAATTCATATTTATGGAGTTGATGACAAATCTGATCATCGGGTAACCGGTGAGTGGTACGAGGTAGGTGGCCCTACATTCAGTGATGATGGTAAGTACTTATTCTTTAGCTCTCAACGTGATTTTAATCCAATTTACAGTCGGGTTGAGTGGAGTTATGCATACAGCGATATGGGTAAGGTTTACTTTATCACCTTACAAAAAGAAACCCCTTCTCCTTTCAAACCTGAAAATGATGAGGTAGCGGTTGCTGAAGCTAAAAAACCTGAGGCGGAAGAAAAAGATGTGAAAAAAGAAACTGATAAAGCCACGAAAAAATATGACGATAAAAAAATTAAAATCGACTTTGATGGAATTGTTGATAGAACCATGGCATTACCGATTGAGGTAGCAAACTATTTTAATATCCGGGTTCTGGGTACTTCTGTTTACTATGCCAAATTCAAATCAGGGGATCGTACTGCGAGTACGATGATGTATGATTTGAAAGCGAAAAGGGAAATCAAAATTGGCGATTTTGCAACTTTTATCATTTCTACAGATAAAAAGAAAATGTTTGTTGCCAACCGAGGCAGATACTACGTAGTGAGTACACCTAAATCTGCTGTGAAACTTAACGAAAGTGTTGATCTTAGCAATATGAAAGTTTGGGTTGACCCACACAAAGAATGGGATCAGATTTTTACCGAATCTTGGCGACAAATGCGTGATTTTTTCTACGCTCCAAACATGCACGGACTGGATTGGCCTGCTATCCACAATAAATACAAACCACTTGTAAAGCATGTGAATGATCGTCACGATTTAACATACATAATCGGTGAAATGATTGGTGAACTTAGTACTGGTCATACCTATGTTAGCGGAGGTGATAAAATCACAGCCTCTCGCATTCAACTGGGTCTTTTAGGTGCTGAACTTTCAAAGCATAATTCAGGAGCCTATCGGATCGATAAAATTTTAAAAGGTGAGAATTGGGCAAGAAACACAATGTCACCATTAACACAAGTTGGAGTTAAAGTTAAAGAAGGTGATTTTATTTTGGCTGTAAACGGAAAACCAACTTCAAAAATGACGGACATTTATCAATCTTTGATTGGGACCGTAGGAAATCAGGTTGAGTTAACCATTGCCAGTGATGCCAACGGAAAAGATAAGCATAACGAGATTGTGATACCAATTGCCGATGAAAGCGGGTTGTACTATCTGAACTGGGTTCGGACTAATATCGAAAAAGTAAACAAAGCAACAAACGGACAAGTTGGATACATTCACATTCCTGATATGGGTGCTTCCGGGCTTAATGAGTTTGTCAAATATTTTTACCCACAACTAGGTAAGAAGGCTTTGATTATTGATGATAGAGGAAATGGTGGAGGTAATGTTTCGCCAATGATCATCGAAAGATTAAGCCGTGAGTTAACCATGATGGGTATGAGCCGTAACACAGGTGCCAACACCAAACCGGCCCAAATGATGGTAGGGCCTAAAGTGCTACTGTTTAATAATTATTCAGCTTCAGACGGTGATTTCTTTGCCTATCAATTTAAGAAGTTAGGTTTGGGTAAAACCATAGGCGTACGTTCGTGGGGTGGTGTTGTTGGTATTCGTGGATCATTGCCATTTATTGATGGTGGATCATTACAAAAACCAGAGTTCGGGCCATTCGATCATGAAACCGGAGAGTGGATTGTTGAGGGATGGGGTGTTGATCCTGATATTGTTTTGGATAACGACCCTGCCAAGGAATATGCTGGCGAGGATCAACAGCTAAACAAAGCAATTGAAGTGATTTTAGAGGAAATGAAAAATACAAAACCATTACCTAAAATTCCTCCTTACAAAAATCACGTAAGATAATTAGTTAAAAATGCTGTAAAAGGTCACATCGAGCTTGTCAAGATGTGGCCTTTTTTGTTTAAAGAGTTCTCGGCATCCTCGAACTGACTATTTGTTTGAGTTTTGGGATCTAAACCCTGTGAGTTTAAATACTGCCAGGGTTTTTTACTTTAAAAATATTCCGATCTTTGTTATTCAAACGCTATCAATGGATATCATCAGTATAAAAGAAGGCCTACACAAAAACTACCTTAAACAAAAAGGTCGCTTCGTTATTGATTGCAATACCATCATTTTTTCAATCGAAGAAATTGAAATTTTAAATAAGTATGGGCACTGGTTTAGGGCGATCTGTAACGGTGAATTGGAAATTTTTACAGAAAAACAACGTCGATTTGTACAAGCGATAGAGGGGGAGCGAGAACCTTTTAGCCCAGAAGAAGTTGCATGGCATAAATATTTAGGCAGGAAAAAAGTTGAAGAAAAATATGGCGATAAACTGGAGTATGATTACATGCCCGAGGAAAATGGGTTTTATAGCCGTGAAATGCATAAAACACAACAATTACTTATGTTCCGGCTTATCAGTGATGAACATTTAAGTAAGTAGACTTTAAAAATTCTTATTTAGAGGGATATAAATAACTAACTATGAAAAAAATGAAAAACATTTTATTTGTTTTTGTACTTCTTGGAGTTGTTGCTTGTAGTACTCAGGAAAAACAATTGGCCATTGAAAATTACATTAGTGCTGAACAATTTTTGCCAGTTAATTCAGCTAAATTGGTCTTTAACAATAATGTTAGAGCCAATTGGATGGAGGACTCCATCGGTTTTTGGTACAGGATCAACTCACGTAAAGGGAAGGAGTTTTTTGAAGTGAATGTACAAAGAATGGTTAAAAAACCACTTTTTAATCAACAGTTACTTGCTTACCAATTATCGGCTTTACTAGATACTTCTTTTAGTGCCTATGATTTACCGTTTGATCAGGTTGAACTTAAAAAAGATATCATCGAATTTAACATAAATGGGAAAAAGTATGGATTTAACATGCGCTTTTCGATTATCAGTGAAATAAAAAAAGAAGAAGAAATTGAAGGTGTAAAATCACCGGATGGAAAATGGAAAGCTTACGTTAAAAACCACAATCTGTTCATTCAGAATTTAAAGACCAAAAATGAAATCCAGTTAAGTAGGGATGGGATTGAAAAGTATGAATATGCCAATTCATATTCGTGGTATAACTTAATTGATGTGGATAACCCCTCGGAAGCAAAATCCGAATTAAATATCGAATGGTCGCCTGATTCAAAAAAAATTGCGACGATTAGAACCGATTACCGCAAAGCAAAATATTTATACCTCTTGCAAAGTGTCCCTGAACAAGGGATGCGTGCTAAACCATGGGCCTACGAACGACCCCTTCCGGGTGAAACCGATTTGGCGATGGTTGAATTTGTGCTGTTTGATATCGATACCCGAAAACAAACAAAAATTGATGTGGCGCCATACCCTTCCTTTCTTTACTGGGGCAGCATGGAATGGGTGAATAACGACATTCTTGAAATGGATAGGCGGCACAGTGGATTTAAGCAAATTGATATTTTAGAAGTGAATTCTGACAATGGTAAATCGCGGGTGGTGGCCAGTGATAAAATGGATACTTATGTTGATGTAAATATCTTTTATTACAAGGTATTGGACAAAAGCAAAGAACTTTTAATGACATCCGAAAAAGATGGCTGGAACCATTTGTATTTGTACGATTGGAAGAATGGAGAACTTAAAAATCAAATTACAAAAGGCGAATTTGTTTTTAAACGGGTTCAGTTTCTTGATGAAGAAAATAGACAAATTTATTTTACTGCCGGAGGAAAAGAAGAGGGACGAAATCCTTACCTAAATCATTTGTACAAAATAAATTTTGACGGATCTGGATTAGCCTTACTGACTCCAGAAGATGCTCATCATGAAATAAGCTTTAATAAAACTGGAGATTTATTTGTGGATAATTATTCTAGAGTAGATTTGCCAACCGTTTCGGTTCTGCGATCAGCTACTGATGGTGGAATTTTAATGGATATTGAACAGGCTGATGTCACTGATTTATTGGCGACTGGTTGGACTTATCCTGAAGTTTATTCGGTTAAAGCACGCGACAATGAAACGGATGTTTGGGGTGTGATTCGTAAACCAAGTCATTTCAATAAGAATAAAAAATATCCGATTATCGATGGAACTTATTCAGGACCTCAGGCAGTTCGCATGCCTATTTCTTTTACTAATGCATTCCGTAGCTGGGATCAATCCTTTGCTGAATTAGGAGCCATCGTTGTGACAGTTGATGGCCTTGGAACCGCCCAGCGATCTAAAAAATTCCACGATTTCTCTTATAAAAACTTAGGAGATATTGGGGCTGATGACCATGAAAAGGCCATTCGTGAACTGGCCGAAAAAAATAGGTACATGGATATTGATCGGGTTGGAATCTTTGGACACTCTGCCGGAGGTTACGATGCTGCAAGAGCGTTACTGCTCAAACCTGACTTTTATAAAGTTGGTGTGTCATCGGCAGGCAATCACGACCATCGTCTGGCCAAGGCCTGGTGGCCTGAATTGTACATGGGTTTCCCGGAAGGACCTGAATATGCCGATCAGGCAAATATGAAGTTAGCCGCTAATCTGAAAGGGAAATTACTACTGCTGCATGGTGACATGGACAATAATGTGAATCCGATCGAGACCATACAATTGGCCAACGCATTGATGGAGGCCAATCGTGATTTTGAAATGTTGATCATTCCGAATGAAGATCATAGCATGTACGATCATAAGTTTTTTACTCGCAAAAGATGGGATTATTTTACCAGACATTTGATTGGGATGGAACCTCCCACGAATTATGAAATTGGCCTCAGGTTTAAAGAAGAGTAATCACGATTTTGAACTGTTTATTCAGGCTTTTTAATAAATTTGTATAAAATTTATTGATGAGCATTTTAATAGAAAATATTAAGAAACTGGTACAGGTTGAAGACCAGCCTCGAAGGTTCGTTGCAGGAAAAGAAATGGCAAATCTGGCTTGCATCGACAATGCCTGGCTCCTGATTGAAAATGGATTGGTCTCTGCATTTGGAAAGATGGATGATCCAGAACGACATAAATCTTCTAGTAGAACTATTGATGCAAAAGGTAAAATGGTTTTTCCTGCCTTCTGCGATTCGCACACTCATTTAGTTTATCCCGCCAGTCGTGAAATTGAGTATGTCGATAAAATTAAAGGACTTTCGTACGAAGAAATTGCCAAACGTGGTGGTGGAATTTTGAACTCTGCCAAAATGATGCAAGAGGTTTCGGAAGATGATCTTTTTAAGTCCGCCATGAAAAGATTGGATGATATCATGTTCATGGGAACGGGAGCGGTTGAGATTAAAAGTGGATACGGGTTGAATACAGAAGCTGAATTGAAAATGCTCAAAGTCATCAAGAGACTGAAAGAATCACACCCAATCACTATAAAATCAAGCTTTCTTGGTGCTCATGCGATACCGGCTGAATTTAAAGGAAGACAAAGTGAATATGTCGATTTGGTTATCAATGAAATGATCCCATTGGTTGCCTCTGAAGGTTTGGCTGACTTTATCGATGTGTTCTGCGATCGTGGTTTTTTTACGGTTGAAGATACCGATCGCATCCTGAATGCGGGAATGAAATATGGTTTGCGTCCCAAAATCCACGCGAATGAACTGGATTATTCTGGTGGCATCCAGGTTGGGATAAAGTATAATGCGCTTTCTGTTGATCATCTTGAATTTACGGGTGATGAAGAAATTGAGGCATTGCTCAATAGCGAAACGATGCCAACTGTTTTACCCGGTGCTGCATTTTTTCTGGGCATGGTTTATGCACCCATTCGTAAAATGATTGATGCCGGTTTGCCGGTAGCACTTGCCAGTGATTTTAATCCTGGTTCATCTCCATCCGGAAACATGCAATTGATCATGTCCATGGGAAGCATACTTTATAAAATGTTACCTGAAGAAGCCATTCATGCAACTACCATTAATTCAGCCTATGCAATGGGAGTAGAAGAGGAGCTAGGAAGCATTGCAGTTGGAAAAAAGGCTAATCTTTTCATTACCCGCGAAATTCCATCTATCGAATTTATGCCTTATTCGTATGGAGATAATAAAGTAGAAACAATGATTGTAAACGGAAATATAGTATAATTTAAATCTGACTTTAGAATGAAGAAATTGATCGAATGTGTTCCGAATTTTAGTGAAGGACGCGATATGGGAATCATCAAGCAAATTACTGATGAAATTGAAAAAATTGATGGTGTTAAACTACTGGATGTTGATCCTGGAGCTGCAACGAACAGAACAGTAGTGACCTTTGTTGGTACCCCAGAAGAAGTTCTAGAAGCGGCTGTCGTCGCCGTGAAGAAAGCTTCTGAGATCATTGATATGAGTAAGCATAAAGGGGAGCATCCTCGTATGGGTGCTACAGATGTTTGCCCATTAATTCCAATTTCAGGAATTACGATGGAAGAAACCGTAGAGTATGCGCGCAAATTAGCCAAACGAATTGGCGAAGAACTAAATATTTCTGTTTACTGCTACGAAAATGCTGCTTATACCGAAGAACGCAGAAACCTTGCTAATTGCCGTTCGGGTGAGTACGAAGGCATGGCAAAAAAACTAAAAGATCCACATTGGAAGCCTGATTTTGGCCCAACTGAATTAAATGTAAGAGCAGGTGTAACAGCGGTTAGTGCAAGAGATTTCTTGGTTGCATACAACGTAAACTTAAATACCACTTCTACTCGTCGTGCAAACGCCATTGCATTTGATGTTAGAGAACGTGGTCGTACAAAAAGAGAAGGGAATCCTGTTACGGGTAAAATTGTTACCGATGACAATGGCAAACCTGTTATGATTCCGGGTACTTTAAAATCGGTGAAAGCAATTGGTTGGTTTATCGAAGAATATGGGGTGGCACAAATTTCCATGAACCTGACTAATATCAGCATTACACCGGTTCATGTTGCTTTTGATGAAGTATGCAAGAAGGCAAGCGAAAGGGGAATCAGGGTGACTGGTTCCGAACTGGTGGGCTTAATTCCTTTGAATGCTATGCTCGAAGCCGGAAAATATTTTCTTGCCAAACAGGAAAGGTCCTTAGGTGTTTCAAATGATGAATTGATAAAGATTGCAATTAAATCGATGGGCTTGGATGAATTAAAACCGTTCAACCCTCGCGAAAGAATTATAGAATATCTATTGGAAGATGAAGCCAAAGGTAAATTGGTTGACATGAATTTGGTTGAATTCGCCAATGAAACTGCATCTGAATCACCGGCACCCGGAGGTGGGTCAATTTCTGCCTATGCAGGTGCAATGGGAATTTCTTTAGCTACAATGGTCGCCAACCTCTCATCACATAAAAGAGGGTGGGACGAACGTTGGGAAGAATTTTCTGAATGGGCAGAAAAAGGACAAAAACTTAAAGATGAACTCTTGTTTTTGGTTGATGAAGATACCAATGCCTTTAATAAAATTATGGATGCCTTTGGATTTCCAAAAGGAAATGATGCTGAAAAAGCAGCCCGCACTCAGGCCATACAGGATGCCTCAAAATATGCGATCGAAATTCCTTTTAGAGTAATGGAAAAGTCTTTGGAATCAATGGAAGTAATTAAGGCTATGGCCGAAATAGGAAATCCTAATTCAGTAACTGATGCTGGTGTTGGTGCACTTTGTGCCAGAACTGCTGTAATGGGTGCATACCTCAATGTGAAAATTAATGCTGGTGGTATTGATGACAAATCTTTTGTTGAGGAGAAGCTAAAACAGGGTGCTGAAATTGAAGCTAAGGCTATTGCATTAGAGGAAGAGATTTTGAAGACTGTAAATGAAAAAATAGGATAATTTTAAAATATAATCCAATAAAAAATGTCTTCTAAAGTAGAAGACGTTTTTTTTACAACCTAATTAAAAAACATGAAAACCCGAACAAAGATCATTCTCGGCATTGTTACTCTTGTTATTAGTGGTGGAGCTTATGTTGGAAACACCATTTATCAGATGGTTAATGGCAGCGAAAAAATTAAAGGAACATCAATCATTCCTGAAACGGAATTGAACTATAAGTCTGCCATAGCCTTTGGCACTGATGATTGGCCGCATTGGAGAGGTGCTAATTTAGATGGCAAAAGCAGTACAGTCGGTATTAAAAAGGATTGGAGCCAGGGGCTAAATAAACTTTGGGTGGTTGATTATTTGTGTCAGGATAATTCAACGGGATCATGGTCTTCAGTGGCTGTTCAAGGTGATAGATTGGTTGTTCCGGGACGTGATGATTTGAATGATTTGGTATTTTGTTTAAATGCAGAAACCGGAGATCTAATTTGGTCTTCGTCTTACGAAGCTGAAGCTCTAACACCCCATGGCAAAGGTGCAAGAGGAACCCCATTCATTGACCAGGACAGGGTTTATACCTTTGGTAGAAGCGGTGATTTAGCATGTTGGCAGTTATTAGATGGGGAATTGGTATGGAGAAAAAACACCACCGAAATTGGGGGTGTTGAACCCGATTGGGGTTATTCCATTTCACCTTTTGTGTTTGAAAATATGGTGATAGTTCAAGGTGGTGGTAGTGCACAAATTATCGCTTATGACAAATTTTCGGCAGATCTTGTATGGAAATCAAAGGAAGGAAAGGCTGGATTTTCATCAGCCATGCCAATTGAAATCGGGAGTGAGCAATTTTTATTGATTTATCACGGTGTTGGTCTGTCGTTAATTGATCCGAACGATGGTACGGAGCTCTGGGAAATCCCATGGGAAACAGATTATGGAGTGAATGCAACAACCCCTATTGTTCAAAGTGATACGGTTTTCTTTACTTCAGGGTATGGTATGGGAAGTCAGACGATTAAGGCCAGTAAAGAAACTTACGATATTTTATGGACTAATCCTGATTTTGCTGCGCAACACAGTGATCCGATTTTAATTGATGGTTACTTGTACGGTTACAGTGGACAAAGCACGCGAAATAAGGGTGAGTTTAAATGCATCGAGCTGGCATCAGGTAAGGTGATGTGGAGTACCAATGAAATGGGGAATGGAACCACAGTTTACGTTGATGGTCATTTGATTTGCATGGATTACAAAACAAATTTGTTTCTAGTTAACCCGAATCCAAATGAATTTAAAATGAACGGAGAAGTGGAAAATGCGATTGATGAGGTACGTTACTTGGCATGGACACCACCTACTGTAGCCAATGGTAAACTATACCTAAGGTATCTGCAAAAACTTTATTGCTACGATTTGATGCCTTAACAGGAGAGCTAATCACTATCCGGAATTTTTTCTTCAACAGGAGAGTTTCCGAATTCTTCTTCTAAAATATCTTTAAGTTTGGCAGGCTGAACAGTGATTCTTTCTCCCTCTTTACAATAAGAAATTTTTCCGTTTTGCTCTGAAATTACAATAGCAACAGCATCTGATTGCTCAGTAATGCCAATTGCAGCACGATGCCGAAGACCCATTCTTGGAGGTAGATTTGAATTGTCTGAAACGGGTAAAATGCAACCTGCTGCAACAATTTTATTATCTGAAATGATCACCGCTCCATCATGCAGCGGACTGTTTTTGTAAAAAATATTTTCAATTAAATGAGGTGAAATTTGAGCATCAATTCTTACTCCT
This sequence comes from uncultured Bacteroidales bacterium, assembly GCA_942491855.1. Classification (GTDB taxonomy): domain Bacteria; phylum Bacteroidota; class Bacteroidia; order Bacteroidales. Next base: position 24,430 of record CALOCL010000015.1, read on the forward strand.
GTTTCAACAAATTGTCTTAATTCATTCTTTTCTGTAATTACGATCAAAGCTCCCTGTTTCACATCTGCCATACGTTGGCTGGCTACAATGATTTTGTCGATGTCAAGTTCGGCCCGATACTGCATATCGAAGGTCCAAAATAAAAATTTCCCTTTTCTTTTTTTAAGAAAAGTAGGAGTACCCAATGCAAGCAGGAATTGGCGGATTTCTTTCTGGAAAATAACGATGAGGGCAATAAAACCCACACTGATAAAGGCTCCCAGGATTTCACTTAATAGTTCCATTTTTAATGCATCAACCAGTTTCCAGATTAAAAAAATGGCAATGATACCGATCAAAATGTTGATGGCAACGGTACCTCTCAGAAGGCGGTATAGTTCAAACAAAAGATAGGCAACAAGCAAGATGTCGATAATGTCGAGTAAACGGATATCTATAAAACCTGTAATGAGTAAATTGAACATGAACTAGTGCTTGGTTAACAAATTTAGTAAAAAAGATGATTTAAAGCATGCTTATTAATTTAATCGCCTCTTTTGCTTCTTTTACATCATGAACGCGTACAATATTTGCCTTATTCAAAAGAGCGATGGTATTTAAAACGGTGGTTCCGTTCAAAGCCTCGCTTGGATTAGTATCAAGTACTTTGTGGATCATTGATTTACGCGAAAATCCTGCAAGTATCGGAAATCCAAAGGATTTAAAAGACTTCAGATTTTTAAGGATTTCATAATTGTGAGCCACTGTTTTTCCAAATCCGAACCCCGGATCAAGGATTAATTGATCGGCTCCGGCCTCGTTAAAATAACGGATTCTTTTATTAAAAAAATCAAATATTTCCTGATTAACATCTTCATAAGTGGGGTTCAACTGCATATTTTTCGGATCGCCCTTGGTGTGCATGATAACAAAAGCTGTGTTTTGCCTGGCGATTATCTCCGGCATTTTTTTATCAAAACAACCGCCCGAAATATCATTGATAATGTCGGCACCAAGATTAATGGCTTGCATGGCAACCGACGATCTCCAGGTGTCAATGGATAAAAATTGGTTTGGGAAATTTTTTCGAATCAGTTCGATTCCGGGTAAAAGTCTTTTTAATTCCTCTGTCTCGGAAACATCATCTGCAAAAGGCCGGGTCGATACGGCTCCAAGATCCAGGATATCTGCACCTTCGCTTATCATTTTTGAAGCCTGTTTTAAAAGTCCGTCCTGATTAGTAATTCTGCTGCCTTCGTAAAACGAATCGTTGGTAATGTTTAAGATTCCCATAACCAAAGGCTTATCAAGAGATATTGATTTGCTGCTAGATTTCAGCTTTGAAATTGGAGAGAATTCTTTATTTTTACTCATTGAAATTTCTGACATGGAATTGATCTGTATTAATTTGTAAAAGTAAAGAATCTGCAATTAAGTATGGAAGATCGATAAAAAAGAAATTTAATCTCTCTGACAAAAAAAGATCATTAATGGTAAATATCACATCCCAACAATTTGATTCGGTAATTGAAGAATGCAAAGACATTTTTATTAATAAAATGAAGGATTACGGAACAGCTTGGCGAATTTTAAGAACAACTTCACTTACAGATCAGATCTACATTAAGGCGAAACGAATTAGAAGCATTGACGATAAAGGAGCACAGAAAGTGAAGGAGGGGGTTAAGCCAGAATTCATCGGAATCATTAATTATTCAATCATGGCATTAATTCAGCTTGAATTGGGAGTGGATGAAGAGAATGTAGAATTGCCCATTGATGAAGTCGAGAAACTCTACGACAAGTATGTTTCAGAGGCGAAAAATCTAATGGAGGATAAAAACCATGATTATGGCGAAGCCTGGCGAAATATGCGCATCAGTTCTTTAACCGATATTATTCTCATGAAATTGCTACGCGTAAAACAGATTGAGGATAACGATGGGAAAACGAATATCTCGGAAGGACTTGATGCAAACTATTTTGATATTTTTAACTACTCCATTTTTGCGATGATTAAACTTAAAGAAGGAGAAAATTAAACGGATGAAATTATTGCGAACCATCAGCCGAATTCTGGTAGGAATTGTATTTATATTTTCCGGTTACGTGAAAGGGGTTGATCCACTTGGAACAGCTTACAGAATTGAAGATTATTTTATCGCATACGGAATGGAATGGGCCATACCTTTGGCATTGATTCTTGCGATATCCCTTTGTATGTTGGAGTTCGTACTTGGAGTGGCACTGGTTCTAAACGTCCGCCTTAAACAGCTTTCCTGGATTCTTTTGCTTTTAATGTCGTTTTTTACCCTGGTAACTTTCTACGATGCCATTTATGAACCGGTACCCGATTGCGGTTGCTTTGGCGATGCAATAACCTTGACCAACTGGGAAACCTTTTATAAAAATGTGGCGTTGATGGTCTTTGTTTTTATCATCTTCCGATCACGCAAAAAGTTCAAACCCCTGTTAGGAATAAAAGGTCAAAATATAATCTTGTTAATAGGAGCTATTGGTTTTAGTTGGTTTTCGATTTACCAACATGAACACCTCCCGATGATTGATTACCGGGAATGGAAAGTTGGGGTAGATATCACGCCTGAAGAAGCCCCTCAAGAAGAAATTTATTTGATTTATCAAAATACCAAGACAGGTGATGTGAAGGAGTATCTGTCTCCAAATTATCCTTGGAGCGATTCTGTTTGGATGTCGGAATGGGAGTTTTTAGATCAGAGAGTGGTTGAAGTAGGAGGGAATCAATTACACAACCTAAGATTTGAGGATGCAGATGGGTATGATTTAACAGAGGAAATCATTTATAATCCAAGCTATCAATTTTTACTGATTACCTGGAGTATCAATAAATTTCCACCTAAGGCTGTTTCTCCTATCAAAACGTTGGTTGAGGCCGTAAAAGATAAAGGTTATCCTATCCATTGTTTAAGCAGTAGTTTGTTTGAAGACATCAATGCTTTCAGAATAAAAAATAAAATTGATATTTCTTTCTTTAATGCCGATGATATTGTTTTGAAAACCATGATCAGGGCTAACCCTGGTATCATTCTTTTAAAGGATGGACTCATTTTAGCCAAGTGGCATTACAATGACTGCCCATCCATAGCTGAAATTGAAGAAAAGTTTAGCGATTTCTAAGTCAAGAACTGCTATCTTTACCACATGGCACAATACATTTTTAAGCGGATTTTTTATGGCTTTTTGGTGCTTTTTGGAGTAGTTACCGTTATTTTCCTACTTTTCAATGTTTTACCTGGTGACCCTGCCCGGATGATGCTGGGACAGCGTGCCGATATCGCATCGGTTGAGGCCATAAATCATGATCTTGGTTTGGATCAGCCATTGCATAAACAATATCTGGGCTTCTTAAATGATTTGTCTCCAATTTCCTTTCATAACTATAAAAATAAACCAAGTTTCTGGTATCTCGATCCTGATAAGTATGCTTACATGGTTTTGTTTTCTGTAGCAAATCAAAAAATTGTTTTGAAAAAACCATACCTGCGTAGATCGTACCAAAGCAAAAGAAAGGTGGCTGATATTCTGGCCGAAGCATTTCCCAATACGATGATTTTGGCAACGGTCTCGATTTTATTTGCACTTGTTGTTGGAGTTTTAATTGGAATATTGGTCGCCATTAAAAAGAATGTTTTTGTAGAAAGGCTGGCCATGGTTTTTTCAGTTTTGGGCATGTCGCTGCCTTCTTTTTTTGTTGCCATCATTTTTGCATGGGTATTTGCCTACCTGCTCGCCGATCTTACAGGCTTAAATATGTTTGGGAGTCTAACCAGTGTTGATGACTTTGGAAATGGGGAATACCTGGATTTGAAAAACCTCATTCTTCCTGCCATTACTTTGGGAATAAGACCATTGGCCATTGTTGTTGAGCTAACAAAAAGTTCCATTCAGGATGTGATGTCTCAGGATTATATCCGAACTGCTAAAGCGAAAGGATTATCCGCAGCCCGTATCATCCGAAAACATGCTTTAAAAAATGCCATGAATCCGGTTGTGACTGCGGTTTCAGGCTGGTTTGCTTCGCTAATGGCAGGAGCTGTTTTTGTGGAATATGTTTTTGACTGGAAGGGTGTAGGTGTAGTGATTGTTGATGCACTCGAGAAATATGATTTTCCGGTAATAATGGGTTCGGTATTGATTATCTCTATACTTTTAGTATTTATAAATATTTTAGTAGATATTATTTATGCCTTACTTGATCCACGAATTAAATATAGTTGATCGAAATAGAGGAAATAAATTTTGATCACGAAGAATTGATTAATAATTTTGAGCATGAGAAAAAAAATAGTCGCCGGTAACTGGAAGATGAATTTAAGCTTTCAGGAGGCAGAGGAATTATTTGAGGAAATTATCGAATTGTATGCAGATGAGAATACAAGTAATCCAAAACTCATTATTTGTCCGCCTTACCCTTACCTTGAAATGGGAACCGATTTAACCGATGCGCTGAAGATTGACATAGGTGCTCAAAACGTCAGTGATCAAAGTCTGGGAGCCTACACCGGTGAAATTTCGGCATCGATGTTATACTCCATGGATGTTGCATACTGTATTGTTGGACATTCTGAACGAAGAAAATATTTTAACGAATCGGCTGAACTCATTAAAAACAAAATTGAACGTTTAATGGAAAATGATATCATTCCGATTTTTTGTTGTGGCGAACAATTAGAAGAAAGAGAATGTTTAAAAGAATATGAGGTTGTAAAATCGCAAGTTACAGATACATTGTTTCATTTAAGTAAAGATGAAATTAAAAACTTAATTATTGCCTATGAGCCGGTATGGGCGATAGGTACCGGATTAACGGCCACTCCAGAAGAAGCAGAACAAATGCATACATTTATTCGTAATCTTTTAAAAGAAAAATACGGAGATGGGGTAGCCGAAAATATGAGCATTCTCTATGGCGGAAGTTGCAATGCCAATAATGCCCGCGAAATTTTCTCAAAACCAAACGTAGATGGTGGCCTGATTGGAGGCGCATCTTTGAACGCCACTGATTTTTACAAAATTTATAAAAGTTTTTAAACCATGGATTACGTAGCAGTTAAATTTACAAGTGAGAAAAAGGATTTTGAATGGGAGATTATAACTGCTTTTCTGGCCGAAATCGGATATGAAACCTTCGAAGAAACAGGCGATGGGCTCAAAGCCTATATCCCTCAGCCTGATTTTAAAAGCACCTTGATTGAAGAACTTTTAAATGAACAATTGAATATTCCCGGAGTAACTTTTGCTATTGAAACTATTTTAGATCGAAACTGGAACGAAGTTTGGGAAAGCAATTACGATGCTGTAGTCATTGCAAATCGTTGTTTAATTCGAGCTCCTTTTCACAAATCCGACACATCTATCGAGTATGAAATTCTAATTGAACCACAAATGTCGTTTGGAACGGCCCATCATGAAACAACAGCCATGATGATTGAATATGTTTTGGAAGCTGAATTGGCTGATAAGCAAATTCTGGATATGGGTTCAGGAACAGGAATCTTGGCAATTCTTGCCTCGATGAGAGGTGCCGATAATATTGATGCCATTGACATTGATGAGTGGGCTTATAAAAATTGCTTGAGTAATGCCGAAAAGAATAAAATCAACAACATTAACGTTATTCAGGGAGGAGCAGATTTAGTAATTAAAAAATATGATGTTATCTTTGCAAACATTAATTTAAATATTCTGGTACGTGATATGGAAGTTTATGCAAAAGCCCTAAAAAGCAATGGCATGATTTATTTTAGCGGATTTTATCAGGATGATTTAATGAAACTTGAGCAAGTGGCTAATCAACTAAAACTGGAATTAGTTGATACCAAAGTTAAAAACAAATGGATGGCCGCTAAGTTCTTAAAAGTGGACTAAGTATGAGTATAGCTTTAATGATCATTTTTGCCATTTTATTGGCCTATTTTATTGGATCTATTCCTACAGCTGTGTGGGTTGGTCGGTTGTTTTATAAAATTGATGTTCGAACCCAGGGCAGTGGCAATGCCGGTGCAACAAATACCATACGCGTTTTAGGATTAAAAGCAGGGATTCCGGTTTTTATTATCGATATTTTTAAAGGATGGTTGGCTGTTTATTTAAGCAGATATTTTATGCATCCATCTTTTAGCGAGAATCAGTTTTTATTTCTTGAAATTGGGATGGCCACCGCATCTGTGCTCGGACATATCTTCCCGATCTACGTTGGGTTTAAAGGAGGAAAAGGCGTAGCCACTTTATTTGGTGTTGGATTAGCACTCTTCCCATATGCTGTGCTAAGTGTTTTGGGTGTTTTTTTATTGGTGTTTTTTATTACCAGAATGGTATCGCTTTCATCAGTGTTGGCTTCAATTTCATTCCCGTTTTTTGTCATATTTTTATTCCATATTCCTTATTTGCCATTAATTTTACTAGCTATAGCCGTTGGACTGTTTGTTCCTGTGATGCATCACAATAATATCAAAAGATTATTAAGAGGTGAGGAATCAAAAATCTCATTTAAGAAAAAATCAAAATAGAAGCCATTTCTGTTTAAAAATTTGTTGAGAAAGAATATTTATATTCGTTAAAATCATAATTATATTTAATATATTTACTGTTGAATATACAATCCATTTTAAAATCAAAATAAGATGAAATTCATTGTTTCCAGCTCACTCTTACTTAAAAATGTTCAAGCATTAAGCGGCGTACTTAATTCAAGTAATACCCTCCCAATCCTTGATGATTTTTTATTCGAACTTAAAGAAGACAAATTATTCATTACTGCTTCCGATTTGGAAACAACCATGACCGTTTCGCTTGAACCTACCAAGGCTGAGGAACCCGGAATGGTTGCTATACCTGCTAAAATCCTATTGGAGACTCTTAAAACATTTTCGGATATTCCTGTAACAGTTAACGTAAATAAAGATAATTTAGGGATAGAGATAACAGCAGGGGATGGTAAATACAAACTACCTGGTCACCGTAGTGATGAATATCCACAAGCTCCAACATTAGAAGATACAACTTCAATTGAAATAAAAGCATCTATTTTGGTTAATGCGATTAATAAAACCCTTTTTGCAACAGGTAACGATGAACTAAGACCGGTAATGTCTGGGGTTTTCTGTGAGTTAACACCTGATGATGTTACCTTTGTAGCCACCGATGCTCATAAATTGGTTAGGTATAAAAGAACCGACGCATCCGGCGATATTTCTGCATCTTTTATTTTACCCAAAAAACCGCTTAATCAATTGAAGCATTTGGTGAGTACAAATGATGAGGCAGGTATAAAAATTGAGTATAATCAGATTAATGCATTTTTTACTTTCAATAATGTAAGCATGGTTTGTAGGTTAATTGACGGAAGATACCCTAATTACGATGCGGTAATTCCAACCAATAACCCCAATGTTTTGACCATCGATCGCTTGTCTTTGTTAAATTCGATCAAAAGGGTTGCTATTTTTGCAAATCAATCAACACATCAGGTACGATTTAAAGTTTCAGGCAAGGAATTGACTCTGTCGGCCGAAGATATTGATTATTCTAATGAAGCAAAAGAGCGGCTCACCTGCAACTACGAAGGCGAGGATATGGAGATTGGTTTTAATTCAAAGTTTTTGCAGGAGATGTTATCGAATATGAGCAATGATGATGTGAAAATTGAAATGTCGGCACCGAACAGGGCTGGCCTCATTTTACCCGTTGATGCGGATAATGAGCATGAAGATATTTTAATGTTGGTGATGCCGGTGATGCTAAATCAGTAAGATAAACGTCAAAGAAATATTAAGCAAGGCCAATGGTCTTGCTTTTTTGTTTATGGGTTATCATGCCTAAAATTATAGGTGCTTCTAAATGAAAAAGCTCCCCGAATCCGGAGAGCTTTTAATTTTTCAATAGGTAATGAAATGCTTTATTCAGCCCTTTTTACGTTTATGGCTTTTTTTCCTCGATTATCTTCGGTGATTTCGAAGGTAACTTTATCATCTTGTGCAATTCGATCAATTAATCCAGTTGCGTGGACAAAAATGTCTTGCTTAGATTCGTCATCAACAACAAATCCAAAACCTTTTCTTTCATTGAAAAATTTAACAATTCCGGTTGACATGGCAATAATAAATTAAGTTAATAATTCTACAAATATACATTTATTTTCTACCAGAGCAAGGATTTGGTATATTTTATTGAATCGCAACTTAATTCGATAAGCTTGGTTATGAAGGTAAACCGAGAAGAAAATGAATCAATTATGCAAGTTTTGGACCTGCATTTACTAATGCTTTACCCTTTTCGTTATCGGTATATTTTTCGAAATTTTTGATAAACAAACTACCGAGATCTGCAGCTCTTTTATCCCATTCGGAAACGTCGCTATAAGTATCTCGCGGATCTAAAATATTAGGGTCAACACCTGGTAAAGCAGTTGGAACCTCAAGATGAAAAACCGGAATAATTTTGGTTTCAGATTTTTCAATCGCTCCGCTCAAAATGGCGTCGATAATACCTCGGGTATCTTGAATAGAAATGCGCTTGCCTGTTCCATTCCATCCGGTATTTACAAGATATGCTTCAGCACCATGGGCTTCCATCTTTTTAACCAGTTCAGCACCATATCTTGTAGGATGTAAGGATAGAAATGCAGCTCCAAAACAAGCCGAAAAGGTAGGCTGAGGAGTGGTAACTCCACGCTCTGTTCCAGCGAGTTTTGCAGTGAAACCTGATAAGAAGTGATACTGGGTTTGCTCAGGTGTAAGTTTGGAAACCGGAGGCATAACCCCAAAGGCATCGGCGGTTAAAAAGATAACTTTGGTTGCATGCCCGGCTTTTGAAACTGGTTTTACAATATTTTCAATATGATGGATGGGGTAAGAAACCCTTGTATTTGCAGTAACCGAATCGTCAGAAAAATCAATTTTACCATTGGCATCCACCGTTACATTTTCAAGTAAGGCATTTCGCTTGATGGCTCCATAAATTTCTGGTTCGGCTTCTTTATCCAGATCAATGGTTTTAGCGTAACAACCTCCTTCAAAATTAAAAATGCCATCATCATCCCAGCCATGTTCATCATCCCCAATTAACTTGCGTTTTGGATCTGTTGATAGGGTGGTTTTTCCAGTTCCGGAAAGTCCAAAGAAAATCGCCACATCACCTGCCTCACCCACATTAGCCGAGCAGTGCATAGATGCCATGCCATTCAGAGGCAGGTAGTAATTCATCATGGCGAATAAACCTTTTTTCATTTCTCCACCATACCAGCTTCCGCCTACTACATGCATTTTTTCGGTTAAATTAAATACCGTATAAACTTCAGAGTTCAAGCCATGTTCTTTCCACTTTGGATTTACTGTTTTTGAAGCGTTAAAAGAAATGAAATCAGGCTCTCCGTAGTTTTTAAGTTCTTCTTCGGTTGGACGAAGGAACATGTTCTTAACGAAGTGCGCCTGCCATGCTACTTCCATGATAAAGCGAACCTTTAACCTTGAATCAGGATTGGCGCCACAGAAAGTATCCATTACGTATAACTTTTTTCCTGATAATTGCTTAAAGGTCGTTTCTTTCAGATCTTTCCAAACTTCAGTAGTAACGGGTTTATTATCATTAGGAGACTCCGGACTTGTCCACCACATGGTATCTTTTGTAGTTTCATCCTTCACGATATATTTATCCTTTGGTGATCGTCCCGTAAAGATTCCTGTCATTACATTAACAGCATCGAGTTCTGTTAATTGTCCTTTTTCAAAACCTTCCAGCGTGTCGTCAGTTTCTTTTTCAAATAATTCTTCGTAGGATGGATTGTGATATACGGTTTCTACACCAGTTAAACCGTAGTTGAGTAAATCTTTTTTTAGACTGTTGAGGTCATTCATTTTGATTCAGCTTTTTATGTTAGATAGATAGTTAGTTTGTTGTAAGAATGCAGCTTAAAGTTAGTTTTTTATGATTTGGCTTAAGTTATAACCAAATCAAATCAAAAGGAAAGTAGCTCCAGGCTACCTCCCTTTTAGATCAATTAACTTAACTTATTTAATTTTGTTTAATTGCGGCTTGCGCTGCAGCTAAACGGGCAATCGGAACTCTAAATGGAGAACAACTTACGTAGTTCATACCCACTTTATGGCAGAATTCAACTGAGCTAGGCTCACCACCATGCTCACCACAAATGCCAACTTTAAGATTAGCATTTGTAGAACGTCCTTTTGAGGTTCCCATTTCAACTAATTGACCAATACCTTCCTGGTCAAGTACCTGGAATGGATCAGCTTTTAAGATCCCTTTTTCAATGTAAATGGGTAAGAATTTACCGGCATCATCTCGTGAATAACCAAATCCCATTTGTGTAAGGTCATTGGTTCCGAAAGAGAAAAATTCAGCGTGCGCTGCAATTTTATCAGCAGTTAAAGCCGCACGTGGAATTTCAATCATCGTACCAACGAGATATTCAATTTTGTCCCCTTTTTCTGCAAATACTTCTTCAGCTACTTTTCTAACAATTTTTTCTTGGAGCTGGAATTCTTCAAGTGTACCGATAAGCGGAATCATGATTTCAGGTAAAGTTTTAATGCCTTCTTCTTTTAATTCCATTGCTGCTTCAAGAATTGCTCTTGCCTGCATTTCGGTAATTTCCGGATAGGTATTTCCTAATCGACAACCTCTATGTCCTAACATAGGATTGAATTCATGTAAATCTTCAACTTTTTGTTTAATGGCTTCTACAGAAATACCCATTTCAGTTGCCATTTCCTGTTGATTTTCTTCTTCGTGAGGTACAAACTCATGCAAAGGTGGATCGAGTAAACGAACAGTTACAGGTAATCCGGCCATGGCAGAAAATACGTCTTTAAAGTCTTTACGCTGGATAGGTAGTAACTTAGCTAATGCTTCTCTTCTTCCGGCTTCATCTTCTGCTAAAATCATTTCACGCATACGAACCAATCTTTCGCCTTCAAAAAACATGTGCTCGGTACGACAAAGACCAATTCCTTCTGCACCAAATCCAATAGCAACCTTACATTCTCTTTCAGTTTCTGCATTGGTTCTCACTTTCATGGTTCTGTACTTGTCGGCAAGTTTCATAATGTCACCAAAATCTCCGCTTAATGCAGCATCTTTTGTGGCAATTTTCCCTTCGTAAACCTCACCGGTTGATCCGTTTAATGAAATCCAGTCACCTTCATGATACTCTTTTCCATCGATGGTCATTACCCTGGTTTTGTAATTGATTTGAACAGCACCGGCACCTGAAACACAACATTTGCCCATTCCACGTGCAACAACAGCCGCATGAGAAGTCATACCACCACGGGCAGTTAAGATACCTTTGGCAATGTTCATTCCTTCTAAGTCTTCAGGAGAAGTTTCAACGCGAACAAGAATTGAAACAGGGTATTTGTTAGCTTCGTCAGCAAAGAACACAACCTGGCCGGTTGCAGCTCCAGGAGATGCTGGTAAACCTTTTGCAAGTACTTTAGCAGCTTTTATGGCCTCAGCATCAAAAACGGGATGTAACAACTCATCTAATTTTGAAGGCTGTTGCATCAGTAATGCTTTCTTCTCGTCAATCATGCCTTCTTTAAGCAATTCCATGGCAATTCTTACCATGGCAGCAGCAGTACGTTTACCATTACGAGTTTGTAGCATCCAGAGTTTACCATCCTGAATGGTGAACTCTAAATCCTGCATATCGTTATAATGTTTCTCAAGAATATCCTGAGTTTCATTTAATTCGTTATAAATAGCAGGCATAAGTTCTTCTAAAGAAGGAAATTTTGCTTTTCTGTCCTCTTCAGATACACCGGCTAAAACAGCCCATCTTTTTGAACCTTCTAAAGTAATTTGTTGAGGGGTTCTTACACCGGCAACTACATCTTCGCCCTGTGCATTGATTAAATACTCACCATTGAAAACATTTTCACCTGTTGCTGCATCTCTGGTAAATGCGACACCTGTTCCGGAGTTATCACCCATGTTTCCGTAAACCATGGCTTGTACGTTTACAGCAGTTCCCCACTCTTCCGGGTAACCATGCATGTTTCGGTAATACGCTGCTCTTGGGTTCATCCAACTATCGAATACAGCAGTAATGCTACTCCAAAGTTGATCCCATGGATTTTCAGGGAAAGGCTGGCCGGTTTGTTTAACACAGGCAGCTTTAAAATCTGCAACCATTTGTTTTAAGTCTTCTACGTCCAAATCAGTGTCTAATTCAACACCTTTGGCTTCTTTTGCTTCATCAATAATTTCTTCGAATGGATCATGATCTTCTTTTGAAAGTGCACCCACGTTAAGAACTACACCACCAAACATTTGTACAAATCGTCTGTACGAATCCCATGCAAATCTTGCATTTCCGGTTCTTGCGATAAGTCCCTCAACCGAGTTGTCGTTCATTCCTAAATTTAAAACAGTATCCATCATACCGGGCATGGAAACCCTGGCACCGGAACGCACAGAAAGCAGACATGGATTTTCATTGCTACCGAATTCGGTACCCATCATCTTTTCAACATTCGCAACTGCGGCTTCAACTTCTTCTTTTAAGAGTGTAATTACAGCATCTTTTCCTAATTTATTGTATTCGGTACAAGTTTCGGTAGTAATAGTAAATCCAGGAGGAACGGGTACACCTATGGTACACATTTCAGCTAAATTAGCACCTTTTCCTCCTAAGAGGTTTTTCATTTTACTGTCTCCGTCTGCAGTTTTACCTCCAAAGAAATAAACACGTTTTTGATTTGTCATTTTTATTTTTTTACGATTATATAAATTATCTCAAATGGTTCTTCCTGATCACTCAAAAAAGAATGGGCAAAAATACGAAAGAAATAATGATTTATCTAGCGCAATGCAGGAATAAATTAAAAGTGTAATATTCTGGAAACAGTGTCTTAATGAATGATTGATTTAAGATTAGAAAAATGATAGTTTGATATAAAAATGAAGCTTTTACTAATGCTTTTCTACCTCGAAATTTGTTTAGAAAATTGGGAACATCAGAACCCATATTGCAGGAAACATTCTCGAGCTGAACATTTCATTTAAACTTTGAAGTTCAAAAGCCTTAGTGTGAAGTAAACAACTTGTTTAAAATTTATTCAAATAGCCTTTTACGCAATGAAAGCAGCTGGATTTGTAAGCAATATTTCGTAAGTTTGTTTTTAATAAAAATCAATATTTTATCAGTAAAACTTTTGAGGATGAACAATACAATTGGGATTAGATTAGAAGATAAATATGTGATGGAAAGACGTGTTGCCATTACACCTCCGCACGCTCAAAAACTGATTAAGGAAGAAGGCTTGGAAATATTGGTAGAACCTTCTGATAAAAGAATTTTTTCGGACGATGAATTTGAGCAAGCTGGGGCAAAGTTAACTTCTGATTTAAGTATTGCTCCCGTGATTTTTGGAGTTAAAGAAATGCCCATCGATTTTTTTGAAACTCAAAAAACCTATGTGTTCTTTTCACACGTGATTAAAGGTCAATCATACAACATGCCCATGCTAAAAAGAATGATGGAGAAAAAGTGTACACTGATTGAATATGAAAGGGTGGCCGATGATAAGGGGAGAAGATTGATCTTTTTTGGAAGGTTTGCCGGACTTGCCGGAATGATAAATTCGTTGTGGTCGTTGGGCCAAAGATTAAAAGTACAGGGAATTGAAAATTCATTTTCCGAACTGAAGCAATCTCATAAATATCATTCACTGGAAGAAGCAAAAGCACAGATAAGCGCAATAGGAGAGGAGATAAGCAAAAATGGACTTCCAAAAGAATTATGTCCTTTAACCATTGGTTTTACCGGATATGGTAACGTATCGAGAGGAGCTCAGGAAATTTCAGATCTACTGCCAAATATTGAAATTAGTCCGGAAGATTTGCTGGAGTTAAAAGACAGAAATCACATTAGTACACATCATATTTATAAAGTTGTTTTTAAAGAAGCTGATATTTCTGAGCCAAAGCAAACCGGGTTACCCTTTATTCTGGATCATTATTACAATCACCCCGAAGCGTATCGAAATGCTTTTGAAAAATTTGTTCCACATCTGAGTGTTTTAATGAATTGCATGTACTGGGATGATAAGTATCCAAGAATTATTACCAAAGATTTCCTGTCAGAGATAAATACTAAAGGCAAATTAAAATTAAAGGTTATCGGCGATATTACCTGCGATCCTGATGGTTCTATCGAATGCACTCATATCGGAACCGAGATTGAAGATCCGGTTTTTGTTTACGATCCGCTAACCCGATCCCCGAAAATGGGCTTTAAAGGGGAAGGTATTTTGGTGATGTCTGTTGATATTTTACCAAGCGAGCTTCCAAGGGATTCCTCAATTGCATTTGGTGACGCTTTGTTTGATTACGTAAAACCCATTGCCATAGCTGATTATGAACAGCCTTTCGAAAACTTGAATTTGCCGGCTCCGATTAAAAGGGCAGTGATAATTCATCAGGGTTTGTTAACGCCTAATTATCAGTACATAAGTAAGTTTTTGTAAGCATGCTTATTTAGAGTATTTCCATATTATAATTTCATAGAAAAAAACATAACAGTGGTGCATTTTTTACTGGATATTCCCATAAATTAGCCCGTTTTTTAATTTAAGTTTTAATCAATTATTGATGATGAAAAGGATATTGATTTTAGGAGCAGGATTAAGTTCCTCAAGTTTGATTAAGTATTTACTTGATCATTCAGAAGAACATGATTGGAAGGTCGTGATTTGTGATTCTTCAGTTGAGTTGGCGAAGAAAAAAGCATCGAATCATCCCCGTAGCGAAGTGTTTTACTTTAATGTTTACGACGAAGAACAACGCAAGTCAGAAATCTCAAAATCTGATATTGTGATCTCGATGCTGCCTGCACGAATGCATTACCTGGTAGCCACTGATTGTTTTGAGAGTGGAGTTGATATGGTGACTGCTTCTTATGTTTCAGACGAGATTAAGGCTTTAGATGAAAAAGCCAAAGAGAAAGGTGTTTTATTATTAAATGAAATTGGAGTAGATCCCGGGATCGATCACATGTCTGCCATGCAAATCATCGATAGAATTAAGGAAGAGGGCGGCAAGATTATTAATTTTGAATCTTCAACCGGAGGTTTAGTTGCTCCTGAATATGATAATAATCCATGGAATTACAAATTTACCTGGAACCCTAGAAATGTGATTCTCGCCGGTCAGGGTGTATCTCAGTTTCTGCATAACGGGAAATTTAAGTATATTCCATACCGTAAATTATTTTCTAGAACCGAAAATGTTGAAATCCTGGATTTAGGTGCATTTGAAATTTATCCCAACAGAGATTCGCTAAAATATAGAGAGATTTATGGACTGGAGGATATCCAAACCATGTTTAGAGGAACCATTCGACGCAAGGGGTTTTCCGAAGCCTGGAATGTTTTTGTTCAGCTTGGACTAACCGATGATACCTTCGTTATCGAAGATTCGACATCGATTACCTATCGCGAATACATCGATAGATTTCTCCCCAACAACAACAGGTTAAGCACCGAGTCAATTTTGGCAAAAGTGGCTAAAATCGATGTTGAATCAGAAATAATGGAAAAAATTATTTGGACCGGAATTTTTGATGATCGGGTGATTGGATTAGAAAAAGCTACACCAGCGCAAGTTTTACAACATTTGTTGGAAGAAAAATGGGTGCTTGATCCGGAAGACAAAGATATGATTGTGATGCATCACCTATTCGATTACGAATTGAATGGTGAGGAAAGAGGATTAACTTCAACCATGGTAGTTAAAGGAACTGATCAGGTGCATACAGCCATGTCAATTACCGTTGGAGTTCCGGCAGCGATTGCAACCAAGTTAATTTTGACCAATAAAATTAATTTGAAGGGGGTACAGGTTCCTATCGTAAAAGAAATCTATGAACCCGTTCTTGAAGAATTAGATGCTTACGGTATCAAGTTTATTGAACAGGAAGTGAAAAAATAAGTCTGAAATAAATTTTCAAGTCAAGCTCTCCCCAGTATCATAAGCTGAGGAGAGCTTTTTTGAATTTTTAGGAACAGAGATTTAGATATTAACTCAAACATCGTTAAATTTACAACTATGCCTAACCTTCGATCTAACCTTAAATCTGAATCTATGAAAAAAGTATTAATCCTTGGCGCCGGAATGGTTGTAAAACCTATCGTTACCTACCTTTTAAGCAAGAAGTATTTCGTAAGTGTTGCAAGTCGTACCAAATCGAAAGCCGATAAAATGATTAATGGTCATCCCAATGGAAAATCAATTGCCTGGACTGTTGATCAACCCGAAGCTTTAGAGGTGATGATAGCCGAACATGACCTGACGGTGAGCCTGCTTCCTTATGCTTATCATGTAATGGTGGCCAAATTATGTATTAAACATAAAAAGAACATGGTTACTACATCCTATATTCAACCAGCAATGCAAGAATTAGATGCCGCAGCAAGAGAAGCCGGAATACTTATCCTGAATGAAATTGGCTTGGATCCGGGAATTGATCATATGTCGGCCATGCGAATAATTGATCTTATCCATGACAAAGGTGGGGAAATAGAAGAATTCTATTCTTTTTGTGGTGCTTTGGTGGCTCCTGAAGTTGAGCAGAATCCATTCAACTATAAATTTTCATGGGCTCCGAAAGGAGTTGTAATGGCAGGTAACAATGATGGGAAATATCTTAGAAATGGGGAATTAAAATATATTCCAACTCAAGATCTTTTTAAAAATCCTATTAAGTTAACTTTTCCGGAAGTTGGAGAATTAGAAGTTTATCCTAATCGTGATTCTCTTCCTTATATCGAACTGTATGGAATACCGGAAACTAAAACGATTTTCAGAGGAACTTTTCGTTACCATAAATGGTGTGAAGTATTGGATGCAATCAAGTCGCTTAATTTGATTGGATACGATAAAATAAATCTAGAAGGGATGAGTTATGCCAACTTTATGGCTAAGATGATTTCTGAAAATAATTCAGAGAACATAAAAGAAAAAGTTGCTGTCAAGCTGAAAGTCGATTTGGATGCTAATCCAATGAAGGCCATGGAGTGGCTTGGTTTATTCTCGGATAAGCCGATGGATAGGGTAGAGGACTCCCCATTCGAAATCATCTCTGATTTAATGATTGGAAAAATGATGATTGCTGAAGATGAACGCGATATGGTTGTAATGCAACATACCTTTGTTGCGAAATACAAGGATGGGTTAAAGGAAGTCATAAAGTCAAGAATGTTGGATTTTGGAACCTTAAAAACAGATACTTCCATCGCCCGTACCGTTGCTTTGCCTGCGGCCTGCGGTGTTGAAATGCTTTTAGAAGGTAAGATTGAAACTACTGGTGTACATATCCCGGTAATTCCGGAAATCTACAATCCCATTCTTGATCAACTTGAAACCATGGGTATTCGAATGGTTGAGGAGTACGGCTTACCACTGAGTGAAAATATTAATTAATTTTTATGTTAGATTAACAAATTAGCTAAAGTTGAATGAGAAAACATTTATACTTTTGTGGCTGGTTAAAATAAATATTTTATGAGAAAAAAATCTTACGGAAAATGGATAGGTGGAGGCCTTGGTTGGGCTTTTGGAGGTCCAATTGGTGGAATTTTAGGATTCGCCTTCGGGTCAATGTTTGATGGACTTCAGAAAGGACAGTATGCTTACGATCCTTACGGCGGAGCACAAACTCAATCGGGTTCTTACCAAACACAAGAGGGTGATTTTAGCGTGAGTTTATTAATTCTTTCTGCTGCAGTTATGAAAGCTGATAAGCGTGTCATGAAATCGGAATTGGATTACGTTAAAAAGTTTTTTGTTCAGCAGTTCGGAACAGCACATGCCAATCAAAATATTCAAATGCTAAAAGAGATTCTTAAGCAGGAAATTAATTTGATTGAGGTTTGTCGGCAAATAAAACAATACATGGATTACGCTGCCAAATTGCAGTTGATGCATTTTTTGTTTGGTATTTCAAAAGCTGACGGTCAATTACATATTCAAGAAATT
Organism: uncultured Bacteroidales bacterium; assembly: GCA_942491855.1. Taxonomy (GTDB): domain Bacteria; phylum Bacteroidota; class Bacteroidia; order Bacteroidales. The sequence continues at coordinate 42,445 of CALOCL010000015.1, forward strand.
GAGGTTATTGAGCAAATCGGAAGATTTTTGGAGTTAGACCGTAGTGATTATCTCTCGATAAAGGCCATGTTTGTTAAAGAGGTTGACAGCTCGTATAAAATTCTGGAAATTGAATCCACTGCATCTGATGATGAGGTAAAAAAGGCCTATTACAAAATGGCGACCAAATATCATCCCGATAAAGTAGCGCATTTAGGCGATGAGATTAAAAAAGCGGCAGAAGAAAAGCTTCAAGGATTAAATGCTGCCTATGATGAGATTAAAAAGCAGAGAGGTTTAAAATAAGAATCTTCTTCTAATTCATAAATCTCCAAATCAATCCAAACTTAATGGCATAGTCCTGCATGGGATAATGCGGAACGAATAGGTAATTATACCCGGTTACAGCAGCGTTAAAGTGCTGGTATTTAAAAAATAACATTGTATTTTTAATGGTGAAATTTAAATAGAGATCTGCATAAATTGCACCACCAATCTTATTCTCATTTTGTAAATAGAAACTTCTCGTAGCTGGCATGTAGGCATCTGCAAAATAAGCGGTGTTGTAGAACACCTCAATGCCCGGCTGAACAGTTGTAGCATTTTTAAATAATGACTTGGTGTAATTAATCGAAATGCTTCCCATCAATTCAGGTAATCGAAGCAAACTATCATTTTTTGGCTTTTGATAAACAACATGGGTATCCATGGTAAAATCCTTATATTTTAGCCTGTAATCAAGGGTAGCTGTTAGTATTGTTTGCGTTAGTTCTGTTTGGTTGGGATGTGCGGTTTCATCCATAAAAATAAAATTATCAATTTTTTGATAATTAATTCCGGCAGTAAAACCCTTAAAGAAATACTTTGCCTGTAAAGTTAAATAGTTCTCGGCTTTAAACTCATTCTCCCAACGGTGGTAGTTACCTCGGTAAAGATTGTAAAAGTAAGAAGGACTTTGTTTTGATAATTCAGCCCTTAAATCTAATTGGCCGAAATTTTTGTCATCAGTTCCAAGTTGCTGGCTTATCCTTGTGTTTAATGAATAGTCTCCATCATTATGGTCGCCAAGCACATAAAAAGCATCTGCTTTTAATCTGAAACTTTTGAATAGAAATACTGAAATCCCGGCCTTAGGTATGAGGTGATTAAAAGCCTGTTTTGAGATCGTATCATAGACTTCAATGTGTTGTTGTTTAATCCCAAAATACATATAGAGTGGCATTTCCCTGACTTTAATGTCATAGCCCAGATTTGACCACTTAAACTCATTTTCAATTCGTAAAATTCTTGTGGAATCATAAGTAAGTTCATTGTTCAAGATTTCATCAAAACCTACATAAAAGGCACTATCACCTTTTGCATCTTCATAAAAAAACTGTTTTCGTTCTACAGATAAGGTGTGGCTAAGTCTGCCCAGCGGTAATCCTTTATGTCTGGTTTTCTGGCCAAGCGAATCAATGCTTATCCTTGGAGCCTTACCAATATTGAAATATTGATTAAAGAAGATGCTTCCCTTTTTATAGGTGTTTTGGGCATTTTGAAGATTGACGGCAATTAATGCTCGATTAGTTTCAAGACTATAGATAAATGCACTGTCGGATTGTAAGCCTCCATTTTCCTGCACAATGAGTTTGTCGTGAATATAATTTGAAATGAAACCATATCTTCCATTTTTGGTAGAGTAACGAGCTGTAACGTATAAGTTTTTGTCGTCTGATCTTTGTCTTTGATAAATCCCTGGTGCATTAATGAATTTAAAGTCAACTCCAATATTTAATCCTCGGCTAATATTCTGTGTAAGTATAACTCTCAGGTTATTCTCCTTTTTGGGTCCCATTACATAAAATACCTCAGTAAATGGTTGGAAAACCCTGTAATACTTTACATCCTTATTCCTGTAAGTGTATAGGTCTAAAGGACTGCTTACATAACTGAATCCTTCATTGACAGCAGGGATGAATTGGAGATTTTTTGCAGGCAAACCAACATTACCCAGGCTCCCGAAATAATTTCCTGCCTTATAGCTTGGATCATAATTTTGGATTCCATGCAAACTCGTGTCAATTGAATACATTTTACCTAAGGTGAAATGATCAAAACTGGTTGTAAAGTATTGAACCGCTAAAGAGTCTAAAATAGTTGGAATTGAATCTGATAGCGAAAGAATAGAATCTCTAATTGCTGTTAAACTGTCGTTAAGCGGTTTCTTTAATTTTGATATAGTATCAAATTGTGTTTGATTTATTGAATCTTTCAATGGGATTCGTTCGACAAGCGTATCCTGGCTTATTATTAAGGTTGAATCAGCAATCTTTTTAGTTAATATTTTCTTGGTTGTATCCTGATAAATTGAAGAAGAAAGAACCTCTTTTTTTGCGTTATTTTCTTCTACTGGAGCAGAGAATAGGGCAGAGGTAATTAATACGAAAATGGTAATATAATTTATTCTGGATAACATAAAACAAAACTAATTAGTTTCTTTGATATAAGGATAAAATAAGATGCTAAAAATACGGATTAATTAGGGATTGAAAGTCTTAAATTATCAAAAAAAAAGCCTTCCTGATTTCTCAAGAAGGCTTTATGGTAGTTGGCAACGACCTACTTTCCCACATAAACTGCAGTATCATCGGCGCTGGTGGGCTTAACTTCTCTGTTCGGAATGGGAAGAGGTGAACACCACCGCAATAGTCACCAAAAAATCTTAATCAACCGGAGTTACAAACCACCGTCGAAGAATATTTTTAAATAAAAGACATATATTAGAAAGAAAATACAAAAGCTCATGATATAAAATGAACATCATAGTAGAAAGCTTACGGGTAATTAGTACTGCTCGACTTTGCCATTACTGACTTTACATCTGCAGCCTATCAACGTCATAGTCTATAACGACCCTTAAAGGAAATCTAATCTTGGGCTAAGTTTCGTGCTTAGATGCTTTCAGCACTTATCTCATCCGAACATAGCTACCCTGCGATGCCACTGGCGTGACAACAGGTACACTAGAGGTTCGTCCAATCCGGTCCTCTCGTACTAGGATCAGGTGCCCTCAAATTTCCAACGCCCACAACAGATAGGGACCGAACTGTCTCGCGACGTTCTGAACCCAGCTCGCGTGCCACTTTAATGGGCGAACAGCCCAACCCTTGGGACCTTCTCCAGCCCCAGGATGTGACGAGCCGACATCGAGGTGCCAAACCACTCCGTCGATGTGAGCTCTTGGGAGTGATCAGCCTGTTATCCCCGGCGTACCTTTTATCCTTTGAGCGATGGCCCTTCCATGCGGAACCACCGGATCACTATATCCTACTTTCGTACCTGGTCGACTTGTTGGTCTCACAGTCAAGCACCCTTATGCTATTGCACTCTACGCATGGTTACCAAGCATGCTGAGGGTACCTTTGAAAGCCTCCGTTACTCTTTTGGAGGCGACCACCCCAGTCAAACTACCCACCAAACACTGTCTCCCGCGAGGGATTAGGTATCAGATAAATAAAGGGTCGTATTTCAAGGTTGACTAACTTACTCCTAGCGAAGCAAGATCGAAGTCTCCGACCTATCCTACACATTATTTATCCAATATCAATGTTAAGTTGTAGTGAAGGTGCACGGGGTCTTTCCGTCCCGTTGCGGGTATCCGGCATCTTCACCGGAACTACAATTTCACCGAGCTCATGGCTGAGACAGTGCCCAGATCGTTACACCATTCGTGCAGGTCGGAACTTACCCGACAAGGAATTTCGCTACCTTAGGACCGTTATAGTTACGGCCGCCGTTTACCGGGGCTTCAATTCAATGCTTCTCCAGATAAATCTGAATGACATCTCCTCTTAACCTTCCGGCACCGGGCAGGTGTCAGGCCTTATACATCATCTTTCGATTTCGCAAAGCCATGTGTTTTTGATAAACAGTCGCCTGGGCCTATTCACTGCGGCCATCCGAAGATGGCGCCCCTTCTCCCGAAGTTACGGGGCTATTTTGCCTAGTTCCTTAGCCATGAATCACTCGAGCACCTTAGAATTCTCATCTCGACTACCTGTGTCGGTTTATGGTACGGGTAGCAATTATCTGAAGCTTAGAAGTTTTTCTTGGAAGTCTGATTAGGGTCACTATCCGTTTGTCCGAAGACTCACGGTACTATCCGCCTTTAGCAAGATGTGCGGATTTGCCTACACATCTTATACCTACAACGTTCAACGTACTATTCCGTCAGTACGCGGACCTTTCACTGCTCCGTCCCTCCATCGCAATAATTGCTAGTACAGGAATATTAACCTGTTATCCATCGACTACCCCTTTCGGGTTTGCCTTAGGACCCGACTAACCCTGATCCGATTAGCGTTGATCAGGAAACCTTAGTCTTTCGGTGTGCGGGTTTCTCACCCGCATTATCGTTACTTATGCCTACATTTGCTTTTCCAGCCGCTCCAGCAAGCCTTACGACTCGCATTCAATGCAACTGGAATGCTCCCCTACCCAGTAAATAAATTTACTGCCATAGCTTCGGTAATATACTTATGCCCGATTATCATCCATGCCCTATCGCTCGACTAGTGAGCTGTTACGCACTCGTTAAAATGAATGGCTGCTTCCAAGCCAACATCCTAGCTGTCAATGCAATTGGACCTCGTTAGAACAACTTAGTATATATTTGGGGACCTTAGCTGATGGTCTGGGTTCTTTCCCTCTCGGGCACGGACCTTAGCACCCATGCCCTCACTCCTGGATATATGTTATAGCATTCGGAGTTTGTCAGGATTTGGTAGGCGGTGAAGCCCCCTAGTCCAATCAGTAGCTCTACCTCTATAACACTCTACTCCAAGGCTGCTCCTAAAAGCATTTCGGGGAGTACGAGCTATCTCTTGGTTTGATTAGCCTTTCACCCCTACCCACAAATCATCCAAAAACTTTTCAACGTTTACTGGTTCGGTCCTCCAGTCCGTGTTACCGGACCTTCAACCTGTTCATGGGTAGATCACCAAGTTTCGCGTCTACCCCCTCTAACTTTATCGCCCTATTCAGACTTGCTTTCGCTTCAGCTGCCCTCGTTTTCAAGGTTAACTTTGCTAGAGAGGAGTAACTCGTAGGCTCATTATGCAAAAGGCACGCTGTCACCCATAAATGGGCTCCAACCGCTTGTAAGCGCACGGTTTCAGGTTCTATTTCACTCTTCTGTTCGAAGTACTTTTCACCTTTCCCTCACGGTACTAGTTCACTATCGGTCTCTCAGGAGTATTTAGCCTTACCAGATGGTGCTGGCAGATTCACACAAGATTTCTCCGGTCTCGCGCTACTCAGGATACTACTAGGTATTAAATTTGTTTCGTTTACAGGACTTTCACCTTCTACGGTCTAACTTTCCAGAAATGTTCTACTACAAATTTAAAGTCCACGTTGTAGTCCTACAACCCCAATATTGCCGTAACAATATTGGTTTGGGCTAATCCCCGTTCGCTCGCCACTACTTAGGGAATCACTATTGTTTTCTCTTCCTCCGGTTACTTAGATGTTTCAGTTCACCGGGTTAGCTTCCTTAATAAAGGATAACATGTCTTCAACATGCTGGGTTGTCCCATTCGGAAATCTCCGGATAAAAGGTTATTTGCACCTACCCGAAGCTTATCGCAGCTTATCACGTCCTTCATCGCCTCTGAGAGCCAAGGCATCCGCCGTACGCTCTTAATTACTTTCTTACTAATCTATTATTAAAATAAATTTTGTGATGTAAAATTTACATCACGCTCTGTTGTATTTTCTTTCAATATGTCAAAGAACTTTATAACCATTTTGTATTTATGGTTTTGTGGAGAATATCGGAGTCGAACCGATGACCTCTTGCGTGCAAGGCAAGCGCTCTAGCCAGCTGAGCTAATCCCCCTAACGATTTAGATGTAGTCCCGCGCAGATTTGAACTGCGGACCCCTACATTATCAGTGTAGTGCTCTAACCAACTGAGCTACGGGACTGTATAGTTTACATTAAATGTAAAGGTCTACTTCCTTAGCTTAGAAGGAAGAAGCAGCTTTCCTGCTCGTTTGGGATTATAAAGTTAATATGAAGCAAACCTAAGTAGTAAATATCGATCTCGCTAAAAGCGAGACAATAATAAACCTCTCTAGAAAGGAGGTATTCCAGCCACACCTTCCGGTACGGCTACCTTGTTACGACTTAGCCCCAGTTACTAGTTTTACCCTAGGTCGCTCCTTACGGTGACGAACTTCAGGTACCCCCAGCTTCCATGGCTTGACGGGCGGTGTGTACAAGGCCCGGGAACGTATTCACCGCATCATGGCTGATATGCGATTACTAGCGAATCCAACTTCACGAAGTCGAGTTGCAGACTTCGATCCGAACTGAGACCGACTTTCGAGATTTGCATCCTGTCACCAGGTAGCTGCCCTCTGTATCGGCCATTGTAGCACGTGTGTAGCCCTGGACGTAAGGGCCGTGCTGATTTGACGTCATCCCCACCTTCCTCACTACTTGCGTAGGCAGTTTCTTTAGAGTCCCCAGCATTATCTGATGGCAACTAAAGATAGGGGTTGCGCTCGTTATGGGACTTAACCCGACACCTCACGGCACGAGCTGACGACAACCATGCAGCACCTTGTAAATTGTTCCGAAGAAAGATCCCCTTTCGGGGACTGTCATTCTACATTTGAGCCCAGGTAAGGTTCCTCGCGTATCATCGAATTAAACCACATGCTCCTCCGCTTGTGCGGGCCCCCGTCAATTCCTTTGAGTTTCAATCTTGCGATCGTACTCCCCAGGTGGATAACTTAACGCTTTCGCTTGGACGCTGACGGTGTATTGCCAACATCGAGTTATCATCGTTTACGGCGTGGACTACCAGGGTATCTAATCCTGTTTGCTCCCCACGCTTTCGTGCCTGAGCGTCAGTTATAGCTTAGTGAGCTGCCTTCGCGATCGGTGTTCTATAGCATATCTAAGCATTTCACCGCTACATGCTATATTCCGCCCACTACAACTATACTCAAGCTTATCAGTTTCAATGGCAGTTTCTCGGTTGAGCCGAGAGATTTCACCACTGACTTAATAAGCCGCCTGCGCACCCTTTAAACCCAATAAATCCGGATAACGCTCGGACCCTCCGTATTACCGCGGCTGCTGGCACGGAGTTAGCCGGTCCTTATTCTTCAGGTACCTTCAGCCCTCGACACGTCGAGGGGTTTATTCCCTGATAAAAGCAGTTTACAACCCATAGGGCCGTCATCCTGCACGCGGCATGGCTGGTTCAGACTTGCGTCCATTGACCAATATTCCTTACTGCTGCCTCCCGTAGGAGTCTGGTCCGTGTCTCAGTACCAGTGTGGGGGATAATCCTCTCAGAACCCCTAGACATCGCTGACTTGGTGAGCCGTTACCTCACCAACTATCTAATGTCACGCATGCCCATCTTTAACCGCCGGAGCTTTAAACAAGAAAAGATGCCAATTCTTATTATTATGAAGTATTAATCCCGATTTCTCGGGGCTATTCTCCAGTTAAAGGTAGGTTGCATACGCGTTACTCACCCGTGCGCCACTCGTGTATCCCGCAAGCGGGACCTTACCGTTCGACTTGCATGTATTAGGCCTGCCGCTAGCGTTCATCCTGAGCCAGGATCAAACTCTTCATTGTAAAAATTTGATCTTAAATGTCTCAGATTTATTATTCCTTAAAGAATTCACTTTATGGGATATTTACTACTATTTTTAGGCTTTTTTGCTTCAATATTTTCAAAGAACTTTCTGTCTTCTTTTAATGCTTTTTTCCGTTATGGTCGAAAGCGGCTGCAAAATTAATCTCTTTTTTCTTATCTGCAAACTTTTTTGTTATTTTTTTTTAAAAAAATTATTTCCAAGTTTGACCTCTCAAAATTCGTCTAACTGCTTGAGATTATTTATTTTACATGTTTTAAAAGAACGTGTCGCTGAATGCGGATGCAAAAGTAATACTTATTTTTTAATCTCCAAGTTTTTTTTACTTTTTTTTAATCTTTTTTTCAAAATTAATTGAAAGATAAATTAACTGTTTGATTAAGTATGAAATACAACTTTTTAATGAACATTATCGCTTTAGCGGGGTGCAAAGATAAGACAATTAATTTCAAACAAACAAACAAAATGTGAAGATATTGTGTAATTATTTTTAACAATTATGTAAGCACTTGAGTACATGGCAATGACAGCTAGATTTAATTTTGAAAATGATAGTGCTTGTAGCTTGCCGTCTGTGCGAAGGAAGGAATATTTTAAATTTTTAGCCGGTAAAATACTTGATCATCCTTAAAGATTATTTCAATTTGATCGAGTAGAATGAGCTTGATCAGCATTTTTTTTGCTTTCGTTTTCGTTAAAGAAGTGATTTTGCAAAGTGAAGAAAGAGAAATTTGACCCTGTTTTTTTAAGCAAGGAAATAGTTTTTGATATTCTTCAGTGTATTCAATCATGACTTCAAGCTTGTTTTTTTTTGCTTTCCATACTTCAAGTAAAATATAATTTGCTAAAATGTTTTCATCTTTCACTCGAATATAGGCTTTGTAATTCCCTTTTTGATCAGGAGCAAGGTAAGGTACAAATGGATTTTTAGGAATCGTTATCTCAAGTACCCTTTTGCCATCAACATTCCATTCCTTCGCTTTAAAACTGATTTCAGGACGACAATACATGTTAGCTGCTGCCTCAAGCATGTGGAATTCTTCTGTTGAATTTATACCTGTCACAGAACCGTTATCTTTTACACCTATTAATAAGGTGCCCCCATCTGTATTTGAGAAAGCTACAAGGGTACGGGCAATCTTTTTAGAATCGGCTATTTCAAATTTGAAATCCAGTTGTTGGTTTTCCCCTTGTTTAATAAGTTTTTTTATGTAGTTGTTGTTTGTACTCATAGCCCTAATCCCAAAAAAGCTTCCTGAAGGGGAAGCTTTTTGTTAAATCGGAATCATATTTTAAATGAAAACCATATTGTCTTTTGCCGTAAACTTTTCGCAATAGTTACATAAAAGTTTAGTTTGGCCTTCTTCATCGCTATGAACTTCAAATTTTGTATCTACATTTTCGTTGTTCGTGATGCAATTAGGGTTTACACATTTTACAAATTGCACGATCTCTTTGGGCAATTCAACTTGTTTTTTATAAACCACCGTAAAGTCTTTAATCACAATCAAAGTAGCTGAAGGTGCAACCAAAGCAATTTTATTCAATTCTGTGGCTTCAAAGTATTTGTCGTTCACTTTAATAATTCCTTTGCTGCCGTATTTCTTGCTCTGGAGGTTATTTCCAATTAGAATTTGATTAGGTATTGAATTTAGTTTTAATATTTTCACAACCTGAAATAAACTTCTAGCAGGTATATGATCGATGACCGTACCATTCTCAATGGCCGATACCTTTAACTCTTTTCTCTTTTCACTCATTTTATACCAAGTATTGAGGTTAATATTGCTTGGCGCACATAAACGCCATTTTGTGCTTGCTGAAAATAATAGGCCATAGGGTTAGTATCAACATCTTTTGTTATTTCATTCACTCTTGGCAAGGGATGCAATACTTTCATATTTTCTTTTGCATCTTCCAGCATACTATTTTTTAAGATATAGGCATTTTTTACCTTTTCATATTCAATCGGATCAGAAAAGCGCTCTTTTTGAATGCGTGTCATATATAAGATGTCTGATTTTGGAATTGCTTCGGATAAATCAGTGTACTGATAATATTTTAATTTAGCTTCCTTGATATGTCGTTTAACATAACTAGGTAATTTTAATTCGTTAGGCGAAACCAGGTGGAAGGTTGCATTAAAGTTACAAAGTGCTATTACCAATGAATGCACGGTTCGTCCGTATTTTAAATCTCCAACAAACGTAATGTCGATTTTATCGAGCCTTCCTTGGGTTTTACGAATAGAGTAAAGATCGAGCAAAGTTTGTGTTGGGTGCTGATTGGCACCATCGCCTGCATTAATGATTGGAACCGGTGATACTTCACTTGCATAACGGGCACTTCCTTCTCGGGGATGCCGCATCACAATGATATCCGAGTAATTACTTACGGTAAGAATGGTGTCATTCAAAGATTCACCTTTTTTAACACTCGTTGCTGATGCATCCGAAAATCCAATTACTTTGGCACCTAAATAGGAGGCTGCACTTTCAAAACTCAAGCGGGTACGTGTAGATGGCTCAAAAAATAAAGTTGCCACTACATTCCCTTCTAATAATCTTTGTTTTGGATTTTTTTCAAATCCTTCTGCAAGATCCAGAATCTTAAGCCATTCTGCTTTGCTAAAATCGTCGATTGATACTAAACTTCTGTTTTTCATGTGTTAATTATCTGTTTTAAATAGGTCACATGGAACTCGCTAAACATTCATTAAATTGTAGAGAAAATTATTGTCTGAGCTCGTTTCATTAGCTATGTTTAAGTTTTTTCAAAAATAGGAAAATTTCGATTGTAATAAAATAGTAAAATTGAATTAAATGTTTTTTTGAAAGGAACCCATCAAGTAGAAAATTTAGCCCTCCCCATAAAGGGTAAGTTTATAAACGGATATGATAATCGTAATACAATTCATTCCAAATTAATCCTTATTGAGATTTGCCAATTGAGTGCGATTCTTGGCCTTAGTTTCACGAAAGATGTTTGAAAGATTATCCCTTACTCTAATGGGATTAATATACAATGGTTTGGCGATTTCTATTATTGGTTTTCCTGACAAATGAATTGAGTAATTTCTTTTTCTCTCAAAAGTAAAATTGAACTAGTAAACAATGGAATAAATGATATGCAGTGTACTCCAATTTCTGAAATACTAAAATTCATTTTAGTAATTATGGATTATTGATAAATGTAAAAGCACATATATAGAATGTAGTATAATGACGGCAGAAGAATAATAGAAAAAACGTTTTAAATGTAATAATTGCCGAGAAAATAGTATAAAATTAAAAAACGAATGGTTAAAAGGGCAAAATGATATATTATAAGTGAAGAATGTCTTGAATATTTAACATTAATAGGTGTAATTATTTTTAAAAAGATTCAAATGCATAGGTGAGAATAATAATATTTATTCCAAGTAAAAACATAACAATAAGAAAGGATTGTTTTGTTTTTAAAATGCTTAAAGATTGAAACGCAAATTTAATTAGTGACCATGCTTATTCTAAAATTTAAAAAGGTAATAAAATATGCTATTTTAATCTTCTCTACAATGTTTTTAAGAAAAATGTAAAAGTGCTACAAATGTAGGATTGGTCTTTTGGTTTAATTTCTTAATTTTGTATTTTATAAATAATTAAAAATTAGTCAGTATGAGAAGGTATAGCGTAATAGTGTTAGTAGGGTTGTGTGTAGGATTACTCATTTCTTGTGTTACACAGAAAGAGAAATATCTAGAATTTGAGCAAAACATAATCAAAATGACATTCTCTCCAGAAGGTGTCACACAAACTCAAGATAAAGGAAAGCTTAGTGAGCGAATGGAACACTATAATGTTCCAGGTGTGAATCTGGCAGTAGTTGAGAATAATGAAATCGAGTGGGAAAAAGGGTATGGTGTTTTAGATGCATCTAAATCTAATCAAATGGGAAATAATGCGATGTTTCAAGTTGGTTCAGTAAGTAAATTTGTTACTGCAATGATTGTCATGCATTATGTTGAGAAAGATATACTTGATTTAGATGAGGACATCAATGTTTATCTGAGATCTTGGAAAATGCCTGAGAATGAATTTGGGGTGAACATTACTTTACGTCAATTATTGACTCATCAATCGGGATTGCCAGGAACTAATTTCTCTTATGAAGGGGATATAAGTCCCAGTTTACCACAAATATTGAGTGCAGAAAAACCTGCGTTGAATAAGCCTGCTTATCCAACTTTTAAACCAGGTGAAAAATGGTCATACTCTAATATCGGGTATGTTGTAATACAATTGATTTTGGAAGACATTATTGGGAAAAGTATGAACGAGATTGCGGAGGAAGTGTTATTTAAACCCTTGAAAATGAATTTCTCAACTTTTAACTATCCATTACCTAAGTCATGGCAAACAATGGAAGCAATGCCACATACAACCGAAGGCGAATCAAGACCTGCAGTACAAGGCTTTGTGCCGGCAGTAGCACAAGGCGGCTTACTCTCAACTCCAAGAGATATGGCTTTATTAACTATTGAACTAATGAAGGCATATAAAGGAGAATCAAATAAAATTTTCTCTCAAACAACTGCGAAACAAATGTTAACGGCAGAAGTAGATATTCCAATTCAAGCCTTTGGTATTCCTTTTAAAATGGGATTGGGTTTATTTTTAGACCATTCAGGTGGTAAATTGTCTTTTCTTCATCCTGGCCAGAGTTATCCAGGGTCTGCATTTTTGATTATAGGATTCCCAGAAAGTGGACAGGCAGCAACCATGGGATTAAATGGGAATATTGGAGACCAGTTGGAATTAGAAATAGTAGCAACATTATCTGAAATGTATAATTGGTCAGGTGGACAGTTTTTTAAATAATGATAAGAACCTTTATTCAAATAAATTATTATAGGGGATAAGCACTATCACATAAACTGTGTAAATGAAAATATCGGGGATTGCAACCCCCGATATTTTTTTGTTTAATTTTAAAATTTATACAGTAATTAAAAAAGAAGATTTAATAAAAGATGAGTTTCTAAGGTAGTTTAAAACAGGTGAGGAACTCAATGACTATTTAAAGCAGCTGCAAAAGCGCGGCATTGAAAAGATGCTCGAAGGTGAGCTAGATGGTCATCTTAGTTATGCCAAAAGTCGAATTATCCAAATGCCCGTAATGGTTATTCCCAAAAGAAAGTACGAACATCTTTGGGTGAATCAAGCATTCATGTCCCTCGGGATCGTGATGCATCGTTTAACCCCATGATTGTTCCCAAAAGGGAGAATATGGTAGATGGTCTTGAGAGCATTATTGTTTCGTTTTATGCCAAGGGTATGAGCAATAGTGATATTGAAGAGCAGATTCGGGAGCTTTATGGATTTGAAGTTTCTACATCGACCATATCCAGGATTACCGATGCTGTCACCAATGATATTGTTGCCTGGCAAAACCGTCCGTTAGAACCTGTTTATTTAATCGTTTGGATGGACGATATTGTATTCAAGGTACGGGAAAAATCCAAGGTAATAAAAAAGACTGTTTACATTGCCGTAGGGCTTCGCAGAGATGGGAAGAAAGAAGTCCTTGGATGTGGCTGGGCAAGAATGAATCAGCTGCTTTCTAGATGAGCGTATTAACCGACATGCGTGCCCGTGGCGTGGAAGATATCCTAATCGCAGCTATCGATAACCTGAACGGATTTACCGATACGATCCGCAATGTTTTTCCTGAGTCAAAAACCCAGATTTGCGTTGTTCATCAAATCCGTAATGCCAGTCATTACGTAATTTGGAAGGATAAAAAAGCCTTTACACGCGACATGAAGAAAATTTACAATGCTCCAACCAAAGAAGCTGCAACAGCCGCACTGGATGATTTTGCACAGCAGTGGGAAGTTAAATATTCATATGCCATTAAAAGTTTGAAGGACAATTGGGAAGACCTGATCGTGTTTTTTGAATTCCCCCTGGAAACCAGAAAAATCATTTACACAACAAACCTGGTTGAAAACCTGAATGGAAAAATCAGGAAGTACACTAAAAACAAACTTTCTTTTCCTTCGGAATAGGCTGTAATAAAATCCGTATATTTAGCAACAAGGGAAGCAACGAAAAAATGGTCGATGCCTATCCAAAATTGGGGCATTATCCTGAATCAGTTCTTTGTTATATTTGAAAAAAGGATTCAACTATAAGTAAAAAGTCAAACCTTTGTATTTTTAACTTACACACTTTGTGAAACAGTGTCTAGGGGATGGTTTTACGTTAGTAAAACTATCCTTTTTCATCTTCTTGTATAGATCATTTAGTAGCATACTCATCCCAGCTTTTAATCGTAATATCATCCATGCTGTACTTACTAAAGGCAATGATGAATGCACTGGCTAATCGGGCATTGGTGATTAGCGGTACATTATGATCGACTGCTGCACGTCGAATATGATAATCGTTGTACAACTCATCCTGGCTTAAGTTTTTCGGAATGTTGATAATCAAATCAATTTTATGCTCTTTAATGTAATCGAGGGTGTTTGGTTTCTGTTTCGAGTCAGGCCAGTAAAGCACCGTAGAATCAATTTCATTATCAGCTAAAAATTTAGCAGTTCCTTTGGTGGCATACAAATTATAGCCCATGTCCTTTAATAATTTTGCACTGTTAATCAATTCTGTTTTAGAACGCGCCGGTCCGGTTGAAAGCAGGATATTCTTTTTAGGAATGTTGTAACCAACCGAAAGCATCGATTTTAAAATGGCTTCGTAGTAATCTTCCCCAATACAACCTACTTCTCCGGTTGAAGACATGTCAACGCCAAGTATTGGATCGGCCTTAGCCAAACGAGAGAATGAAAACTGCGGAGCTTTAACACCAATGTACTCCAAATCAAACAAGGATTTATCAATTTTTTCAACAGGAACACCCAGCATAATTTTAGTTGCGAGGTCAACAAAGTTGGTTTTTAGTACTTTAGAAACAAAAGGCAAGCTTCTTGAGGCTCTTAAGTTACATTCAATCACCTTTATGTCGTTATCTTTTGCCAGGTATTGAATGTTGAACGGACCCGAAATTTTTAATTCGTTTGCAATACGATTCGTAATTTTTTTAATCCGCCTTACGGTTTCAACATAAACTTTTTGAGGGGGGAACATCATGGTTGCATCGCCCGAATGGACCCCTGCAAATTCGATGTGCTCAGAAATTGCGTAAGCTAAAACATTGCCATTTTTAGCCACTGCATCCATTTCAATTTCCTTGGTGTTTTCCATGAATTTTGAAACTACCACCGGATATTTTTTAGAAACATTAGCGGCCATGTTTAAGAAGTGCTCCAGCTCTTCCTTGTTGGAAACCACATTCATCGCTGCCCCTGAAAGTACGTAGGAGGGACGAACCATGACCGGAAAACCAACCTTCTTAGTAAAATCAAAAACATCGGCAATGCTACTCAGTTCTTTCCACTCCGGCTGATCTACTTTTAAATCATCTAGCATTTGAGAAAATTTGTAGCGATTTTCTGCACGATCAATAGATTCTGGAGAGGTTCCTAAAATTGGAACTTTTTGGTTGTGCAAGCGTATGGCGAGGTTGTTTGGAATTTGCCCGCCTACCGATACGATCACTCCTTTCGGAATTTCCAGATCAATGATATCCATGGTTCGCTCGTAAGAGAGCTCATCAAAATAAAGCCGATCGCAAATATCATAATCTGTACTAACCGTTTCAGGATTGTAATTGATCATCACCGAACGATATTTCTGTGCTTTTACAGTTTCAAGCGCGTTTACACTACACCAATCAAATTCAACACTGCTTCCAATTCGATAAGCTCCTGAACCCAATACGATAACCGATTGTCCGTCATCCTCATATTTAATATCGTTAAAATCGCCATTGTATGTCAGGTATAAATAATTGGTTAGGGCGGGATATTCGGCAGCCAGGGTATCAATTTGTTTAACAAAAGGAGTGATTCCATTTTGCTTACGGTGATTACGAATTTCTAAAATTTGCTGATCTAACCCTTCAAATTCATCTTTGTAAATTGATCGGCCCAGTTGAAAGTCAGAAAACCCGGCTTGTTTAGCCTTCCTTAAAAGATTTAGTGGTAATTTTTTTAATTCTTTATAAGTGCCAACCTCTTCATTAATGTCGACGATGTTTTGGAGTTTTTCTAAAAACCATCGATCAATCTTTGTGCTTTCATGAATTTGTTCAACAGTCCAGCCTTGTTCCATGGCTGTTGCGATGACAAAAATTCGCATATCCGTTGGCCGACTCAGTTCTGTTTCAATGTCTCCAATTTCAATTTCCTTATTGTCGACAAAACCATGCATGGCTTGGCCAATCATACGTAACCCCTTTTGGATGGCCTCTTCAAAGGTACGGCCTATGGCCATCACCTCGCCAACACTTTTCATGCTACTTCCAATTTCTTTTGAAACTCCAAGAAATTTTCCTAAATCCCAGCGAGGAATTTTACAAACGATATAATCAAGAGATGGTTCAAAGAATGCCGAAGTCGTTTTTGTAACCGCATTTTTAATGTCGGGAAGTGCAAAACCTAAAGCGAGTTTTGCCGCTACAAATGCCAAAGGATAACCAGTGGCTTTGGATGCTAAGGCGGATGATCGTGAAAGACGGGCATTTACTTCAATCACCCGGTAGTCTTCAGAATGTGGATCAAGGGCATACTGAACATTGCATTCACCAACAATTCCGATGTGCCTGATAATCTTAATGGAGAGCTGTCGCAGCTTGTGATATTCAGAATTTGTCAGCGTTTGAGAAGGTGCAACCACGATGCTTTCACCAGTATGAATTCCCAATGGATCAAAGTTTTCCATGTTACAAACCGTGATACAGTTGTCGTAAGCATCTCGTACTACTTCGTACTCCACTTCTTTCCAGCCTTTGAGCGATTCTTCAACTAATATTTGATTTGAATACGCAAATGCTTTTTCAGACATGGCGCGTAATTCTTCTTCGTTATTGCAAAAGCCACTACCTTGTCCACCTAATGTGTAGGCGGCCCGAATAATTACCGGAAATCCAATTTTTCTGACGGCCTGAATGGCTTCCTCTGTTGAATTTACGGCAGTACTTCGAGCAGAAATGACATCAATTTCATCCAATTTATTTACAAAGTTTTCTCTATCCTCCGTATCCATAATTGATTGAATGGGTGTACCTAATACTTCTACATTATTGTTTTTGAAGATATCTTGTTTAAATAATTCTATCCCACAATTAAGTGCTGTTTGCCCACCAAAAGATAAAAGAACACCTTGAGGCTTTTCTTTCTTAATCACTTTCTCCACAAAGAAGGGAGTAACGGGTAGGAAATATATTTTATCCGCTATTTTTTCAGAAGTTTGAACGGTTGCAATGTTCGGATTTATTAAGATGGTTTCAATACCTTCCTCCTTTAAAGCCTTTAAAGCTTGTGAACCTGAATAATCAAATTCTCCGGCCTCTCCAATTTTTAAGGCTCCGGAGCCTAGTACCAAAACTTTCTGAATGTTTTTTTTCATTTGTGTTCTATTTAATTTTTATATTGTCTAAAGTACTTCAAGTGACTAAAATGCCTAAAGTTTAGTGTTTTTGCTAATTGATGTGAAAATTGCCAGTATCTCAGTCCCTTCATTTAAAATTATTTGTAATTCAGGGGAAGGGAATTGTTTTGACTCTCCGATAATTTCTAACCAGCAAATGGTTTCACTAGCTTCGCTCTCACATATTTTAATTTTGTTTCTGAAATCAGCCTTACTTCTAGAACGATTTGCCTCTCTATAATTTGCTCCAATGCTTGTCCCCGATTTTGTAATTTGATTTTTTATCACATTCATCTCAGCTGTTTTTGGTAGTGAACCAGACAATTTAATAATAGAGATCGCAAACCGTTTGGTTCTTTCTTCCAGTTGTTTGCCAAATTCTTTATTTTCCATTTCAACTAACTTTAGTTCACTTTAAACTTTAGACACTCAATGAGTTTCTTTCTTAACTCCTATCAATCTTTGGTCGCCAAAACCTGGCTAATCCACCCAGGCTGGTTTCTTTGTATGCGTCCTGTAAATCTCTTCCGGTTTGCATCATGGTATCAACTACTTCATCGAATGAGACCTTATGGCGACCATCCGAAAGTAATGCGTATACCGCACATTCCCATGCTTTCATAGCGGCAAAAGCATTTCGTTCGATGCAAGGAATTTGCACATAACCTTCTAAAGGGTCGCAGGTTAATCCCAGGTTGTGTTCGAATCCCATCTCAGCAGCATACTCAATCTGGTTAGGACTACCTCCCTTTAATTGGGCTGTTGCACCTGCTGCCATGGCACAGGCTGTTCCAACTTCTCCCTGGCAGCCTACTTCGGCACCAGAGATGGAAGCATTTGTTTTTACAAAGTTTCCGATGATACCTGCTGTAGCTAATGCCCTTAAGATTTTTATGTCGGAGAGTTTATCGTGTTCTTTTAAAAAATAAAGAATACCCGGTAATGTGCCACAAGAACCACAAGTTGGAGCAGTTACCATTTCATTGCCTGCTGCATTTTCTTCTGAAACAGCCAGTGCGTAAGCAAATATTTTTCCGATGTTTTTTTGAGAGCCTACTGCATTTTTAGATTTGGTTAAATACGAACTGGCTTTACGTTGTAGTTTCAAAGTTCCGGGAAGGATTCCTTCGTTTTCAGAGCCCCTTCTTACAGATTCCTGCATTTTGTCCCATACTTTTGCAAGGTAATCCCAAATTTCCTTACCTTCAATTTCTTCAACATATTCCCAAATGGATTTACCTTCTGCTTTACACCAATCCAATAGCTGATCCATGTGAGTGATGGTGTAAATTTTTTTTCCCAAAATTTCACCAGTTTCAGAAATGTCTCCTCCTCCAACACTATAAACTTCATAGTAATCCAGTTCTTTTTCTTTTAGGTAAGATCTGAAAATTAGGCCATTCGGATGCTTGGGTAAAAAAGTATTGGGTTCCCATATCACTTCTATTCCTTTTTCGTGAAATACTTTCTGGATACTTTCATCGGTTTGGTGACCTTTACCGGTTGCGGCCAGACTCCCGTAAAGCCAGACCTTAAACTGATCGGCTTTTGGATTCCGGTCAAGAAAAATCTGGGCAACCTTTCGAGGAGCCATGCTATGACTCGAAGAAGGTCCGTAACCAATTTTGTATATTTCTTTTATGCTTAGCACTTTCGAATGATTAATGTCTGTTGATTAATTTTTAATTCATAACGCATCACTTCTCAAGCATTTTCAGGAAGTCATCAAACAGAAAGTCAGTATCCGTTGGGCCACTCGAAGCTTCAGGGTGAAATTGAACCGTAAAAATTTGTTTGCTTTTATGTTTTAATCCTTCATTGGTATCATCGTTGATATTTGTAAAGAGGGTTTCCCAGTCAGATCCCAAGCTCGAGTCATCAACTGCAAAACCATGATTTTGTGAAGTGATATAGGCTTTTTTGCTTCCCTTTAAAATGACAGGTTGGTTATGACTACGATGACCGTATTTTAATTTGTAAGTTTTCGCTCCAGAAGCTAAGGCGGTTAATTGATGTCCTAAACAAATTCCAAATATCGGAGTTTCTTTTTCTAAGGATTTTTTTAAGTTGGCAATCGTAATATCACACATTTCCGGATTTCCGGGCCCATTAGAGATAAACAGTCCATCATATTCTTCCTTGTGATAATCGTAATCCCAGGGAACCCGGATAATCGTTGTATCCTTTTGTAGAAAATACCTGATGATATTATTTTTTACTCCACAATCGATGAGCAAAATTTTATACTTACCTGTGCCATACACCTGTTTCTCCTTGATACTTACTTCTGCTACTAAGTTATCAAGATTCGGATCATAAAATTCACAATCTTGTTCATCAATAATTAGTTTGCCCAACATTGAACCTTTTTCGCGGATGAGCTTGGTCAGTTCTCTTGTGTCAATTCCGTAGATTCCTGGTACTTCATGCTCAATAAGCCAGTCACCCAGACTTTTTTCGGCATTCCAGTGGTTGTATTTGAATGAATAATCAGAAATGATTAATGCTGAAACCTGGACTCTTTCCGATTCGAAAAATTTAAGCATTTCATCTTCCTTAACAAACCCCGGTACTCCATAATTCCCAACTAAAGGGTAAGTGAGAGTGAGAAGTTGACCTTTGTAGGATGGATCTGTTAAACTTTCCGGATAACCAGTCATGGCAGTATTAAAAACTACTTCGCCGGCAGCTGATCCTTCGTACCCGAATGAGTAACCGTGAAAGATGGTGCCGTCTTCTAAAACCAGTTTTGCATTTTTTGATTGATTCATCTTATTTATTGTTTTTTTTGTTGTAAAAATTCTATACAAGAATACACTTTTTAATGTTAACTGTTGATTTGTTGTTATCTGTTTATTAAATCTTTCAAAATGTTGCTTTTTAGTGTTGAAACCTTACAAAAAAGCCTAAAAAAAAGCGGCTATAAAAGCCGCTTTAAAATTATTTTTTCAAATTGTATTTAACAATGAAGTCGTCAACAATTTCCTCCAGGTCAGGATTTCCAATTTCTTGTAAATCGTAATAAACCCTTGTACTAGGCTTGTTGATTTTGATGATACGGTTAAGGTCGATTGGAGTTCCAATAACCACTGCATCACATTCAGTGTTATTAATCGTTGTTTCCAAATCTTTTAATTGTTGTTCGCCGTAACCCATTGCTGGGAGTAAAACACCAATGTTTGGATAAATCTCAAATGTTTCAGAAAGCTTACCAACAGTGAAAGGACGTGGGTCAACTAGTTCAGCAGCACCAAATTTCTTAGCTGCAACTGTACCTGCTCCTAATTTCATTTCACCATGTGTTAAAGTCGGTCCGTCTTCAACAACCAATACTTTCTTTCCTTTAATTAGCTCAGGGTTGTCGACTTTAATTGGAGACGCACCATCTACGACAATTGCTTTAGGAGCTACTTTAGCAATACTCTCACGAACAGTTTGAATATTGGTTGCATCCGCAGTATCCATTTTGTTAATTACGGCAACGTCGGCTAAACGAAGGGTAACCTCACCTGGATAATAAGACAATTCATGACCCGGACGATGCGGATCAACAACTGTAATGTTTAAATCCGGAGTGTAAAATGGAAAGTCATTATTTCCACCATCCCAAAGTACAACATCGCATCCATCAGGATCAACTTCAGCTGCTCTTAAAATAGCTTCATAATCAACACCTGCATAAATTACGTTACCACGAACAACGTGTGGTTCGTATTCTTCCATCTCTTCAACAGTACATTTGTGCTTGTCAAGATCAGCTACTTCGGCAAATCGTTGAACTTTTTGTGCATTCAAATCTCCATAAGGCATGGGGTGACGAACGGCAACTACTTTAAGTCCTTTTGCCATTAATAATTCGATAATTCTTCTTGAAGTTTGGCTTTTACCACAACCGGTTCTAACTGCTCCTACTGCAATTAAAGGTTTGGTGGATTTTACCATGGTGTCGGCAGGGCCTAAAAGTACGAAGTTTGCTCCAGCGGCATTTACTCTTGCACTCATTTCCATTACTTTTTGGTAAGGTACATCTGAGTAAGAGAAAACACAGTCGTCAACTTTTAAATCTTTGATTAAACTCTCCAGTTCTTCTTCTGCATAAATTGGAATTCCTTCAGGATATAAGTCACCTGCAAGTTCTTTTGGGTATTTCCTGCCATCAATGTCAGGAATTTGAGCTGCGGTATAAGCAACTACATTGTAAGCTTCATTGCCACGATAGTACGTGTTGAAGTTGTGAAAATCTCTACCGGCAGCACCGATAATTAATACGTTTTTTTTCATCTGCAAATTAATTAAAAAAGTTAAATGACAGATTTCAAATCCCGCTTAGCGAGAGAACCCCACATAAAACAGCATCCGTTTATGTGATTCTTTCATTGAAAAAATATATCGGGAGCAAAGATAAAATTTTCAGAGTTAACTCAACCCTACCTTAGGTTAATTTTAATTAAAAATTACACACAATGATAGCCTTAGTCGCATTCGTCTGTTTATTTTACTTCAACCTGGTTTGAATATTCCTGGTTTCTGTGCTATTTTCGAGTGCTATTTTACGGGTTTTAAATATAGGCGAAATGCCTAGTTAGACGCGGTAAGAAGAATCTTAACTTTATAAGTTAATTCAGGATATAATTTATTTTTGATTCTGAATATTGAAAACCAAATGTAAAAATGTCTGTTTTTAGCTAGTGATCCGATAGGAATTATGAATGAGACCAACATAAAATCTGACGTTCAACAATTAATTGATAGTGAACGAATGCTTAATGATTTAATGGGGAATTTGCCTGGAATCGTTTATCGTTGTCATAATGATAATAAATGGACGATGATTTTTCTCAACGAAAAATGCTTTGAGTTAACAGGCTATCAGGTTGAAGATTTTTTGAACAATAAAACTCTTTCTTATTTAGATATTATTCATCCCGATGATTCTGAAATGGTATGGGATAAAGTTCAAAAAGCAATTTCGTTAAAGAAAAGATTTGAAATGACATATCGAATTATTACCGAATCAAAGGAACAGAAGTGGGTTTGGGAGAAAGGGAAGGGAGTTTTTGATAAGAAAGGTAAATTGCTTTACATTGAAGGCTTCATTTCAGATATCACTAAAACTGTTGAATCGGAGAAAAGATATCGTGAAACGATTGAGCTTGCTGTGGATGGTTTTCTAATAAGTGACATTGAAGGAAATATCATCGATGCAAATACCAGCATGCTGAAAATGACCGGATGCAGTTTGGATGAAATTAAGAACAAGCACATCAGTAAACTTTTTCAGAAAAGTGAACTGCAGGCAAAACCACTTCGTTTCGATCTTGTATTGAAAGGAGAAACAGTTATTAATGTTCGAAATTTAGTCAGTAAAAATGGGGAGATTATTCCTGTTGAGATGCACAGTAAACGAATGCCTAATAATACTTTGCAAGCTATTGTCAGAGATATTAGTGCGCGTAAAAAATCAGAACTATCCATCATTGAGAGTGAAGAGAAGTATCGGAATTTGTTTGATAAATCGATGGATCCAACTTTACTGATTGATGAATCGAAATTTATTGACTGTAATGATGCGGCTGTTGAGATGTTAAAGTTTAGTAATAAAAAAGCAGTCCTTAATTCGCATCCATCGTTGCTGTCGCCAAAATACCAATCAGATGGAAAATTGTCGAAGGACAAGGCTGATGAAATGATGGAGATTGCCATTAAAAAAGGATATCATCGTTTTGAATGGGAGCATATTACTACCGATGGTGAAGTTTTTTCGGTTGACGTTTCATTAACCAGAATACCAGTTGAAGGAAAGGAAATGCTTTATACAATTTGGCGCGATATCAGCGAAAGGAAGATTTCAGAAAAAAGGCAACAGGCCTTATACAATATTTCTAATGCCTCACTTTCATCTGAAAGTTTAGAAGAAGTTTATGAAATCATTGTAAGTGAATTGGCCAAGCTGATTAATATTGAGAATTTTTTCATTGCCCTATACGATGAATCACAAGACATGATTACGGTTCCTTTTATGGTTGATAAAAAGGATGAGTTTAAAATTTTATCTAAAAAAACATTGACAGCACATGTTATAAGTACCCGCAAATCCTTGCTGGTCACAAGAAGTCAGATGGATGAAATGGCCCGTCAAAAAATTATTGAACAAATGGGATCGAAAGCTCAGGTTTGGCTTGGGGTGCCATTAATGAGTAAAGGGAAAGCCATTGGAGTTATCGTTATTCAGGATTATGAAAATGTAAATGCCATTCAAAATTCTGATCGGGAATTACTGGAATTTGTTTCACATCAAATTGGCATAACCATCGAACGTAAGCGTTTTGAGGATGAATTGAAGAAAGCCTTCGAAAAAGCTTCTGAGGCTGATCGGCTGAAATCTGCATTCCTGGCAACCATGTCGCACGAGTTAAGAACACCTCTTAATGCAATCATCGGATTTTCTGATTTAATCAGCGATCAAATGCCTATTGAGGAAGTATATTCTTTTGCAAGTACCATCAATAAAAGCGGAAATCATTTATTGGATTTGGTTGAGGATATTTTTGACATTACCTTAATTGAAACAGGAGAGATTAAAATTCATAAAACGGAATTTAATTTACATAATGTTCTTGAAGATATTAACAAAATAGTAAAAACAGAGCAAGTTAGAATGGCGGATAGCAAAGCTGTAATTACACTTCAGATTCCTAAAGAAAATAAAAGGCTTTTTGTTCACACCGACCGTCAAAAGTTTAATCAAATTTTAATGAACCTCTTAAAAAATGCACTTAAATTTACACCAACAGGTAATATTGAATTTGGATATACCCCAGAAATTATAGATGATAAATCAGTACTACAGTTTTATGTAAAAGATACAGGAATTGGAATCCCGAAAGCAATGCATGAAATGATTTTTGATATGTTTCGGCAGGTTGATGAATCCTATACAAAGGCACATGGCGGGGCAGGTATTGGTCTTTCATTAACCAAGAAACTCATTGAAATTTTAGGGGGTAAAATTTGGTTAGAATCGAAAGTAGGTAAGGGTACAAAATTTTATTTTACGCTTGTGGATTATCTACCTATTGTTGAAGAAATACACCGCCAAAATGAAATTGTAGACTTGATTAAGATCCCTGATAAAAAAATATTAGTTGTTGAAGATGATGCTTCAAGCTATGAATTACTTAAAGTTTTGTTAAATAAACTCGAAGCAGATATCTTATGGTCGCAAAATGGGGTTGAGGCCATCGAAATGGTGAAGAAAAACACATCCATTGATTTGATTTTAATGGATGTTAACATGCCTGTAATGAATGGGTTTGAATCTACTAGAGAAATTAAAAAGCTTAGACCGAATCTTCCCGTCATCGCTCAAACTGCCTATGCGATTGCTGGAGATAAAGAGAAGGCACTTGAAGCAGGATGTGATGACTATCTAGAGAAGCCAATCAGAAAAAAAATGCTTTTCAAGCTACTTAAATCTTATTTTAGTAATTAGTATTCTTTATTTACAAAAACCAATTACTACACAATTCAATTGACATAAAAGAAAAAAAGGTGGCATTCATCCGAATGCCACCTTTTCTAATTAATGTTTGAAATTATTTTGGAAGTTTTTCATCCGGCCATTCTTTGGAAAAATCTTCCCAATACTCTTTAACCGTAGATTTCATGTCCTTACGTAGTAACAAAATACCAATAAGGTTAGGTAAAGTCATCACTACAATGGTGATGTATGAAATTTTCCATACCAGGGTTGTATCAATAAAAGAGGCAAGGAAAAAAGCAATCACATAAACTATCCGGTAATATTTCACCCCTTTGGTTCCAACTAAATATGTTATTGCCCGATCACCGTAGTATGACCATGAAATAACCGTTGAGAATGCAAAGAGCAGAAGCCCGATTGAAACTATAAATTTTCCGTTTTCACCCATAAAACTTTTTGTAAAAGCAATGGTGGTTAAGGGAGCTGAGTGAACCAGCGACTTACCTGTCATCACCATCCCTTCATCCGATAGATTTGGTTTCCCTTCAACCACACTGATTTTGCCATTGTAAGGCACATCATTAATCGATACAATCACCTCCTCGGCAATTGATCGTGCATGAATAATTGATAAATCATTCTGAACCTTACCTTCAACAACATCCAAATCACCAGTGAAAACTGGTAGTGTGGTAGAACCTAAGATATGAGTTCGAAGATCAGCTACATTTTTTTCATTGGTTTCAGTATAGGTTGTGGCTAAAATTTCGAGATCACTCATTTCAAATTGATTGCTATGTTTTTGATTCCAAACTCCGGATGAAAGCAGTACCAATCCTGTTAAAGTACAAATGATGATGGTATCGATAAAGGGTTCGAGTAACGCAACTAAACCTTCCGAAACAGGTTCATGGGCTCTGGCTGCTGCATGTGCAATTGGTGCAGAACCTTGTCCGGCTTCATTCGAAAATAAACCCCGGTTTACACCCCGATTGAACAAATAGGCAAAACTGGCTCCTAAAAATCCGCCTGCAGCAGCAGATCCCGTAAAAATTTGTCCGAATACTGCTTCCAGTGATGGAAGAATATTTTGGTAATTAGAAATGATAACGGCGAAGGCACCTATGAAATAAATGATGGCCATTGTTGGTACCAATTTTTCGGTAACCTTAGCTATCCTTGAAATTCCTCCAATAATAACCATTGCAAGCAGAACTGCAAGCACTGCGCCAACAATCCACTGTTGTACTCCAAAGGTTGCATTTAGTGAACTCGAAATACTATTAATTTGTGGCATATTTCCGGTACCAAATGAGGAGAACAGGGTCGCAACTGCAAACAAGACAGCCAACCATTTCATGTTTAACTTGTTTTTCATGTAATACATGGGGCCACCGGCAATTTTCCCCTCCGAGTCGGTTTCACGATATTTGTGCGAAAGGGTAACTTCAACAAATTTAGTTGTCATACCCAGCATGGCAGTCACTAACATCCAAAACAATGCTGCAGGCCCACCCTGATGAATGGCTAGGGCTACACCAGCAATATTTCCGGTTCCAACAGTACCCGATAGGGCGGTAGTTAATGCCTGAAAGTGAGAAGTATCTCCTTTATCTTCGGGCTTGTCGTACTTACCCTTTACAATGCGTAAAGCATATTTAAAATAGCGGATTTGTGGAAACTTAAGATAGATGGTGAAAAATAAACCTACACCTAATAGGAAATACGCAAACCAAGCAGCACTACCTAAAAATCCATCAAGCATGTCAAGAAAATTACCAAACTGTTGCATAGAAATTGATTTTTTAAATTAGTTGCCCAAATTTAGAAACTTATCCTTAGCATAAAAAATAAAATGGATGTTTCGAGCTTTGTTATCGATAAAAAGCTAAATTCTAATCCTAATTATCTAATTTTAAATCTTGAAATATGTAATATTAAGTCAAATTGAAAACCTGATTGCTAATCTTTCGAGAAATTGAAAAATTCAGCATTTACAATCTTCAAATAATCTTCCACCTTCATTATTATCGAATTTGTAAGAGAACCTGCATTAAAAGCAATCTGCTCATTCAGCCCGATTGATTCATCAATGAATAAATCAAAGCCGAAAAAAGTTTACCGAAGGGTGGTATCGATCCGGGAACAAGGCCTGTTAATTCTATTAGTTCCTCTTGATTCGTAAACCTAAGTCTTTTTACGCCAAAATATTTTTTAATTGCTGATGAATCAATTTTTTTAGAAGCGTTGATCACAAATAGCTTAAACTCGTTTCCAACTTTCATAACCAATGCTTTACCTCCGATAGATAAATTTTCACCTCGCGCTTTGGCAGATTGATCTGAGGTTAAAGTTGGTTCATGCTGAACTGTACGAAACTCAATATTATTTGATTTAAGCCAATTTTCAATTTCTTCAAACATGTGATTAAAGATAAAATTATTGAGGATTACATTGCTCCTTAAGGCAAGGATTTTTGTTGCAATTTTAAGAAAATTAAAATATTTGAAAAAAATAAAAATATTAAATCACAAGTAAAGAGTGAGTTATGTTGCGGTGCTAGGTGGAATTTAACAAAATGATTTTTTTTGGTCTGCTTTTTGGAATTAGGGTAGTATAATCTTTAAAACTAAACGTTATGAAAAAAATAGCTGTCATCCTAAGTATTCTTCTTATCGCCGGGCTGAATGTCGAGGCACAAAGAAGACAAGCCAGATCATCGGATGCAAAATCATATAAGAAAAGTGAATCTGCGGAAAAGAAATCAACTAAAAGTTCAAAGCCTGTTGCGAAAATAAATAATCGGAAATCGGTTAATAAAAAAGCAACGGCTGTTTCTCCCAAATCAAAAAGATCTATCACTCGATCGGCTGCGACTAGGTCAAACAGAAGTAGTAATTCTCGTTCGGTTGCCGTAAAGTCAGGTGACAGATCTTCCAGGTCAGTGGCATCACGGCCTGATAGAAGCGTTGTCTCTGAAAGGAATAGATCTGCCAGCGTACGGATAGGAAATACTAAAGGTGTTATACGCGGCAATAATCGAAGTGTACGCCCTAGTAAACGAGCACTAAGTGTTGTAAGAACTCCTCATCTCAACAATCTCAGAATTCGTCATGGCTACGTTGATTATTCACATCGTCGATATGGTTACTCATCACATCATATCATGCATTTCCCGATGCGAATCAGGTATCCATTTTATCAAAACTACAGCTTCCTGCTTATGCATAGTTATCGTCCACAAGTAGAGTATCCTTGGGCAATTTATGAGTCGGAAGGTGGCGATCATACTGCTTCAATTGAAGGTCAGGTTGTTGATGTAGATTATAACAGACGAACTAATCAATACACACTGCACTTCGGGCGAAAATCTCCATACCAAAGTGCTACAGTTATCATTCCTGAGCATTTGGCAAGGTTTATCAATCACAGAGATATGAGAAAATTGAATAGAGATTATGTTTCGGTTTACGGAAGGTTTACAAACTATGGCAATGTTCCAACCATTGTTCTAAGTAGTTTAGATGAAATTTATGT
Source organism: uncultured Bacteroidales bacterium (assembly GCA_942491855.1). Classification (GTDB taxonomy): domain Bacteria; phylum Bacteroidota; class Bacteroidia; order Bacteroidales. The sequence continues at coordinate 70,638 of CALOCL010000015.1, forward strand.
TAATGAAATGAGTTTAAGAGATTTTATCAGTTATTAATAATTAATATGGTTCGTAGAAAAACCCCCGGCCTCTTTCGGTCGGGGGTTTTGTTTTTATCGGCGCCTAAAATCGCGTTGTTTATCCTTTTCGTTAATTGGGTTTGCATCGAGTACCCAAACACCGCGGCCATGGGTTGCAATGATAATAAAATTATCACGGGTATGGATTGCCAAATCATGAACATAGGCAAAAGGTAAATCTCCCAAAACTTCCCACTCTTTTCCTCCATCTTTGCTAATAAAAACGTCGGCATCTGTACCCACATATAAAATGTCTTTGTTTATCGGATCTTCACTTATTACATTCACAGGGCCTACCGGAATATTTGACGAAATGTCAATCCAGGTATCACCATAGTCAATTGACTTCCAAATGTAAACCTGAAACTCATCATCTCGTCTTCCGGTTTGAGTCATGTAAACAGTACCTAATTCATATTTTGATGCAACAAGTCTCGAAACCCATTTTTCAGGTACTGCTCCGTTTCTAATTTCTTCCCAATTTTTACCACTGTCTTTGGTCCTCCAAATTCGACCATCATCTGTACCAGCGTAAATTAATCCATATTTTAATGGCGACTCATCCAATGCCGATACTGTTTGATAATTGATGTCTCCTAGTTTATTTGGATCATTATGGCTTAAATGTGGGCTAATGATTTCCCAGGTATCGCCACGATCAAGTGATCGCATAACGTATTGCATTCCATGATAAAGGATATCTGAGTTATGTGGTGAAATAATATTTGGAGCAACCCACTGACCTCTCAAAGTCTGTTCTCCGGGATAGGATGGAGGAAGTAAACTCTTGGTCCCTGTGGGATAAGTGTCTGCTTTTGCCCGGGCAAGAGCACCATAAAAAACACTTGCGTAAACAGTGTTATTGTCACGAGGATCAACGGCGTGCGAGCTCCCTTCAGCACCCAGGATATTTTTAAAGTCTGTTTGTTTAACCCGATCTCTGCCTCTCGAAAAATCAACAGGGCCATAAAAGCTATGATGATCTTGAATACTTCCATACACTCTGAAAGGAGTGGCAAAATCATAGGCAATATTATAAAACTGTGCCATTGGGAGTTCTTCGATGGGGTGTTTCCAGTTCTCTCCTTGATCGTAAGAGATGGTTAAACCACCGTCTTGAACGTTTAGTAAATAATTAGAGTTATTAGGATCTATCCATAATCCATGATGATCGGCATGTGGTTCTCTGATGGCTGTGAAGGTTTTACCACCATCCGTAGATTTATTGAGCCAGATACCCATGGTGTAAATGGTGTTTTCATCCGTAGGATCAACTCTGATTTGACCGAATACCCATCCATAAGTTCCGGAATGTCGTTCCATGTACTTTTTCTGATCGGGAGTTAAACCACTCACTTGTACCCAATTCTGACCAGCGTCAGTGCTTTTGTAAATCGTTGATCCTTTTATTACATCCTTTTTCTGCCGACGATAAGCATCAAGCTCACCAATTTTAGCTTCATAGGCAATTTCGTAGTTGTCAACATAGGCATATAAAACATCCGGATTTGAAACTGCGATGTCGATTCCAATACGACCTCGATGATTCGGGGCTGGTAAGCCCTGATTAATTTTTTTCCAGTTTTTACCGCCATCAGTCGATTTCCAAATTCCATTGTTTTTGTGACCGTCAAAGGTTCGAGGATCATTCCACTTCAGTCTTTTTCTTTCCCATGTTGTACAATATAAAATATCCGGATTTGTTGGATGCATGACCAAATCAAAGGCCCCGGTTTTTTTGTCAACGTATAAAATGTTTTTCCAGGTTTGTCCGCCATCTGTAGTCATGAATACCCCTCGCTCTTTATTCTCTGTCCATTCATGACCCGTTGCTGCCACATAAACGATATCAGTATTCTCCGGATTTACCCTGATTCTGCCAATTGTAAAGGTATTTTCTAAGCCCATTACTTGCCAGGTTTTACCACCATCGATAGTTTTGTAAACACCGGCTCCCGCATTAGAACTTCTGAAAATATTTGCTTCGCCGGTTCCTACCCAAACAATATCCGGATTTTTTGGGTCGATGGCAATATCGCCAATTGATGCAGTTGGGATGTCATCAAAAACGGACTCGAAGGTAGTTCCTTCGTTGGTTGATTTCCATACACCACTTGTGGCCGATCCAACCCAAATGGTATATTGACTTCCTCTGGGTGAAATTGCTTCAACATCAGTACATCGTCCACTAATATTAGTAGGGCCAACATATTGCCAGTGAAGATCTTTAAAGGAAGAACTCTTACGCATTTCCAGCTGTTTTTTGAACAATTCAACCTTTACTTTTCCATCGGGAATAGGTTTTTTTACTTGTGCAAAAATGCTTAACGGCAAAATGAATAAAGCAATTGTGAAGAGTTTGATGGCAAAGATTTTCATAATTAATGGATTAAAATTCAGATAAATATTTTGGTGAATTATCAACCCAAATGTAAGGTAAATTTATGAAAACCCAAGTACTTGAATTGCGCTAGAACCGATAACTAATTCCGGTTTTGTATTCAAAGAAACTCATGGGGGTATTACTCGAATTATTTTTGCTAATTGGGTTTAGTTGATGTTTAATAATTGGAGAAAGATTTAAATAAAAATGGCTGCTAATGGGGTATTCAAAGCTCAAACCAAATGTGCTTTTGTAAATCAATGAGTTGATGTCGTTGGTACGACCTACAGAATTATTACTGTTTGTGCCGATAAAAACGTTGTTGTTCACTAAAAAGTTTGCATTAATTCCACCTAATAGATAAATATCAAGTTTCTTGCTTAAAATTTTATATTTCAGAATGAATGGAATTTCGATAAAACCGAATTGTTGCAGCAGGATTTCATCAAATTGCGCAATTTTATTGTTGGCGTCAAGAACAATTTCTTGTCGTGGATTGTTATTTAAAACTACGTCGGCTGAGGCAAATTCAACCGTGCCTGAGTTAGTAAGTGTGGTCGCCGAATTATTTAAGGCAGCCTCATTTGCCAAAACATTGAAATTTTGAATTTCCTGGCCTTGTTTAAAATAATACAATCCGGATTGAAAACTCAGTCTATCACTAACAATGTAATTAACTGCAAGTCCCCCTGTGTATGCTGAAATGACCTCTTCTGATACCGTGCCTGGCTGATAATTATTTAAAAACTCATTGGAAGGACCATAAGCCATCGCATTATTCGAAGAGGAGCTATTGCTGGCGATAGAGGGAGAAATTTCACCCCCGAGCGACCACCTTTGGTTACGGGTTTCAGGTTGACTGGCATCCGCATTCAATTCCTCATTCATAACAAGCCTGTTTAATTTGGCATCGTAAATAAATGGCTGCTGTTCCACTATTCTCTTTGGAAGGACTAATGCAGGCCATTCGAAATTGAATGCAATACTGCTTGAAGCAATTTGATGCATGCTAATTAGGTTCGATTTAATTCGATGTTCTGGAAGTGGTAAATCCTGACTGGCAAGAAATTCCTTAATAATTGGGTTTGTTTTTTGTCTAACTGTTTTTTGCTCAGGAACTTCCTTGTCGGCTAAGTTTTCCTGTATTGGATAAACAGGAATTTTTATGCTTGAGTCAATGCTTTGAATTGTTGAATCTGTTGCTACGATAGTTAGTTTGTCTGATGGGGTTACTTGTCGTTTTTGATAAAGGAAACCAATTCCAACAGACAAGAGGATAATGATCACAGCAGCACTCGCAACTAATCTTCTGTAAAAAACTAATCTCCGATTTTTGGCAGCACCATCTAGGCTATTGGCAATTTTTTCCCAAGCATACGGCGGTGGAGACACTTCAGCATTAATCAAACGCTGCCGGTATATGTTTTCTATATGTTTGTCAGGTTTACTCATTTCAGTTTTCTCCCTGAGATTTTAAATTGTTTTATCACCTTTTTTTGCAAAATTGCTCTGGCTCTAGCAAGGTTTGACTTTGAAGTTCCCTCAGCTATTCCAAGCATTTCACTTATCTCTTTATGGCTATACCCTTCAATGGCATAAAGGTTAAAAATCATTTGGTAAGCCGGCGTTAATTCTTGTATCAGTCGAATCAGTTCATCATTGCTTAACTGGCTTATAACATCAATGTCATCAGCAAGTTCAGGATATCCTATTTCTTCATTAATTGAATAAAGAATACTTTTTTTACGGTATTGTTCAAGTGCAGTGTTCATAAAAACTCTTCTTAACCATGCTTCAAATGGGCCATCACCTTTAAACTGATCGATCTTCTGAAAAACTTTAATAAATCCATTGTGCAGCATATCTTCAGCATCATCTTTATTTTTAGAATAGTAAAGGCATACCGCAAACATCTTACTCGAGTATGCATTGTACAACTGCTCCTGGGCTTTTCGCTTCCCTTTCCTGCATTCCTTTACTATGTCAGTTATGACGCTCGTTTCCACTTAAATAATTTTCAATTTTTCCAAAGAACTTCAAAGATAATCATAAGCGTAGTTTAAGCGTTCAATTTTTTTAGGAGAGATTTTAAAACCTCTCCTTATTTATTTGTAACATTAATTTGCAACGACCTCAATTTTACTTAATAGCTCTATGCTTTGATCCGAATACGAGTATTGATAAAAACCATCGTCACCGATCAACAATAGATTCCCATTTAGCGGGATCACATCATAGGCAAAAATATCTGGAAATTCAGAAACCTTATGTTCATCAATTTTAAGCGGATCACTCACATCATAAACTTTTAACCCAGCAGTGCCATCACAAACAAAAAGTAAGTTACCATCTACTCCAAGACCATAAGGACCAACCATGGGATATGCCTCGAGCAAGTAAGGTTCTTTAAGATCGCTAATCGAGAGTACATCCAATTCATTCACGCTGTTGTTCCAGCAAGTGGCACCACCTCTTAGCGTAACATAGGCAATCGTGTCTTGAACCACTACCGGGTCGCAACTGGTTAAGTGCCAAAACTGACTTAAATACATTGGAGAAACCGGTACTGAAATGTCATAAATAAGCATTCCATTTCGGGTTCCAAAAAACAAATTATCACCTAAAATAAACATGGTTTCGATGCCCCAGCCAACGTTAGTGGTTTTTACCATGTTAGGCGTGTTGGGATTCGAAATGTCGTAAATGTGAAGGGTCGACTCATCAACTATATACAGGGTGTTTTCAGCAATGCTAAACCTTGCCATCGAGCCTCCAACTCCAACACCGGTATTACTTACTCCTCCTGAAAAATTGGCTAGATTCGTCATGTCCATTTCTCGGAACATGGGATAGTAATATATTTGAGGGCTTTGCTTTACTTTTTTTACTTCCCAATCAATCACAACTCCTTTGTCTTCATCCAATTTAGCCAATGGATAATCTTCATCATAAGGTGGCAAAATATACGGTAAGACGTCTTCGTTGCGATAAATTTCGGTAATGTTATTGATGTCGGAAAGATCCAAAGCAATCAGGTCAACATAACTATCGGTGTAAAGCGTTTGACCTTTTATCGCAATATCAACAGTGCCCGGGATTTCAATGAAGCATAGACTTTGTGGGGACGTAGGATTTGCATTATCAATCACATGGATCCCTTTCATCTGTTCAATGATAAAGATGTAATTATCTTTAAAATATATTTTGCCCGGTTTAACCAAATCTCTAGCTGCAACTTGTTTAACAGACGATCTTAGTTCTTCGTAACTCATATAAATTGGACTGTTAGCCATGAAGATTTCCGAAATTTTGTCGGTACATCCTTTTAAAATAAATGCTAACAGAATGATGATATAATAACTATATTTTTTCATGTGTTTGTTTTTTTATTTGAAGAATATACCCGCTTTTATCACCAAACGGTTCATGTTAATTTCGAGTGCCTTGTCATTATCCGCATTCAGGTTATCGTAGCTTAATCGCTGGTGTCTGAAACCAATACTAAAACTTAATCCAAAATTATTGCTGATCATGGTTTTGATCCCAACCCCGGGATTAAAAATGAAACCCCCATTCGGTTTCAGTAAATCGTAACCCGACCAGAATGAACGGTAAGAGTATAAATGATAATTCTCCGTTTCATCATCCAATGCAATCGAATACCCTCCCTGAATAAACACATAGGGTGAGAATTTTTGTTTACGGAAATAGTAGCGTGCATCCAAAACAACAGGCAGGTAGCTCTCACTCATAAATTCTGATCCAATACCCAAACCAACGGCAAATTGGTTGGTGATTCCATAACCATTAATCATCATGAACGAAAATGGAGCTTTGTTTTCATTATTTGAAGAACCAACTAATAGTCCAAAATTGGTTGAGTTATAATATCCCTGATGAGAATATTCATTTTGATCTTTTTCATCCTGAGCTATAACTACCGACGCAATTAGCAAGAGGATCATTAGTACACTTGTTTTTTTCATTCTTATAAACTTAAAGTTTTACACATACACTACATTGATGCACTTTCTTAGAAATGGTTGCGTGGTAGATCAGCTTTTTTTGAATTGAAAGTTTAGCGGATTTGACGTACTTTTGCATTGAATTTAATACAAAGCAATGATTGAAAAACTAATTACCAAATATGTAGCTAGTGCCTGTGCTGAATATTTTGGCTCGGCACCCGATGATAAAAATATTCAGATACAAAAAACCAAACGCGAATTTGAAGGTAACTTAACCGTTGTTGTATTTCCATTGTTGAAACTTTCACGTAAATCTCCGGTTGAAACCGCACAAATTATTGGTGAATTTTTACTGAGAGAATTGAAGGAAGTTAAGGACTTTAACGTAGTTCAAGGCTTTTTAAATCTGGTTGTTGATGATTTTTATTGGGCTGGATTTTTAAGATCGAATGCTTCAAACCTGTCATTTGGTAAAGCTGAACCAATGAATGAAGCACCGATTGTTATTGAGTTTTCATCTCCCAATACGAATAAACCTCTGCACCTTGGGCATATCCGAAATAATCTGTTAGGTTATTCAGTTGCGGCCATTGTCGAAGCGGCTGGATATGAAGTAAAACGTGTAAATTTGGTAAACGATCGTGGAATTCATATTTGTAAATCGATGTTGGCTTGGCAAAAATGGGGCGATGAAATCACCCCTGAAAAGGCCGAAAAGAAAGGGGATAAACTGGTCGGAGATTTTTATGTGCTATTCGATCAAAAAAATAAAATTGAAATTAAGAAGCTCATTGATCAGGGTATTGATCCTAAACAAGCGGAGAAGGAATCTTCACTAATGATTGAAGCTCAGGAAATGCTGCAAAAATGGGAGCAAAATGATGGGGCTGTGCGCGAACTCTGGGAACGAATGAATACATGGGTTTATGCCGGTTTCGATTTGACATACACAAGATTAGGAATTGAATTTGATAAAATATATTACGAATCGCAAACCTATTTATTAGGTAAGCAATTGGTAGAAGAGGGATTAAAAAAAGGAATTTTATACAGGAAAGAGGACGGTTCGATTTGGGCTGATCTAAAGGATGATGGTCTGGATGAAAAATTGCTTTTGAGAGCCGATGGAACATCTGTTTACATGACCCAGGATCTGGGAACTGCCAAGCTTCGTCTGGATGAATTTCATGCTGGAAAATTAATTTATGTGGTAGGGAACGAACAAAATTACCATTTCGAAGTGTTGGAAATCATCCTTAAAAAGTTGGGTTTTGAGTGGGCTAAAATGATCAAACATCTGTCGTACGGAATGGTTGAGTTGCCTCATGGGAAGATGAAGAGCAGGGAAGGAACCATAGTTGATGCCGATGATTTAATGGAAGAAATGCATCAAACGGCTAAAAGACTTACTACTGAATTAGGTAAAGTTTCTGACTTTTCGGAAAATGAAGCTGCTGATTTATTCGAAATGGTTGGATTGGGAGCTTTAAAATATTTTATGCTTAAGGTTGATCCTAAAAAAAGCATGATGTTTAACCCTGAAGAGTCCGTTGATTTTACAGGAAATACAGGGCCGTTTATCCAATACACCCATGCGCGAATCAGCTCCCTGTTGAGGCGTGCTAAAGAGGAAGGAATTGCTTTTGATTCAGTATTAGAAAATGATTTTGAGTTGCACCAAAAAGAAGTTCGTATTTTACATCACTTGCATGAATACCCAAGCACAATTGGTTTGGCAGCAGAAAATTTAAGCCCGGCATTAATTTCAAATTACATTTACGAATTGGTTAAAGATTATAACCAGTTTTATCAGGAAGTTCCAATTTTTAAGGAAGAAGATGAGGCTAAAATTGCCTTACGCTTGCAATTATCAAAACTTACGGCTCAAGTGATTAAGTCAGGTATGGGTTTGTTAGGTATCCAGGTTCCTGACAGAATGTAATTGTTGCGTACATAGCGCAATATCTCCAATTGTATGTAATAAATTGTTGAAACAGTCATTAGCAGTAGCTAAAAGCGGTATCCCATGCAATACTAATTACAAAAGTACAGGAAAGGCAACAGTTAGTTAAAGTTTTGTGAGAATTGTCAAGGTTTTAGCTCAGTTTTTTATGGTGCGTTGGTACACTTTATTTACAGTCTTTTTCTTTTAATGCTACATATAAATTTATCTCAGGTTTTTCTCCTAAACTCCTATCATCATGTAATTCAAAATCTCCAAAAATATCTGATGGTTTATATTTCGATTTTGGAAACCACTCTGTATAAATATATCTTTTCATTCTGCCCATTGTAATCCCCCAAGCAATTTTGCTTTTTGGTTGAATTTGGAAAATTGCAAAAGTCAAAACTGGTATTTCATATGATTGTAATCCATCTGGAAAACAGTCTGTTATTGTCACAACATCCCCGATTATATATTTAAAAGTTCCTTTTTCCTTACTATAATCCTTACTTATATTTAGTCTAGCCCATGGTTCCTTTTTGTTCGGGATAGGAGACTTACTTATAATATCATTAAATTTACTAGCTACCTTTGCAACATCTTTAAATATGTCCTTATCATTTGTGCTTATCTCCAATCCTATGATATAGATGGGTTTATCCAGTGTGACAATCTTTGGTTCTGATTTATCAATATTACCAATCAAAATAAAATAAGCCGCGATCGTTATCAGGATTACCACTATTACAATTATTAAGATTGTTTTCATATCATTTTATTTTATTGATGAATTGTTTTTTTGTTTGTCTAGTCATAAATTGCGGCTACATTGTAAACTTTATTTTCCCAATCTGAATGCTGTAGTTGTGCAGGGGCATGCATTGCATTCCGGTAGGACGAGAAGCTTGAAAGAAGATCCCATGTTTCTGCCTAGTAAGAATCCCTGCTGCAGCGGGTAGGTGCAATGTTTCATGAGCCTATGTTTTGTATTGTTTTTTTTCGTTCTGATTTTCAATTCGTCTGGTGAACAAAACTTCTAATACTGAATTATGTCCACCTTCTATCGAGGGGTACTGCATTTTTAAAATAATTCTGTCTGGATTTTCTTTTACAAAAGTCTGCACTAATAAAGAATCATGCCAGTTCATTGCCATGATGTTATCGTTGATAAAGTTACAGGTTGCTGTTAAATAACTGCCTGAGTTTTCAAACCACCAATATTTATAAACTCCTGTCTTACTTTCCCATGCAAAAATGCCTTTTGCCTCGCTCCCTGATTTAGTGGAATATTCAAATATGACATATTTGTCATTTAACACTTTATAAAATGAACCAATTCCAGAATCTGAACCTGCTTCACTAAGAAAGCTTCTAGGAATCACATAATCTAAATCCCAACCGCCTAAAAGGAAATCGAATTTTTTGATTGGATCAAAGTCATTGTCATCCTGTTCCATTTGTTTTTGAACTAATGTTAATGTTGTCTTTCTTATGATTTTTCCCGCATTAATTTTATTGAATTCTCACGGTCTTTTAAAATGCCGCATAACGGTCTGATATATATGAAACGTGACTGATTTCTCGGGAACTTTTCAGTTCGGCAGAATAAGAAGCTCGAAAGAAGATTCCATGTTACTGTCTAGCATAAATCCATGATGCGGCATGAAGGTACAATGTTTTAAATCCATAGTTATATGTATGTTTTTTTGTAACTATTTCCTTATCCTTTCTCTTCTTTGGTTGTGCATTTTTAGGTACTTCTCCTTTTTTAATTTTATAGCTTCAATATCCGATATCTTAAATGAATCAAAGTATGCTTGATAAATTGTTGATTCAATAGTTCCTTTAGGAATATATACAGAAAGTACGATGAAATTTTCATTAATTAACATACACCTAACGTAGTGGAGTCCTTCTAGAATGGTACTGCTTGCACGAAAGGTTTCAGAACAATATATTTCGTTTTTTTTCTGATTAAGTTTCTCTTCATATTTGATTAATTCTTTCGCTAAGTATTTCTCGATTTCTTTACTTAAAGCAATTTCTTGGTTTTCTGCTATTATCTTCATAGGCTTTTTGTAAATCGATATAGTTAACATGTGAGCTCCATTCTTTGTGTCTGCATTTTGAATGCAATTAAAAATTTCAGCATCAAAGTCATTAAGATTCTCCATCTTACAAGGAGTTTCTATCTGGAACATTCCGTCTGCTGAAGTAAAAGTATAAGAAGTGTCTTGGAAACTGCAAGTAATAAAATATACAAGTATTAATAATATCTTTTTCATAATATTAGGTTTTAGGTTAAAAAACTATTTATCATAAATTAAATATTTTAACATTAAATAAATTATAGTTCATGTGTTTTTGCTTTTTCTTGCACATAACGTTTTGGTTCACAAGTTTATGTCTCATGAATTTTAGATCGGGGGAGTTTAAATTTACATATCTTTTGATAAAAAATCAAGACAAAATAGGCGGGAAAGGGACGTTTGGCAGGTGCATACAAATGATACTGTATCTTAGAACATCAACCCTACTGTTTTTTCTCTGAGAACCTGATCAGTAACTGGGTCTCATATGCAGACAGAGATCGCGTCAAAAGCGGCTGAAATTGAAGATGGAAGCTTTGGTTTAAGTTTGGTTAGAGCATACTAACCCTAATCTTTTTCTTTTTAAGTTTTTGATTGTTAACCAGTGGTAAGAGTTGGTTTACCTTTGCTTTTTTTACAGCTACAAAAGAAGTATCTTGCTTTAGTTCAATCATCCCTAATTCTTCGCTCTTAAGTTTGCCTGTTTTAATAAATAATCCGGCAATATCGCCTTTCGAGATTTTATCTTTCCTGCCTCCCGAAATAGATAAAGTTGTCCATGAAGAAGGAGCTGGGACGATTGCTAAATTTAATTCTTCAATCTCAGGATCTTGTATAAATTCGGGCAGATTTTCTTTTTCCCATTTCAGAACGTAGGCCGTTCCATCGCTATTCATTCTTGCAGTTCGCCCATTTCGATGCGTAAATTCATGACTTTTAATAGGCAATTGGTAGTGAATGATAAATTTTATTTCTGGTACGTCAATCCCTCGCGCGGCAAGGTCGGTGGCAATGAGTAATTGATGAGTGCCGTTTCTGAATTTGATAAGGGCATGTTCCCGATCTTTTTGTTCCATGCCTCCATGAAAGCAAACATGGTCAATTTTGTTTGAACTTAGATGCTCGCTCACAAATTGGATGCTGTCTTTAAAATTATAGAAAATAATTCCGGGCTGATTGCCCAAATGACAAAGTGTTTTAACCAAGGCTTCCAGTTTGTCTTTATCCTTAGAAATGATGCATTTAATTTTCAGTTGCGGAATGCCTTCCTCTAAATAATTAAGTTTTTTTGCATTGTTCAGCCTAACAAATTCGGGTATTTCAACCCGCTGCGAAGCTGAGGTTAGAATCTTTTTTTCGAGTGCCGATAGGGCGAACATAATCTCACGCATCTCTGCTTCAAAACCAATTTCCAGCGATTTGTCAAACTCATCAAGTACGATGCATTTAATTTCTTCGGTCGAAAAGTTTTCTCTTCTTAAATGATCTGCCATTCTTCCCGGGGGTCCGATTAAAATAGCAGGACGGTGTTTAATGTCAATTCTATCTTTCGAACCTGAACGTCCGCCATAAACGGCATTGGCTTTAAAACCTGTTCCCATTTCCCGAATTACCGTTTCAATTTGGATGGCTAATTCGCGGGAAGGTACCAAAATCATCGCCTGTATTTCTGAAATACTTGCATCCAATTGGCTAATGATGGGCAATAAAAATGCAAGTGTTTTACCGGTGCCGGTGGGAGAAAGCAGAATAACTTCATCGTGAGCAAGAATGGCTGCAGCAGTTTTTTCCTGCATGGGGTTGAGTTTTTCTATCCCAAGTTTTTCGAGAATGTTTTGTTGATTCTTGATAAGGTTTGACATGGTGGAAATTTATGTTTTTTTGCCATTTCGTACGTAGAGAGAAATCTCATTTCAGCATTCTGTTTTAATCGGAGATCTCTCAGTCATTTCATTCCTTCGAGATGACATGAAAAATAAAATTGGATCTTTAAATTGTCATTCCTGCGCATGCAGGAATCTAGATTAAATATTAGTTAGTGTTTCAAGATTCAGACTTACTAGCTCTGTTTTGTAAGTATAAATTCTCAACCTTTTCTCTGGCCCACGGTGTTTTTCTTAAAAACTTTAAGCTTGATTTTACTGTTGGATTATTCCTGAAACAATTAATATTTACAATTTCGCCCAAGGCCTCCCAGCCATAAGTTTTATGCAAGTACTCAACAATCTCAGCTAGCTTGACTCCATGCAATGGATTGTTGGGTTGCGATTCGTTTTTATTGGGGTTTCTTTCCATATTTTATTTTCAGAAATCAGATTTTTTATTCGATTTTCTTTAATCTTAAATTTTTTGTCTAAAATCTTACCTCGCGCAATTAACACAGTAAACACTTTCGGGTCTAAACAAAATTCTTCCCATCGGAATGGGGCTTTTACAGCGAATGCAAAGTCCGAAATCAGGTGCCCCCAACTGAGAAAAAACATGATTAAGCCCCCTGAGCTTTTCTTCTGCTTGTCGCAAGGAAGCCTCAATCACACTTTTGTTATTTATGGCATCCATGCGCGAAACCCGCCCAATGGCATCGTCAGGCGAAATGGGTTGTGTTTGCTCCTTATAGCCTTCAATAATCCTTTCGGTCTTGGCAATTTCACTCAGAATTTTCTGTTTTATTTCCTGGTCTTCCATTGTACAACAATAATGAAAGAATTATAAAAATCCTAGCGATACATTTTTTCTCTTTGGGCTTGAACTTTTTCGTCGGTGATGTAATCATCGTATTCCATCAACTTATCGATGATCCCGTTTGGGGTTAATTCGATCACCCGATTACTTACCGTTTGAATAAATTCATGATCGTGCGACGACATAAAAATATTACCTGCGTACTTGATCAAATTATTGTTGAAAGCTTGGATAGATTCCAAATCAAGGTGATTGGTTGGGGTATCCAAAATCAAGGCATTGGCATTCAGAAGCATCATCTTGGAAATCATGCAACGCATCTTTTCTCCTCCCGATAAAACATTTACCCGCTTGTGAATTTCTTCACCTGCAAATAACATCTTGCCTAAATATCCACGGATGTAGAGCTCGGTGGTGTCTTCAGTAAATTGGCAAAGCCAATCGGATAAACTTAATTCACTTCTGAAATAATCTGAATTATTTAATGGCAGGTAGGCCGTTGAGATTGTTTGTCCCCATTGATAGGTGCCCGCATCAGCCTGGGTGTTTCCGTTAATGATTTCAAAAAAGGTAGTCATGGCCCGGGTGTCTTTTGACAAGAAGATGATTTTGTCTCCTCTGTTGGCGTAAAAGTCAACATCTTTAAAAAGTACCTTTCCATCAATGCTTGCACGCAAACCACTCACTTCTAAAATACGATCTCCAACTTCGCGCTCAGGTTTGAAAATAATGCCGGGGTATCGTCGGGTTGAAGGTTTGATATCTTCGATATTTAGCTTTTCCAACATTTTTTTACGACTCGTTGTTTGCTCCGATTTTGAAGCATTGGCAGAAAAGCGCGCAATGAACTCTTGTAGTTCTTTTTTCTTCTCCTCGGCTTTTTTATTCTGTTTGTTTAATTGACGTAAAGCCAGCTGGCTACTTTCATACCAATAGGAGTAGTTCCCTGGGAATAGTTGAACCTTTCCGAAGTCGATGTCTACGGTATGTGTACTAATGGCATCCAGGAAGTGCCTGTCGTGAGAAACTACCAGTACGGTGTTCTCATAGTTTCCTAAATAATTTTCCAACCATCTTACTGTTTCAAGGTCTAGGTCGTTGGTTGGCTCATCCAGCAGTAAATTGTCGGGTTTGCCAAAAAGTGCCTGGGCAAGCAGAACCCTCACCTTTTGTTTCCCGCTCAAGTCTTTCATTAAATTGTAATGAAATTCTTCTTTAATGCCAAGTTCACCTAGTAAACTGGCTGCATCACTTTCGGCATTCCAGCCATCCATGTCTGCAAAAATACTTTCCAGTTCAGCCGTTTTTATACCATCCGCATCTGAAAAATCGGGCTTGGCATAAAGGGCATCTTTTTCTTGCATGATATCCCATAACTGGGTGTGACCTTTCATGACTGTATCGAGAACAGTGTAGTTGTCGAAAGCGAAGTGATCCTGACTTAATACCGAAAGTCTTTCTCCCGGCTCCATCGAGATGTGACCGGCTGTTGAATCTATTTCTTTGGAAATGGCCCTTAATAATGTAGATTTTCCGGCACCATTTGCTCCAATCACGCCGTAACAGTTACCTGCTGTGAACTGCAAATTTACGTCCTGGAATAAAATTCTTTTACCGAATTGTATTTTTAAGTCTGAGACTGTAATCATCTGAATATATTTGTTTTACGCTATAAAAAGCAAAATGGCTGCAAAGGTAGGCATAAAATCGGCGCAAAATTTAAAAGTTTAAAAGCAATTGGGTAGTCGTTCGTTTTTTTTGATGAAAGACAAAGAACTAAAAAAGAATGTTGTCACTCGGATTGTAAAGGAATGATTTTTTTTGTTGTCGGGACATTAAGTGAAGTCGAAATGCCCAAATTATTAAAAAGAGATTTAGTATCCCTGCAAATTAATATTCTTACTGTCGACCATGGTGACCCATTTCCCCATTTTTTTTTGGATGACCCTAAAATGTGCCTCATCACTTTTGTTTACAAACGAAATAGCTTCTCCGGGTGATTCTGCACGACCTGTTCTACCAATACGATGAACATAATCTTTAGGTGAACGTGGTAATTCGTAATTTACAACGTAAGGTAAAAATTCAATGTCGATACCTCGCGATAAGAGGTCGGTGGTAACTAAAACCCTTAAATGACCAGTTTTAAATTTCCTAAGGTTTTCGGTTCGTGCACTTTGGCTTTTCTTGCTATGAATCGCAATGGCTTCGATGCCGTTTTTGCGAAGCTTTTCAACTAAGTTATCGGCTCGGTGAACAGATGATACAAAAATCAATACCTGGTGAAGTCCGTTTTGTTTGATTAAGTATCTAAGTAAAGGTCCCTTTCTCTCATCTTCTACAAAATAACCGGTTTGGTTAATCAAATCCAAATCCAAACTTTCATTCTGAACTTTGACAACTAGCGGATCATTTAAAAGAATTTGGTGGAAGTTGTTTAAGTCATCACTTAGCGTGGCTGAGAAAAGCAGATTCTGACGTTTTGCAGGCAGCAGCGAAAGGATGCGATCCATCTCTTCCTTAAACCCCAGGTTAAGCATTTTATCGGCTTCATCTAAAACCAGTGTATTGACATCCGACAACTGAACGGCATTCGAATCTACTAAATCCAAAAGCCTTCCGGGAGTTGCGATTAGGATATCAATTCCGTACATGGCTTTCATCTGAGGGTTGATTGAAACTCCACCATAAATGGCCATGGTTTTTTTGGTTTTCGATAGGGCTGGAATAAAGATTTGGAAAACCTCATTAATTTGCATCGCCAATTCACGCGTCGGTACCAAAACCAATGCCTGAATCAGCCTGTTCTTTGCAGTCTGAGCTCTTTGCAAATTCATTAAAACCGGAAGCACATAACTAGCGGTTTTACCAGAACCAGTTTCTGCAATGCCTAGCACATCTTTTTTACTTAAAATCGCAGGAATTGCCTTTTGTTGGATGGGGTAGGCTTGTTCCCATTTTTGACTGGCAATGGATTTTAAAAGGGCAGGTGATAGGCCTAGATGGGTAAAAGACATTTTCTTGTTGTTAAATTAGGGATGTGTTTCCGTGCGCAAAGATATGGGAAATAAAAGTTAGTTAGCGGAAGAAAACCATGCACAATCCAAATGATATCCATTTTTAATGTTTAATTTTATTCCGAATTTTATGAAATTAAATATTGGAATCATGGTTTTGGATTAGAGATTAAGGCACTATGGTCAGAATGACAAAGGAAGTGTCTTTTCACTGGGATGACATTTAGTAGGATTGAAAAAAGCAATATTTTTGACAGATTGGTTTCTAATGTCTAAAGTCTAGTGTCTAACGTCTTATCTCTTATCTCTTATCTCTTATCTCTTATCTCTTCTGTTTTATTTCCAACTCACTCAGATTTTCCAATTTTTTGCGCTCCAAAAATTCACGGATGCCTTCCTGATGTTCTTTTATTCGCTTGTTGCCAAATTCATAAACTTTACTCACCATTCCGTCTAAAAAGTCACGGTCGTGCGAAACCAGGATCAGTGTTCCATCGTAATCCATTAAGGCCTGTTTCAGGATATCTTTGGTTCTCATATCCAAGTGATTGGTGGGCTCGTCAAGAATTAAGAGGTTGACAGGTTCGAGTAATAATTTAATCATGGCCAGTCGGGTGCGTTCTCCACCCGAAAGGATTTTTACCTTTTTATCCCAATCCTCACTGCCAAACATAAATGCACCCAAAATATCTCTGATTTTAGTTCGGATGTCGCCCTTGGCAATATCATCAATGGTTTGGAAAACAGTGATGCTTTCATCGAGTAAAGAGGCTTCGTTTTGTGCGAAATAACCAATTTGAGTATTATGCCCTAAGGTAAGCTTACCACCATGTTCTATTTCACCCATGATGGCTTTAACAAAGGTTGATTTTCCTTCACCATTTTTTCCTACAAAAGCAACCTTCTCACCTCTTTGTATGGTTAGTGAAGCATCTGAAAAAACAACGTGATCTTCGTATTTTTTAGACAATCCCTCTGCCATTACCGGATAAGTGCCTGAGCGTGGTGAAGGAGGAAATCGTAAATTCAGATGCGAAGTGTCAACTTCATCTACCTCAACAATTTCAAGTTTTTCGAGCATTTTAACCCGTGATTGAACTTGTAAGGTTTTTGAATATGTACCCCTAAAGCGGTCTATAAACAACTGATTATCGGCAATGAATTTCTTCTGTTCTTCAAAGGCTTTTTGTTGTGCTTCACGTCGCTCCTTGCGCAATTCAATGTACTTTGAATAATTCACTTTAAAGTCGTGGATGCGTCCCATGGTGACTTCAATCGTACGCGTGGTAAGGCGATCGATAAATGCGCGATCGTGAGAGATGATAATGACGGCTTTTGCACTGTTTATTAAAAAGTCTTCAAGCCATTGCACCGATTCAATGTCGAGGTGGTTAGTAGGCTCATCAAGAAGAATTAAATCGGGTTTTTGAAGTAGGATTTTAGCCAGTTCAATTCGCATACGCCAGCCTCCACTAAATTCCTCGGTTGAGCGCTGAAAATCACTTCGCACAAAACCCAGCCCTAAAAGAATGACTTCAACTTCTGCATCAAAATTGATGTCGCCCTGACTGTATAATTTTTCGCTTAAGGCGGATACTCTTTCGATTATTTCGTAGTACTCAGGCGATTCGTAATCGGTTCGTACGGTCAATTGATGATTCAATTCCTCCATTTCCGATTGTAAATTTAAGACCTGAGAAAATGCCTGTGAAGCTTCTTCAAACACGGTTCGATTATCCTTGTGCAACAGGTGTTGTGGTAAGTAAGCAATCACAGCATCCTTGGGTGCTGAAACCCGCCCTAGTGTTGGTGTTTTGGCACCTGCAATAATTTTTAGCAGGGTTGATTTCCCGGCTCCATTTTTCCCCATGAGGGCAATACGGTCTCTCTCATTTACCACAAAAGAAATGTCTTTAAAAAGGGTGGTTCCTCCAAATTCTACTGCCAGTCCGTCTATCGAAATCATTGATCTGTTTTAATTATTGGCGGCAAAGATAGTAAATAGAGATATAGGTATTTTAGAAATCTTCCAACATTAATTCCATCATTTTTATCGCTGTTAATTCTCCTTTTAACTTAATAAAATCTCTTGGTGTGTCATCTGCAACTTCAAAGGTTAAAGCTTCTGCCCCCAGCTGATAAAAGAAATAATTTAACGAACTAATCTTTGGACTATCGTCGCTGTTAGGGCGAATGTTAGGCTCGTAATTTTCAAGTTCTTCACCCATTGCATTAATGATGGCAGGAACCAATCCAGGCATATTCCCATTCTTATCCGGATTGATAGTGTAATAAATATCGTGTGAAGTAGAGTGAAAATCAATGCCGAAATAAAATTTTCCGGTAGTTTCTTTCAGTTTATTTTGTGTGAAATTTTTAATAAGTGCGGTTTCAGGTTGATTGAAATCTTCCCAATCTCTGTTTAAATCAATTCCTCCGGCATTATGGCGCCAATGGCCATTGTCAACTCCATCCGGGTTTGCAAGCGGAATGACATAGACATTGTATTCATTTCTGAATTTTTCGGTTAATTCATTTTCGGCGCAAAGGGTTTCAACAAAAGATTTCATGGCCAGGTAACCGGTAATTTCAGGTGGATGCTGACGCGATAAAACCATGATCATTTTTTTATCGTCAGCATTGCCGATTTTTAAAATATTAATGGGCTGGCCATTTTTACTTTTCCCTAATTCAGTCATGGAAATATAGGGTTTGCTGGCGAGTTTCTCAGCCCATGCATAAATATGTTTCGAGGTGATTAACTCCTGTGCAGAAACCCATAGGGTGTCGGGGCCAATGCTGAGTTTCATGGAAATATTTTTTTTCAATTTCCCTTCATCAGTGTAAATTGTGTCAACAAAATAATTAATCGAATCGAGCCTTTCCCAATGCATTGCATCTTTGCTTAGTTTTGGATAGTAACGGTGGTTATAGCCATCGAGATAGGTTAGTTTTAGGTAAATATTTTTTTGGGTTGCCGACCATATTTTAAATGCATACCACGGACTCCCATTAATTGGGGTGTTTTCGGGAGTAATTAATGCTGTGAGGGTATCCACTTCACGAATGACGCCATTAAGTCTGGCTCCTTGAAATTGGTTTGAACAATAAATCCCTTCTCCTAAATCGTAGGTCATTTTCACTTGTTGCTGAATGGGGCGTGTTCGGGTACTTACTTTTTTAATTGGATCCTGACCTTTCCAAACGGTAGAGCGACTGCACGAATAGAAAACTGAAAAGCTGAAGAAAAAAATTAGAAATGTGGAGATTTTGAAGATTCTAGGCATGAGAAAACAGTTTAAACGATGACCTTAAATTTAAACTTATTTACGGAATATTTTATGTGAGAGAACAATTTAGTAATCTCTTGGATCATCTTCCACAATGCCAAAATGATAGTTGTCTTTCCATTCATCTCTGATGAGGAGGATCTTTCTTCTTAAACCTTCCCTCGTCATTCCTGACTTTTCCAGAACCTTAATTGATTGCAGATTCTCGGTTGCAACTCCTGCTTCAATTTTATGAAGTTTGAATTTTTCAAACCCCGTTTTGATTAACGCTTTTGAAGCCTCAGTAGCGTATCCTTTCCCCCAATACTTTGGATGAAACCCATAGTAAATTTCACCCAATTTAAATCGGTCGTTCGATAAGCTCATCCCCGCCATACCCATAAATTCTTTCGATGCTTTCAATACAATTTTCCAGGTATAAGAAGTACGTGGAAATTGATTTTGGGCTTCTATCATCAAACGGATTTGTTCTTTAGTAACATCGATGTTATCCGGAATTCCTAGTGTATTATACCGATCAACATCAGGGTTTGAATGATGTTGATGGATTTTATCCAAATCCTCCCATGTGACCTCCAGTAATTGTAAGCGATCGGAGCTGATTTCTATTAAAGAGGGAAATGAAGTTTCACTTTTATTTTTCTTAAGTTTCATGTTTTTCCTTTCAGTGAATTCTAATCTTAATCTTTAATTAGTCGCACACTGCAAGCATTAACTTTTGGATAATTGTGAGGGCTAATTTTTTTTAGATTACTCATGATTGCTACTGAATAATCTAAGACCTGACTGGTGTCTGCCGTGTTTGAACTCCAATAATTCACCATTCCCATACCTTTGGCTCTCGACTTACCTGAAGGAAGTTTAACACCTGCCCATTGTGGATTAAATCCAAGTTCGGTTGATGTAATATTATAAAAGCCAGCACTATCTTTTCCGTAAATTTCGATAAGTTCAAGCCATTCTTCTTTTGTTGGAAGATGCCATCCTTCGATTTTATTAGCTGCTTCTAGTGCTCCTTCCCAAGTGTACAGCACCCCCATGGTGTCACAGTTGCTTTCCAAGTCATCATAACAAAAACTTTTTCCTTCAATTTTTAGTTTTAAGTTTTCAGTCATCCATGTTTGTTCTCCAATTTGTTTGGTTTTATAAACATTCCCTTGTGGATCTTCTAATGTTTCCTGAGTTGAACAAGCGCCGATTAACATTACAAGAAGAATCAAAAAAGTAGATTTGAATTTAATGAATGAGTTTTTCATAGGTGTTTTTTAGGCAAAGGTTAATTTTAAATGAAAGCAAATCTAGAAAAATACTTTTGAAATATTAAAGCGGATTGACATGAATCAGGTCAACCCGCTTTAATAAAATCATTATTTCAGATTTATACTAGTTAATTTTGTTGGCATGAATGTCAAGTTCAATCACTTTTCCTTTGCCCAATTTGTTCATTTCATCGAGCTGAGAAGCCTTATCTCCAACAATCAGATAAATCATTTTATCTTCTGAAATGTACTTGTCAATCACCGATTTAAAATCAGCTAAAGTCATGTTAACAGCTCTTCCTGACTTTCATCCAAATAATTCATCGATTGATTATATTTGCTGATGTTTCGGATAATGCCCAGCTTCGCATTTAAACTTTCGAAGGCGCGAGTATTACTCTTCACCACTTTATTCTTGGTCACTTCCACATCGTCTTCACTAAAGTTTTTGCTGTAATTTCTCAGTAAATCCATGATGATTTCCATTGATTCCTTAGTGGCATTTACCCTTACGCTTCCGTAAGTGATGAAAGGAGAAACTTCTTTATTTTGAAGCAAAGTGGAGTAAACTCCGTAAGTAAATCCCTTTTCAATTCGAAGGATCTGAAATAATTTACCACTTGATCCTCCGCCTAAAATTTCATTGGCAAACTGTAGATTGTTAAAATCTTCATCTCCTGCCGATAAGGTTAAACAACCATGGAAAAGCATGGATTGACGGGCATTTGGAACATCAATGAAATAAACATTCCCAGCAATAGATTCAGTGGGCAAATTGTAAACAGGCATGTCCACCTCTTTACTCAACAATTCTGAGTCGATCCTTTCAAACGCTTTAACAACACGATCTTCATCAATAAATCCGGCAACATGAATTGAAGCCAACGAGGCACTTAAATTATTTGCATAGTAAGCTTTAAGGTCATCGATGGTGATGTCCTTAACCGTTTCGAGTGTTCCGCTGGTTGGATATCCCAGAATATGCTGGTCGCCATAAACCAATTTTGAGAAGCTTGAAAACGCAATCGCATTAGGATTGGCTTCGTTCCCTTTTAATCTGGTTTGCAGTGATTGTTTGATTCGATCAAATTCAGCTTCATCCCAACGAGGCTCAAACAAAATCTCGTTAATTAAGGCCACAGTTGCTTCAAAGTTTTTAGACAAACAACTGGCTGTGATTCTGATTTCTTCGTTACCACATGAAACGTAGATTGACGCACCAAGTAATCCAATGGCTTCTTCAAGTTCTTCAGAAGTTCGATTTACCGTTCCTTCCATCATCAAGTCTGTCAATAGATAGGCCGTTCCGGATTTGTCAATAGGATCTAACCAATGTCCGCCTTTGAAAGTAAGATCAAAAGTTACTAATGGAACTTCTTTGTTTTCAATTCCATAAACATTGATGCCGGTGTTTTTTAGCTGGCCGGTCCATATTTCAGGCATTTTAAATAGTGGTGCTTCACCAAATTCTGGTTCAGAACGGTCATAATTTCGATGGTGTTTTTTCATATTCAGCTTCTGCACCCTGGCTTACCTCTTCGTGAGCAGCTGTAGTTGTGTTTTCTTCCTGATAAACCGTTGCCAATTCAGCATCGGCTACCGCAAGATCAGCCTGTCCTTTAGGCACAAAGCTGGTCATAACATAATTCTTGCCTTTAATGTATTTGTTATAAACTCGTGTCACATCCTCACGGGTAACCGCATTGGTTAATTCAGCGGTTTTAATGATGTAAGCGGGGTCTCCGGTAAATTCATTATCCATAACCAGTGTGAATGTTTTATTGAGCACTGTTTCAATTCCGCGATAGATATTGGTTTCAAGTTCAGCTTTGATCCTTAAAAGTTCATTGTCAGTGAATCCTTCTGTCTCAAACTTTGTTAAGCCTTCTTCTAAAGCAAGTTTAACTTCGTCCAAATCGACACCTGCATTGGCTCTGATACGCATCACAAATTCACCCGAAATTTCATGACTACTTTGATAGGTAGATACATTAGGAGCTAATTTTTTCTCTTCAACGATTACTTTATACAGCGATGCTTTTTTGCTTCCACTAAGCAGCTGGCCTAATGTGTTAAGCGCATATTCATCGGCATGATTTTGTTCAACTGAAGGAAAGACCATTCTGATCTCCGGAAGTTTGGCAAAATTATCTTCAAAATATAATGATTTTGTTTCTGTCAGTACTGCCGGTCTTGGATCGATCGGAGTTACATCAGGTCCTTTTCTAATCTCGCCAAACCATCTTTTAACCAATCCTTTAGTCTCTTCGATGTTAATATCTCCGGCAACAACTAAAGTTGCATTGCCTGCTCCGTAGTAATTTGTGTAAAACTCTTTAACATCTTCTAAGGTTGCAGCTTGCAGATCAGGTAAGGAACCAATTACAGTCCAACTGTAGGGATGATCAGCAGGGTATAGATTTTTTCTGATAATCTCATCCGTGTAGCCGTATGGCCGATTATCAACATTTTGACGTTTTTCGTTTTTAACAACTTGTTTCTCGCGTTCAAGGGCTTCCTCAGTGACGGTGTTAATCATGTAACCAAATCGATCAGAATCAATCCAGAATATTTTATCTAAGGCATCTTTTGGTACAACTTCGTAATAAATGGTGTAATCGGTTGAAGTTCCTCCATTTCTAAGACCTCCCCATTCGGGGATTACTTTTCGATTTGCACCCCTTGGAACATTCTCTGAGTCATTAAACGACATATGTTCAAAGAAATGTGCAAAGCCGGTTCGTCCGGGTTTTTCGCGATTGGAACCCACATGCATTATGGTAGCAACTGCAACAATCGGATCGGAGTGATCTTCGTGTAAAACTACTTCAAGTCCATTTTCTAAGGTGAATTTTTCATAATCAATTGAAAATGAATTTGACTGTGAATCTTTTGAATTAGGTTGGCATCCTAAAAGTATTACTAACAAGAGTAAGAGGAATGAGGTAAGGTGTTTCATTTTTCTCAGTTTTGAATTAATGTTTATTAATTAGAAACAGGCGAATAGCAATTCATAGAAGGTTGGTAGTTGGTGCATTTACAGGAGAATAAATTATTTTTCAGCTGTATTTAATCTTTGAAGACCTTAAAGATAGTCAACAAATATAGTTTTTTCTTCGAGGTTCAGAAAAACAATAATCGTAAAATTATAAGCTTTCGTGTTAATTCCCAAATTATTAATGGTTGTTTGTGGAGAATATTTTAGCTATTTATTGCTATGTTTGTAAATGTTTGGTGGTTAATGTTACTTAAATCCTTTAAAACGATTTTATCTCTTATCCGAAAAATAAATATGAAAGTACAGACATGGTTATTAGATAAGAGACTGGAAATAAAATGCGAAATAACTTAAGTAAATTAATCCTTTCTGACTTTTCTCGTTCTCTGTTGATCAAGTTGTTGGTGATCACAGCGATGATGCTTAAAAGAATAAAGATATACCCAACAATGATGATGAACTCGATAAAGGTATTATAGGGTAATTTGGGTAAAATAGTGACAGAATAAAAATTAAATGCAACTACCGTTAGCATTAGAGTAAAACCAATACCGATCTGATTACTGAAATCTACAATCCAGAAAACAACAAAAGAGGCCATGATGATGATGAAAATGGGAAACAAGACCTGCCACACAAAATAACCAGAAAGACGTTTTGCTTTAATCTCAAATACGGCTCGTGAGAATTTAGTTTCCTGCTGATAAATGTTATCCAGTTCTTCGTAACTGATTTTTTCGATTCTGGAATTCATTTCCAGAATTTCCCATTTATCAAAAAGTCTCTGACTCTCACTGATTTTTGGGTGCATTCGAGGTTCGGTTAGAACCAGAAAACGATTGTCGTAGGAAAATGCTTCAACCATTATGCTGAAATGCTGTGTGTCAAACGGAAATTTACGGTAATCCATTTCGGTGCTAAAAGCTCCACTAAAACGTTCATCGTAAAAGATATGTCCATTCTTTTGAATTTCAATACTGATGTTATGGGTTTCTCAGATACCCTGAATGTTTATGAGTTCGAAACTCGGAAACCAAATTTCATTTTTAATCAAATCAAGCGCTTTTTCATTTTCGTAAATCAAAGTACCTGTTGGTGTGTGATGATTAAACTTCAACCGATCATCAATCCACGACAGCATTAAATAACCATCAATTTTATAAGATTAGCTAGCCGTATTGATCTCGTATAATTTAATAATATGAATTGTGATGTTAACTCCTAAAGGTGTTTCGTTTGATAAGGGAATTAAGGTTTTGTCTTCCTGAGTAAAACCAGGTGTTAGAAAAAGAAATCCAAGGATGAGCATCAGGGTTTTGAAATGAAGTGATGCCAGTTTCAAGATTTTAGATTTATCATAAGCTTATTGATTAGAAATGGGATAAAAACAACTTTTTTCTTAGGCTAGAGAGTATGGAATTATTGTTGTTTTCCATCATATTGAATTTGGGTAATAACCATAATTGCCTATCACGTTCATAAAAAGTGGAGTCTACTCAAATATAGAAATAATTTAGAAATTGCGTGAAGAAGACTAAACAAGCTAAATTATTCAAGAACTGGCTTTGCACTTCTCCAGCCTGCTTTTAATTGTCTGGATAATTGTTTAACGGTTTTTGCGAATTCAACTTGATTGGCAATATTTGTATTCTCTTGCGAATCGGAATTATGATCAAACAATTCACGGCTCAAGAAATCAGTTTTTTGATTTGTTTCTTTGTCCCAATTATACCATTCAACATAACGAAACTGATCCGTTCTGATCGTATAACCCATTCTTTCGAATTCTCGTTTTTTAGGTGGTCCAAATCGTCCTAAAAGGTATTGACTAAAGGTCGCAGTTTTCCAATTTCTTTCCGGATTATAGAGTAAAGGAACCACACTAACCCCCTGTAAATATTTAGGAACCTTAAAACCGGCCATATCAACTAAAGTTGGATAAATGTCAATAAATTCAGTGAGGGCATCACTTTGCGACCCTTTGGCTTTTACACCTGCTCCACTAAAAATCATAGGAACCCGTGTGTCAATCTCATAATTGGTCATTTTACCCCAGCCATTATGTTCTCCTAATTTCCAGCCATGATCGCCCCATAAAAGGATGATGGTGTTTTCTGCCAGACCCAATCGATCTAATTCATCTAGCAGACGGCCGATCTGAGCATCCACATAACTCACACTGGCATAATAGCCATGAATCATTTCCCTTTGTTTGTCTTCATCCCATGATGATTCATGGGGCCAGGGTAAATCATGACGATCAGAATAGCCTCTTAATTCGGCATCTCCATGTACGGCATATTCCGGACTTCCTTCGGGTGGGAATTGATTCTTTGCCAACGGAAGTGTTTCCCGGTCATAAAGATCCCAATACTTTTTGGGGGCATTAAAAGGGAGATGCGGACGGTAATAACCAACCGATAAAAAGAATGGCTTGTCTTGATTTGCAAACCCTTGAAGTTTTTCAATGGCTAAGGTGGTTTGTGCACCGTCGAAATAGGCATCATCTTCAACATCGGCATTCTCAATCGAGTTGGCCTTTAAATACCAATGTCCTAATTGGTCAATCCGCCTGGTATCGCCTTTCGCAATTAAGGCTTGTTTTTTTTGCTCCTGAATTTGAAGGTTTTCCTCATTAAAATAGACCGCATCTGGATCGAAAGGATAACCATCGATATGTGGTTTTTCGGTCCATGAAAGGGTGTCGGGAATGTTGTTTTGAAACGTTTTCCCCAATCCTATACTGATATAACCTTTTTCTTTAAAGTACTGAGGCAAGGTTACAATATTTGGTAAGATGTCTCTGAATTTGGTTTGCAGATCCCAAACCTGAATGGAATCGGGACGAAGTCCGGTCAACAAGCTTGCACGGGATGGATTACAAACGGCTTGTTGGCAATAAGTACGACTAAATACAACTCCTCTGCTGGCTAATCGATCAATGTTTGGAGTCTGAATAAATTCGTTACCATAGCATCCCAAATCAGGCCTCAAATCATCAACCGGGATCATTAGTATATTGGGAAGTTTTTGTTTAGCGGTTGACTCGTCTACAGAGCAAGCGTTGAATCCACCTGCCAATAACGGGATGAAAGTAAATAATGTTAATTTTTGATTTATTTTCATAAAATTAGCTTAAATGATTATGGTTAAATTTTCAAAAGCGATCTGTTAAAAAACTCATATTAAGATTCCCAAATGAATGATTCTGCCTCCACTCATATTGGCAGGATTGGTACTTTTTCCGATTACAATACCGTCTTCAGGAGCAAAATACTCATTGATGATTGCTCCAAATGCATTTCTATTAATTGCAATTTTATCACCTTTATTTATTCGTTGATTTAATTCAATCAAAACATCTAAAAACCCACCTTCCCCAACATAAAGCCAATAGGATTCTTTACAATAGATTGCCTCATCTTTAAAATTTGATAAATCTATTTTACCGTACATTTTAAGCCAAGCCAGGGTATTTAAAACACCCGAATAACCCCTGTCAATCATTTCTTTTTGGAATACTTGCGGGTTACCATATTCAACTGTTATGCTTGGAATACCATATGAAGTAGCCTCAGTTCTCATGGTCCAGCTAGTGGCACTTCCAGTACCTGCAGATGATGAGCTGCTATTGAGTATGATATCAGGTTGTTGCAGTTTGGCAAGCATTTTAAGGGTGTCGCTTTTAAAGTCGGCTCGCGCATACAGAGAATTTATTCTTCCGAAGCTTGCCGTATGCATATCAATATGAAAATCGAAAAAAGGAAGTATACGTTTTGCAATTTTAAAAACATATTGCTGACTTTCATTCCCAGTTTCTTTACCCGGGAAGTTTCTGTTTAAATCCTCTTCATCGATAAACCTGCGTTCATTTATCAGAATTGAAAGTGCATTAAGCCCCGGAATGGCAATAATTCTCCCATTCAATTTATCAATATTAATGGTTTCGGCCAGTTGATGGATAATCGCAATCCCATTAAGTTCGTTACCATGAAGGCCTGCTGTGAGTCCAAGGGTTGGACCCTGCTGATTCCCTTGCATGACAATTACCGGAACCAGAATAGGGTAGCCATAGGTATTTGTTCCCAGTTCGAGCCAATAGTTATGGATGCCTGTTCGGCTTTCAACTTCATCCAAACTTTTGATAATTGCATGGGTTTTCTGGGCACGACCAAGTAAAGGCAACAGAAATAAAATGAGTAAGATTGTTTTTGTTTTCATGAAGCCTTAATTATTGATTTTTGTTTGTATCATCTTTCTTTGAGTTAGCAGCCAAACCCGCACCAATGGCAATTCCTGCGCCTATTCCGATCGCTATTCCAATGGCAATGTTCTTAACTGCAACACCTATTGAAATTCCGACTCCTGCACCAATGGCAATTCCCATCGCCAGATAATGTTCTTTTTTCATCGTTTCTGTTTATTGATAAAGTGTTCACAATTTAGGCAATTTATTCAATTTTGGATATCTATGTTTAAAATAAAAAACACGAACCGTGCCCATCTCGGGATGATCCGTGTTACCTTGACTGAACCTTAAAAAGGGGAAATAATATTCTAAACCTCCTGTATTTTTTCCTCTTTATCTTTACACATTTCTCTGCATTTTTCTTCAAGCTTCTCTTCAAATTTATCACCGAATTTCTCGTGGAATTTACTATGCCATTCTTTCTTTGGACTTTTACTGTCATGGCTCCCCGGAGAAATACCACTGAGTAAGATTTTTGAGAGGATGAATAGTCCGGCTGTCTGCCAGAAAGATAAGGTTGGCCCGTTAAACAATTCGGGTATCAGCCAGTTCCAAAGACTCATGGTTACAAATACGGCGGCAAAAACAAAGGCCACACCCAGGATACCAAATCCGATATACTTTAATATTTTTAATGCTTTCATAACTTTTATGTTTTTAATAATTTATACAAGTTTTCTAGTCGCGCCCTGAGTGCCAGTACAGCATATCTTTTTCGGGTAATGAGCGTATTTACCCCAATTCCCATTTCTTCAGAAATCTCTTTGAAACTCTTTTGCTCAAACTCGTGCGCAACAAAAACGTCTTTCTGTTCCTTGGGCATTTCACTTAAGATTTCTTCGATCATCTCCCAAATCATTTCTTTCAGGTCTTCTTCCTCAGGGCCTGATCCCAGTGCCGGAAGTATTTCTTCGAGTGAGAGTGCACCCTCTTCATCAACCCCTATATTTTCATTATAACTAACCTGATGTAATTGTTTTTTACGAAAGCGGTCGATGATGCGGTTATTGGTCACTTTGTACAACCAGGCTGTTAAATTTTCAATGCGCTCCAAATCCCGGAAACCTACAGTAAGCTGGTAGAAAACATCCTGTAGTATATCTTCTGCCTCATATCTGACGGGTACTTTTTTTCGGATATAACCCAGCAGTTTTTTATGCTCGGTTTTATACGCTTTACCAATTCTATCCGACTCTTTTGGACTCATTAATTAATACTTATACTTATAAAGACGAATAAGGTGAGAAAATATTTTAAGAAAAGAGTGATTTTATTTAAGCAATCGAAAAAATTATACAGTTTTTTATGTCATTATTTCATTTACTACGGCAGATAAGATTGTTCAGTTGCTCCATTGTTTTATGGTCAGTTCGAGCTTGCCGAGAACTGGTTTCATGGTCATAGGCCACATTTCGACAGGCTCAATGTGACCCACAGGCTTGATGTGATTTGCTTAGTATGACCAAAAAAAGATGACATCCCCCGAAATGGAGAATGCCATCTAGTAAATCAACCCGAATTAATAATCTTAGACAAAAGACAAAAAAAATCTAATTTCTAAAATCTTATGTCTAGCGTCTTTCATCTATTTTGAAGTAATCTCCAATCTCTTTTTGTCTTTGCCACCGGCTTTCGATACGGTGCTAAATTCAACCCATCCTTTGCTGCCATTGGTTTTTACAAGGTATCGAATGCGCAATTTGTCTTTCCCACCAAGTAAAAATTCAGTTTCCTTTTTTCCGCTACTTTTTGCCTTTGCACTGCTGTTATTCGTTGGCAGAGTCAAGTTCTCATCAGGAATCTCAACCAGTTCAAAATTGCTTGAAGATTTAAAGAATATCTTATCCTTCACGGCACGTTTTAGTTTTAAGCTTCGATCGGAAACCGTTGGATATGTTCTGTCATTTTTAACAACCACGTCAACCCACATTAAGTTCTTGGCACTTGGTGTGACTTCAATTTTGTCAATTTCAACTTTAGGAAACTGACTTGCGGCATAAAGCACAAATTGTGAATTTTTTTCAACTTCCTGTTTGATGTAACGAGCAGGTGGAGTTCTTCTCACATGTTTTTTTGGTGAACCACCCATCCAAATTTCGCCCAAATCAGGATGATTGAATTTGTAAGGATTGATCCAACCTTCGCCATTCAATTCGATATCGATCCATTTAACCATCTCTTCTTCACTTACACGACCGTCACCATTTTCATCGGCAAAATCGGTTGGTGAACCCCAGAGTTCAATTAAGTAAGCATAAGCACCAAGCATGTCGTACGAAGCGGCATTCGCCTGTCCTGACCCTCCTGCCGGAACTGGACGATAGTTTTTGAGAATCCGTGCGCCCATTTCAACCATTTTTGTTTGAGTAGCCATGTCATGTTCATAGCCGTTTTGGACCTGAATGTCGAAATATTGCGCATATTTATTTTCTTTTTTACGAGCATCAAACATTGCTTTTTCTTGTTGTTTCTGACGGTCGCTTCGGGTATCTCTCTTGACCCGAGGCGGACTCACAAACATGATCAAACGACCGGTATTGTGATAATGGAAAGTAGCAAAAATATTGGGATGTGCCAATTGAAACTCGTAGGCATTTCTGGTTTCAGGTTCTGACATGGGATACGGATTACCGGCATTGATATTCCAGCCTGAGGGATAGTTACGGTTTGGGTCGGGTCCGCCGATGTCATCTTCATTTATCCTTCCGTCGCCATCGTTATCAAAACCTTCCGAACCGATTCGATGGAAGCGCATCACTTTTTCAGCAGGATCGGCAGGTTCAAACCTTCGGCCATCCAACGAAAGTTTAAAGTAACCGTTGGGATCCTCTTTGTACATATAGCTGAGTTCTCCGTCACCATCCACATCTTCGGTCTGGTCCTCGTCGTAAAGTCCGTCACCGTCATTATCCTCAGGCCGGTAAGTTTCACGCGGATTATTGGGGGTGTTGGGATGATCCACAAAACTTGCATTGGCATCAACATTTAAACCGGGTAAAATGTAAAAAGCAGTGGTGTTAACCAGTTCGTGTACAAAGGGGTCATAATCGTAGCGGGTAAGCAGGTACCACATGCTGTAAAGCGAACACATGATTCCGTTAACCTCGTTTCCGTGCACAGCACCATCGACCCATAAGGCGGGTTTTTCATTGTGATCACCTGTTTTTTTTGCAGTGATAGTCATTAAATATTGGTCGCGGCCCATTCGCGATTTACCGATGCTTTCGATACTCGATAAATGGGGATATTTTTTTTGGATGTCGTGCATGATTTTGGTCCATTCAGCGTAGGAATAGTAACGATTCCAACTGATTGGAAAATCCAATTCGCCGTGGTAACCACCGGGACTGGTTTGTAATTTCTTTTGTGCGTTAACTCCTAATGTTAGAGAGATCGCCATACAGAATATTGCTATAGTTTTTTTCATGATTTATCCCTCCTTATTTAATGGTTAATGTTTTCACTTTTGTACCGCCTCTTTGTGAGGTTACAACCAATTTTAATGGCGTGTTTCCTTCGACCGAAACCAACCATTTAACTTCGCGGGTTGATCCCACTTGAGGTTTTTTAGGTTCCTCGCCTCGTGGAACTGTTTGAACGGGACCACCAAAACGCCGGAATCGATTTTGATTTTCATTTCGTGGAGTGATAGGCTTGTATCCAGGGACTTTTAATTTTCCTTCGATGGTACCTAGTTTCTCGAAAGGATCGCCTTGTAAGAAAGTCACCTTATCCCGATCACCAATCAACCAAATCACATCCTCACGGTTCATGGGTAGACTGGCACCATTAGCTCTGTGGGTTGCAAGTTTTCCAATATTTTCAACCGTCGCAGTAACTTCAATAACTTTGAAATTGTCTTTGCCTGCATGCAATACTTTTGCTTTGGCATCTTTAATGATGACCTTAGGCATCAGCTTGGCGCGGTACAATTCGAATTGCCAGTGCATTTCACATACATTTAAGAGGGCTTCGCCGGGGAATGCATTGTTACTTCCGTACATCGGAATCCAACCCCCGATTTCTCCTTCGCCCAATTCAGGGTGTTTGTACTTTTTCCAGGGGATAAATAATTTTCCATCAAACTTTTC
>CALOCL010000016.1:0-58531 GCA_942491855.1 uncultured Bacteroidales bacterium
CCTGTACCTTGATATTTATAAAAATTTATGGTCATTTTAATGTTAAATTGTCAGGTTTTAGCTCATTTATCTATTAGTTGCTGTCATGAAATTGCGATGAAATACAATATCAGGTCATGGAATTTTGCGTAAAAATCTACAATTCACTAATATTACAAAGATAAACATAAAACTATAATTTGAAACAGGCTAATGTTGTTGGTATTAACAATTTTTAACAGACAACTGAAATACTTTTAGCGACTGAGGAACGTTTTTTGATGAAGCTTAAGAACCATATTTGATTTTATAGATATGTCAGTTAAATAAATTGTTCAATTTATAATTAGTAACAGATGAAAAAATATTTAGGATTTACATTGGTTGCATTTATAAGTGCTTTTATAGCCGTAATTTTGGCCTTATCGATTTATAGGGGAAATGATTCCGTTCAGCGTGAAAATATCCAAACGACTCAATTACCCGTAAAACAAACCTTGTTTAATGCAGCGGATGCTGTGGTTGGTCCCGATTTTAGGGTGGCAGCCGACCGCTCCGTTCATGCAGTAGTTCATATCCGAACGCAATTTCAGCGAAAATCGGACAGTTATGATGATTTTTTCGGATCATTGAGAGAACTTTTAGAGGGACGTCCAAGACAATACAACAACACTCCGATGATTGGTTATGGATCAGGTGTTATCATTTCAGATGATGGGTACATTGTTACAAACAATCACGTTGTTGAGGGTGGATCAAAAATTGAAGTTACCTTAAACGATAAAAGGCTTTACGAAGCTGAATTAATTGGACGTGATCCTTCAACTGATCTGGCCTTATTAAAAATTGAAGCCAAGCAATTACCCTTTTTGGTTTATGGAAATTCAGATGAGGTTCAAATAGGAGAATGGGTGCTGGCGGTCGGAAATCCCTTTAATTTGACTTCCACCGTTACAGCAGGAATAGTGAGTGCCAAGGCTCGGAATATTAATATACTAGGAAGTAATACCTCTATAGAGTCCTTTATTCAAACCGATGCGGCGGTTAATCGCGGGAATAGTGGTGGGGCACTGGTGAATACAACAGGTGAATTGGTGGGAATTAATGCAGCCATTGCATCCAGGTCGGGGAATTACGAAGGATATTCCTTTGCCATTCCGGTAAATATTGTTAAAAAAGTGATGGATGATCTGTTAAAATATGGTGAGATTCAAAGAGCTTTTATTGGGGTATCAATTAGTGATATTACCGCAGAGATTGCTGAGGAGGTTGGAATTGATCAGTTACAAGGAGTTTATATTGGGTCGGTAACTGCTAATGGCGGAGCTGCCAAGGCCGGAATCGAAGCCGGTGATGTAATCGTACAGATTGATGATATTGAAATTCATAGTTCTGCTGCCTTACTTGAAAATATCGGACAACATCATCCCGGCGACAAAATTGAGGTAAAGGTATTAAGAAAAAACAAGCCTAAGGTTTTTACGGTAGTTCTTCAAAACGAGAATGGAACCCTTGGAGTAGTTCGCTCAGACGATGTTTTTTTAGTTGAAACGTTCAGTGCCTATTTTCAGCAGCCATCCGAAGAAATTAAGCGTAGGCTTAATATCCAAAATGGGCTTGTGATAACACGACTGGAGAAAGGGAAATTAAAAGATGGAGGTATTAGAGAAGGCTTCATTATTTTGAGAATTAACAATTATCTCATTAATTCGAAACTTGATATCGAAACTGCCATTTCTGAAGCAAAAAATGATGAGTATGAAATTGAGGGTGTATACCCTGATGGAATGCGCATCAGATATGGATTTACGAATTAAATTATTTGGAATTGTTTTAAATAGAATCGTATTTTATTGAAAATAATTGATTTAAAATTTTCAAAAGTCACTTATTCTCATTATATTTGTTTAGGTCGGTAAAGCCCAAAACAAGTTACTGATTTATAGGGAGATTTGAAATTAAAAAGAAAACATGAGGCAATTAAAAATTACAAAGTCGATTACCAACAGAGAAACAGCTTCTCTGGATAAATATTTACAAGATATTGGGAAAGAAGAATTGATTTCTGCAGAGGAAGAGGTGATTCTGGCTCAAAAAATAAAGGCAGGAGATCAAATTGCACTGGAGAAATTAACCAAGGCTAATTTACGATTTGTAGTTTCTGTTGCCAAGCAATATCAAAATCAAGGATTAAGTTTACCCGACTGTATCAATGAAGGAAATTTAGGATTGATTAAAGCAGCGAAACGTTTTGATGAAACAAGGGGTTTTAAATTTATTTCTTACGCTGTTTGGTGGATTCGTCAATCCATTTTACAGGCGCTTGCTGAACAATCACGGATTGTTCGTTTACCGTTAAACCAGGTTGGATCCTTAAATAAAATTAAAAAGGTTTCGTCAAGACTTGAGCAGGAACTCCAGCGGCCACCTTCACCTGATGAAATTGCAGAATCGCTTGAACTGCCAGAACATAAGATTGATGCAGCCCTTAAAATTTCAACGAAATATGTTTCGATGGATGCACCTTTAACAGCTGATGACGATCTGAAATTTTTGGATGTGTTTATGCCCGACGATACCATGCCAACTGATTCGGATTTGATGAAAGAATCATTAGGACGAGAAATTCAAAGATCACTTGCAACTTTAACAGAGAAAGAAAGAGATGTGATTAACCTGTATTTTGGCATTGGAACAAATCACGAATTTACACTGGAAGAGATTGGTGCTAAATTTGATTTAACCCGAGAAAGAGTTCGGCAGATTAAAGAAAAGGCTATTCGTAGGTTGAAGCATAATTCTCGAAGCAAATTACTAAAAGTATATTTAGGCGAATAAATTACATTCCCTAACTTATTAACAGCGGATTACTGATAAAAATCTTCATCAGTAATTCTTTTTTTTATGTATTTTTGAGGGCATGTTTTATTAAAGTTCAGAATAAAAAACTAACCTCAAAATTAAACCAAGCATGAGTCAACCAGCCGACAACCAAAATTTCGAACATTCTTTAAGCAATTGGGTTAAAGATGAGAAAATTGCCAATGAATTCATCGCAATAATCAGCCAATTGTTTTATGATAAGTCCGTCGAGCTAATTTTATTACGAAGTCAGTTACTCGACCGAACCGCTAGCAAAGTATTACACAAACATTCGCATTCAATAAGGAAACTGAAGAAAAATTTGCAGGTTCAAGATTCATTGGATTTAGCCCGGGCAATAATGAGAGCGGATATTGTGAATGCAAGAATCGATATTGGTCGTTTGAACTTTGAATGGACTGAAGAAAGAGGAAATTACAAAGGCATCGATGACTTTATTGAGGACAAGTTATCAGATTTAATTGGTAAAAAACCAACTTACGATAAACCTGTCGACGTTGTTCTTTTTGGTTTTGGTAGAATCGGCCGTTTGGTTGCCCGTGAACTGATCATTCAAGGTAATGGGTCCAGATTGAGGGTTCGTGCTATCGTTGCCCGTAAAAACACTGGCGAGGCATTAAAAAAGCGAGCTTCCTTATTTCGTCATGATTCAATTCATGGTCCTTTCCGGGGTGTAGTTATTGAGAATGTTGATGATAACACCATTTATGCAAATGGCCATACCATAAAAATGCTTGAGGCCAGTCAACCTGAAGATCTCGATTATACCGCACATGGAATAGAAAATGCACTTTTAATTGATAATACTGGTAACCTGCGCGACTACGAAGGCTTATCAAGACACCTTAAAGCAAAAGGAATTGCAAAAGTTTTACTAACAGCACCCGGAAAAGGAGACATTCCTAACATCGTTTATGGTGCTAACCACCGGGAACATAATCCGGATGACTATAAAATCTGGTCGGCAGCTTCATGCACAACCAATGCTGCTGTTCCGGTACTAAAAGTTTTGGAAGAGTATTTAGGAATTGAAAGAGGTCACCTTGAGACAATACACTCGTATACAAATGATCAGAATTTATTGGATAATTTTCACCCTAAAAACAGAAGGGGAAGATCTGCACCAACAAATATGGTAATCACTGATACTGGTGCTGCGTCTGCTGCCGTAAAGGTAATTCCCAGCCTGGAAGGGAAATTAACCGGAAATGCAATTCGGGTGCCCACGCCTAATGTTTCCTTAGTTATTTTATCACTTACCTTAAAAAAGGAAATTACAGCACAAGAATTGAATGACCTTATTCTGCATGCTTCTCTAAAAGGCACCATGGTTGAACAAATCCGATATTCGAATGCTGAAGAAGCAGTATCATCTGATTTTATTGGCGATTCAGCCGCTTGTATTTTCGACAGCCCTGCAACTAAAGTTTCTAAAGATGGAAAAAATGCGGTGGTTTATCTGTGGTATGATAATGAATTCGGCTATACCATCCAGGTTATCAGATTGGCAAAACATATAGCCAAAGTTAAGAGTTACAGATATTACTAACAGATATATTTAAAAATACAGGGTTGGTCATGCAATTGACCCTGTATTTTTTTTAATTTTGCAAATTAAATACCCCAAGGGGTAATTTTTGTTTTTATGAAATAAGCTCTTTTTATAAAAACAATGAAAAATTTTATCATATGCCAAACACTAAGTATGTTTTCGTAACCGGAGGTGTTACTTCCTCATTAGGTAAAGGAATTATTTCTTCATCATTAGCCAAACTCTTACAAGCCAGAGGGTTTCGAACCACAATACAAAAACTTGATCCGTATATTAATGTTGATCCGGGAACCTTAAATCCTTACGAGCACGGTGAATGTTATGTTACTGAAGATGGTGCTGAAACCGATCTTGATCTTGGTCACTATGAACGTTTCTCTAATGTTCCAACCTCACAAGCGAATAACATTACGACTGGCAGAATCTATCAGACGGTAATAAACAAAGAAAGAAAAGGAGATTATTTGGGCTCAACGGTTCAGGTAATTCCTCACATTACAGATGAAATTAAACGTTGTGTAAAACTGCTTGGCGAATCGGGAAAATACGACTTTGTCATCACAGAAATCGGAGGCACAGTTGGTGATATTGAATCATTGCCTTATATTGAAACTGTTCGACAGATGAGATGGGAATTGGGTTCAAGTTGTGCAGTAATTCACTTAACACTCGTTCCTTACCTTGCTGCAGCTGGTGAGTTAAAAACAAAGCCTACTCAGCACTCGGTAAAAGCTTTGCTTGAACAAGGAGTGCAGCCTGATATTATTGTTTGCCGAACTGAAAGATCTCTCAATGAGGCGCTACGCAGAAAAATTGCATTGTTTTGCAACGTTACACCATCTGCAGTCATTGAATCAATTGATGCGGAGACTATTTACGATGTTCCGGTATTAATGCGCGACGAAAAACTTGATAAAGAGGTGTTAAATAAAACGCTAACACCTATTAAAAAAGAAGCTGATTTAACTAATTGGGAGAAATTTTTGTACAAATTAAAACATCCAAAACAAAAGGTTAAAATTGGCTTGGTTGGAAAATATGTAGAGCTTAAAGATGCCTATAAATCAATAACCGAATCATTTGTTCATGCAAGTGCAAGCAATGAATGTGAAGTTGATTTGAAAATGATACATTCAGAACAGTTGGATGAGGGTAATATGGTTAAATTGTTAACCGGCTTAGACGGGATTTTAGTTGCTCCAGGATTTGGCGATAGAGGAATTGAGGGTAAGATTTTGGCAAGTAAGTTTGCAAGAGAAAATAAAATCCCATTCTTAGGGATTTGTTTAGGAATGCAATGTGCAGTTATTGACTTCGCCAGAAATGTACTCAATTACAAAGATGCACACTCTACCGAAATGGATCATAAAACCTCCGAACCGGTGATTGATTTAATGGAAGAGCAGAAAAAAATTACAAATTTAGGAGGAACCATGCGTTTGGGATCATATCCTTGTACCATTGATGAAACATCAAAAGTATTCGGGATTTACAATGAGACTGAGATTTCGGAGAGACATCGGCATCGTTATGAATTCAACAATAAATATCTTGATGAATACAAGGCGGCCGGAATGATTCCAAGTGGAATCAATAAAAAAAATGATTTGGTTGAGATCATAGAATTAGCTGACCACCCTTGGTTTGTTGGCGTTCAGTTTCATCCAGAATATCGCAGTACTGTTGCAAATCCACACCCAATATTTGTGAATTTTGTAAAAGCAACAATTGACAATAAGTCATGAATAAACAGATTCATTGCAAAGGAATAGTAATTGATTAGTAGTAATTTTACGTTTAGGAGCATCGGCTCAACCAAACTTAAATTAGATGAATAGAAATAATATTATTGGAGTCTTAATCATAGGAACAATCTTTATCCTTTGGAGTATATGGCTCACACCTTCACAGGAAGAGAAAATTGAACAGCAACGAGTACGTGATTCAATAGCACAAGTTAATCAGCAAAATTACTTACGACAGGATTCGATTAATAAAGCCAGACTGGAAACTGCTGCTCAAACTACAAGTCAAGAATCAGAATCAATAAGTAGTTTTGATAATCTGGATGTGGCATCAACAGTTGATCGTGCAAAATACGGGGCTTTTGCAAATTCTTCGGTTGGTGATGAAGAACAATTTGTGGTTGAGAATGAATTTTTCAAGCTTCAGTTTACCAATAAAGGAGCACGAATTTTATCAACTGAATTAAAAGATTATCAAACCCATGACTCTCTCCCTTTAATACTCTTCGATTCTGAGGCAAATAAATTTGGATTATCATTCTTTATTGATAACCACCTTTTAAATACACAGAATTATTATTTTCAAACAGTTTGGAAAACAACTGATTATTCCAACCAAGATGTCATTAAAATAGAGGGTGAGCAATCTTTGTCATTTGGTATGAGATTGTACCTGGATAATGGCGAAGGGGCTTATCATACAAATCAGTATATCGAATTTCAGTATACAATTTATGGTAAAAAGTATATGGTTGATTATAAAATCAACTTGATTGGATTAAAGGATGTTTTGGCCAACAATGCCAATTACCTTAATTTGGAATGGGAAACAGAAATTCTGAAACAGGAAAAAAGCATCGATCGCTGGAATGGCCCGACCGTGTTTTATAAATATGCAGATGACGATATCGATTATCTCTCAGAAACCAAGGATGATAGCGAAATTTTAAAATCAAAAGTAAAATGGATTTCCTACAAACAGCGTTTTTTCTCAACTTCACTGATTGCAGAAGATCTTTTTGTAAACGCTGAGGTTAGCGGATTTACTAACCCGGATTCGGTTGATAGCCGGAGGTATTTAAAATCGATGAAATCAACCATCGGAATCCCGTATTCTTTTACAGGAGATCAAAGTATACCGATGAAATTTTATTTTGGACCAAATAAGTACAACACCTTACGTAAATTTCATTTGGGTTTGGAAAGGCAAATTCCTTTAGGTTGGAGTTTTATGCCTTTGGCTTGGATCAATATTTATGCGGTAATTCCGGTCTTTAATTTCTTGGGAAGCTTCGGATGGAATTATGGAATCATCATCCTAATTTTAACTATCTTATTAAAGTTGGTTTTGTTCCCAATTGCTTACAAAACTTATAAGTCGACGGCAAAAATGAGGGTGCTAAAGCCAGAAATAGATGAGATTGCAAAGAAGTATCCGAATAAGGAAGATGCTATGAAGAAGCAACAGGCAACAATGGCCTTTTACAAAAAGGCCGGAGTTAATCCCATGGCTGGTTGTGTTCCAATGCTGCTGCAAATGCCTATTTTGTTTGCTATGTTTCGTTTCTTCCCATCTTCTATTGAACTAAGACAGCAGCCGTTCTTATGGGCCACCGATTTATCTTCGTATGATTCAATATTTTCTTGGACTATGGAAATTCCAATCTTGAGTAGTGTTTACGGAAATCATATCAGTTTATTCACTTTATTGATGACCGTGTCAACGATAATCTATACCAAAATGAATAACCAAATGATGGCATCGGGTAGTCAGCAAATGCCAGGGATGAAAACCATGATGTATTTAATGCCTATCATGTTTTTGGGGATGTTTAACGGTTACGCATCAGGATTAAGTTATTATTACTTTCTTGCCAACATCATAACTTTTGGTCAGATGTACATTATTCGAGCCACTATAGATGAAAAAAAGATTTTAAAGCAGATCGAAATAAACAAGAAAAAACCTATCAAAAAGTCAAATTTCCAGAAGCGTTTAGAGGAAGCTGCCAAATCACGAGGCTATAAAGTTCCTAAGAAGTAAAAGCTACAATTTTTAACTAAAGCCATTACCTATTTGTGATGGCTTTTTTCTTTGGAAATAAGTTGGATATGGCAGGATTTTTGCTTTATCTCAGCTTGATTCTGGAAACTTTTAATTAATTTTGAATTTTAATTTTAGCCTACACGATGTACCTCAAATTCTCTCTGCTGTTTATTATCTTATTTGTTGGACTTATTGCAAGAACCCAAACTGTTAAGGTCGTTGACTCACAGTCAATGCAATTTGTACCAAATGTTACAGTTTCTTCTCTGGATAAAACAAGATCTGCCATTACAGACACAAAAGGAGAATTTAAACTAGATGTTTTTAATACCAGTGATATCCTGCTTTTTCAGCATGCATCCTTTCAGGATCGCTTGATGGCTTACGCTGAAATAAAGAATCTGGATTATTTTGTGAAGTTGAAATTGAAATCAGTAGACCTGGCAGAATTTGTAGTTTCTGCAAGCAAATGGGAACAGAATAAAAACGAGGTTCCTAATAAGATTGTTACTATCGAGAAAGAAAAAATCAGATTAAGTAATCCTCAAACTGCTGCCGATGTGCTTGCTGTCTCAAATGAAGTGTTCATACAAAAAAGTCAACTCGGAGGTGGAAGCCCAATGATCAGAGGGTTTTCTGCCAATTCAGTTTTACTTGTTATTGATGGTGTTAGAATGAATAATGCAATTTACAGAAGTGGTAATCTCCAAAATGTAATTGCAATCGATCCTTTAGTTTTGGATGATGTTGAAGTAATATTTGGACCGGGCTCAATTATTTACGGCAGTGATGCTTTGGGTGGGGTAATGGATTTTCATACCAAGGCAGTTCAGTTATCACCTTTGAAAGATGAAATTAATAATATCAATGTGTTCTCCAGGTTTTCATCTGCCAATCAGGAAAAAACATTTCATGCAGATTTAAACCACTCTGGTGGTAAATGGGGATCATTTAGCTCAATTACCCTTAGTAGATTTGGAGACTTGAAAATGGGTAGTGGTAAATACCCGGAGTTTGATAGAACACATTATGCTGAAAGGATCAATGGACAGGATGTAATACTGGATAATGAAAATGTTAATATTCAGAAACAATCAGGCTATGATCAGTTTAATATTCTACAAAAATTGAGATTTCGTCCCAATAACAGAGTGGATATTAATTACGTGTTTCATTTGTCCTCTACAACAGATGTGCCTCGTTACGATCGCTTAAGTCAATATTCTTCAGGACAATTGAAGTATAGTGAATGGTATTATGGCCCTCAATATTGGCATATGCAGTCATTAAATGTGAAGGTTAGAGATTCTGTTCAACTCTATGATAATTATCAGTTGTCACTAGCTTATCAGAACGTCAAAGAGAGTCGTCATAATCGAAAGTTCGGAAAAGAAGAACTGACCTCAAGAAATGAAAATGTAAACGTTTATTCCTTTAACCTTGATTTCGATAAATCATTAGATACAAAGAATACTTTTTTTTACGGACTTGAAGTTTTGTATAATACAGTTAACTCAGTTGCTGAAAGTAAAAATATAAGCAATGGTAGCATCGGAACAGCTTCTACCAGATATCCGGATGATGGAACATCCTATTATTCGTATGCAGCATATTTGAGTTTCAAATCGAATTTTAGTAAAAAATTTACTTTTAGTATAGGGATGAGATTTAATGGAGTTGGATTAAACTCACGATTTGCAGATAAGTCTTTTTTTAGTTTCCCATTTGATGAGATAAAAGTGAATAACAGTGCATTAAACGGAAGTATCGGACTAGTTTTTCGACCGTCTTCAGTTTCTCAGTTAAATTTTAATTTGTCCAGTGGGTTCCGTGCTCCAAATTTAGATGACATTGCTAAGGTGTTCGATTCTGCTCCGGGAAATGTTGTTGTACCAAATGAAAACCTGAAGCCTGAAAAAGCTGTTAATATAGATTTCGGCTATATTCAGCATGTTAATAAGAACCTGAATTTTAATATTTCCTTGTTTTATACCAGTTTAACAGATGCCATGTTAAGACGAGAATTTACTTTTAACGGGCAATCTGAAATTATTTACGATGGTGAATTAAGTAAGGTTGAGGCAGTGGTTAATGGAGGTAAAGCTAATCTTTACGGTGTAAGTATTGGGTTTGATGCAAAGCTATCAAGCGAATTTAATTTTCATACCACACATGCATTTATGAGTGGTGAGGATGATGCAAAAAATAGCCTACGGCATATTCCACCGGTTTACGGACAGGTTGGACTTACTTATCAGCCAACAAGCAAAATCGTGGTAGATATTAATCTGGTCTACAATGGTGAGATTTCTTTTAAAAATTTAGCTCCTACTGAAAAGGATAAAGCTGATTTATATGCGATAGATAGAAATGGGAATCCATACAGTCCTTCTTGGGCGATTTTAAATTTGAAGTCATCATACAAGATTACTGAAAAGACTTTGCTGAATTTCGGGATAGAGAATATTTCTAATCTTAGATATCGCCCATATTCGTCCGGAATAACTGCTCCAGGTAGAAATTTTATTTTTTCCGTACTCTTTAATATATAATCAAATAAGTAGCGGATTGCCTGATTAATTTGAAAAAATAGCCGCAAATGGTTGCGTTTTCTTAATTTTATTTATATTTTTAAAAGTTATTTAGAATTGTTATTACTTATTAAGTAAATAAACTTATGAAAACTCTCAAACCTTTTCTTTATCTTTTAGTTGTTTTTGCGATAGTTTTGAGTGCTTGTAAAAAAAATGTTCATAAGATTTTAGACGACCCTGGTGAGCTCATTGTTGAGTTGAAAAATTTTGAAGACTTGGTGGTGCCTCCAGATTTTGATTGGCGAATGCAGATGTCTTCGCCCAATACCCTAAAAGCTAGTGGATATCATTATTATCCCGAATCTGGATACAGTACACTTGCATTTGAAGATTTATGGCCCGCAAAAGGCGATTATGATTTCAATGATTTAGTTGTAGAATT
Organism: uncultured Bacteroidales bacterium; assembly: GCA_942491855.1. Lineage (GTDB taxonomy): Bacteria > Bacteroidota > Bacteroidia > Bacteroidales. The sequence goes on from CALOCL010000016.1 coordinate 11,183, forward strand.
TCAGTTTAGAACAGCAACTGATGCTAGTAATTATATTACGGAAATAGTAGGAACATTTATTGTCAGAGCAGCGGGAGCAGGTATCAAAAATGGTTTTGGATTCCAGCTACATGGACTTGATACTACGGGATTTGTTGCCAGTGGCAGTTCATTGATGGGTAGTTCGTATATCAGTACAACTGATGGCTGGGAAGATGGTCAAACTTATCCTGTAGTGATAGTTACTGATGATGTTACCAGAGAAATGCCATTATGGTCAAATACTCAAGGATATCATACAACTCATGTTGCACCTGCGGTATATACAATTAGTATTACTCCAAGAGGCGGCGTATTTGTTGATTCAGTCGATTTCCTTATTGATATGGATAATTTTAATCCATTCATGATCATAGACTATGAAAAAGAGGGAAGAAGCAGAGAGGTTCATAAGATTGATTATCCTCCAACAGATTTAGCAGATCCTTCATTCTTTGGACAGCATGACGATTATTCAACTATAGGTAGTTCTGCATCATTGTTTGGTGCAAGCTATTACAGAACTTATAAGAACTTTCCATGGGTATTGGAAATTCCAAGTACTGTGATGGTACCTACTGTTAATAATTCTGTATTCGCTTATCCAACGGAGAAATCTGACATTAACTGGGCATATTTACATTTTGCCGAATGGGCAGAAAGTGGAGGTGTTGACTTTGGATCACACCCAACACAGTGGTGGGTTAATACCACTTCTGGTTATAGGAATATTCTTAATATCTACGTTCCGTAGTATTGATTAAGATATAGAAAGGCGGTCACAATTGTGTAACCGCCTTTTTTATGCCTAAAAATTAGATGAAATATACCTGGATTTAATTGGAGGTGGAATACTAAAATTATTTAGAATACGTCCTGTGGATCTTTAAAATTTGTGGAATCAGTAAGTCGTCATTGCCATTATCGATTCGATGATCAGATTTTTTGATCTTTTTGTCATCTTTCCATTGATTACTCATTCGCTGTAAAATCGTATTTTTATCGGATCCGTCTCTTTTAATAATTCGTTTAATCCGAATTTCTTCCGGTGTGTAAACGTAGATTATTTTGTCCATAAATTGATTGAAACCACTTTCAAACAGGATGGCAGCCTCATGAATAATATAAGCTGAATTTTGATGTTGAACACACCAATTGTCAAAAGCCTTAGCAACTTCAGGGTGAATTGCATCGTTAAGGAATTTGAGAGAATTGGAATCATTAAAAACAACTGAGGCTAGTTTTATTCGATTAATTTTTTGATCCTTATCTAGAATACTATTCCCAAATTTAAGAGCTAGTTTCTTAATGATGCTTTGTTTGTTAAGAATTCTCTTTGCTTCCAGATCAGTATAAAACACCGGTACACCTAATACATTAAAAATCTTGGCAACCGTACTTTTCCCACTTCCCATATTGCCGGTTAAGCCTATCTTAATCATTGTTCATCAGTATTAAATACTCAACTGTTCCGGGTTCAAATGAAATAATCTTAACCAAATTGGGTGTTTGGTCAAGTACTACTTTCTGATAATTCACAGAGTTTGGGTCGTATTGAATACTTGCCGAAAACATATCCATGCTTATTCGTTCGAAATCTTTTAATGCGACCAAGTATTTTATATTAATCGTTTCAGGAAATAACTTAATTTTTAAACCCTGTGCTTGATTGATTTGTATAGGGATGTTTACTGCATTTTCTGTGTATTGTTGAACAGGTATCATTACATCAATTGTATTGTCACTAAGCCTCACTTTACGATTTGAATAGGGATTTAAAAGATTGAGGGTGATTTTCTGATCTTCTTGAATACCTTCTAATTTAAATGCTTCGCTTGAAATAAAATCTATAGAATCAATAATTGACTGAGGGCCTGTAATGGTTGTTTTTTGTCGTGATGCTGAAATACTGCCGTAAATATAGTGCTGCTGTTTTGGAATAACCTCTAACTGAAGTTTTATCTCCACTTCTTTACTAACGGTTTTTTCAAGTTTTAGATAGAGGGTATCAGGACGGATTCTTGTGATATAATTTGGAAATTCATGCTGATTTCGGATTTGGGGAAGTAAGGACTCACTGAGCAAATAGCTGCCCTTTGTATGCATGTTTTGGTAAGTTCTTACTCTTGATAAATCAATATTTATTGGCTCAGATTTCTTTAAATAGAGCCTGTTTATTAAATCAAATCCTCTAGAATCAATTTGCAGATAAACAATAGAATCAATTATGTCAGAGATGATTTGATCTGATGGGGGGTTAGTAAAATTCAATTCGTATTTAATGTCAGATGAGTAATCTTTTGACATTTTGATGAGTGACCAGATGAAGATAGAAATCACCAAACAAAAAAGAAATATCGAAATACTTGCCTTATTCTTTACGTCCTTAATTTTGAGTAGTTTAGTTTTAACTTCTGTGTATGTTTGCTTCACCTTTTTTTATTGCAAGATAATAAAAAAGGAACCTTGATTCAATTCAAGATTCCTTAATTCAAGTTTTATAAATTATTATTGAGCTGCTACAGGTGCATCCCCACCAACAGCTGTTCTCTCAATAGTGAGTCTGTTTTGCCCGTCAACTTCGATAACAAATGTTTTGTCACGGACTTCAAGAATTTTGCCATGAATTCCTCCAATGGTAACAATTTTATCTCCCTTTTTTAAAGATTCGCGATATTTTCTTTGTTCTTTAGATTTTTTCATCTGTGGTCGAATGAAAAAGAAATAAAAAACGACTACGATTAAAATTATTGGGAGAAATGACATTAGTCCGCCTCCTTCTTGGCCTTCTTGAGGCATGAATAATAAAATGTTTAAGATTGTCATTGTGTTCTTGTTTATGTTTAAATTAAGATTCTTTTACTGTTGCTTTTATCCTCAGAAATACCATATCAGGTACCGTATTTGTTTTAATGGTTGCTGTTTTGTTTTGATAACCAACACGTCCTCGACTATCAAATGTCAGTTTAATTACTCCTGATTTACCTGGTTTAATAGGCTCTTTTGGAAACTCACTGACGGTGCAGCCACAAGAAGTTAAAACATCTGAAATAATTAAATCTGCGCCACCTGTGTTGCTAAATTTAAAGGCATATGTAATGGTTTCGCCAGCAATAATCTCTCCAAAATCATGTTCATTTTTTTCGAAATAAATCTTAGGCATATGATCTGTGCCTAATGATTCATTGGGTAAACCACTCTTAAAGGTTTCTGTTTTTTCTTCGGAATTTGGAGCCTGGTTACATCCTGAGAGAAGTATAAAGCCAATCACAAATGCAATTAAAATAGAAAAGTGCTTAACAGGTTTCATAGTGCAAAAATATGAATTATACTTGAATAAGAGAACTATAATTAATGAGTACTTCCCATTATTGTTAATGAACCACGAAATACATCATCTTCGAATTCGCCATTACATTTTAATACGTAAAAATACACTCCGTCTTTAAGTTTCCCACCATCCCAGTCATTTTGATAGTTCTTTTGTTCCATAACCTTTTGTCCCCATCGATTAAAAATGATTAACTCATTGCTTTTGTAAAAATCATTAATTTTTGGATAGTCAGATCCGGCCTTTAGATTTTGGTCATCGGATGAACCACGATTGTCCTGAGTAATGATAAATACATCATTGGATCCATCATTATTTGGAGTTATGATATTTGGAATAAGTAGTTTAACCGTTTTTACTCCAATTGTAAAATAAAGACTTGTGTCGCATTTAGATTGATAATTTGCGGTTAAAATAACCTCGTAATTCTTAATTTGATCGTAAGTGTGAATTGCAGATCGATCAAATGAACTGGTTTCATCACCAAAATCCCATTTCCAGCCTTCAACTTCAATGCTATCTGCTGAAAGATTGGTAAAATGAAAAGTTCCTGTTGGATTTTGAATATACCATGGATCTTCCGGATCGGTTGTGATTTCAATTTGCGGTGCCCGAAATACTTTAACAAAAACCGAGGTGTCAAGACGTGTATCAGACGCATCGTAAATAGTTACATTATACAGTCCTTCGCATAAATTAATTGCGATAAACGGGTTTGATGGATTGACAGAGGCATTGCCCCAGTCTATGGTGTAGGGTGCAACTCCGCCATTAACCATGGCTTCAACTTCACCTTCACAGTTGCCTCCCGAGCAGCCTTTATTAAGTTGAGTAAAACTAACACTAAGTTGAGCACTTGTACTTATTGTTATGAGTGATAAAAAAAGATTAAAGATGATTTTTTTCATTAAAAAAAACTTAATTACTATGCGAATTTAATAATAATTAAATGAAAGTGCTGAGCAGAATATTATGAAAAACTTTATTAAAAGGTAAATCGCCATACAACCTTTATTGCACCTGATGAAATTGTAGGTTTAAGCAAGTTTAATTGTCTTTTAATCTCATCCAACTCGTGATTGTAAACAAAATAAAGATCACTTCCAACTTTTGGTATCCAGTGTAGTCTGAAGTTGAAAAACAACAATTCATCCAATGAATTATATTGCGAGAACAAGGCCAAATTAAGTCGGGGACTAAACGCATAATTTACGTTTGTGGCGAGTTCGTGGGTTTTAATCGATGTGCTGGGCAAATCTACAAAATTATAGGTATAGGAACTTTTTAGGTTTAAATGCTTATTCACGTTAAAGCCAAGTTCTAATTCATAATTTTGAATTTTACCGGTATAAAACCCTCCCCACATAAATTCAGCTTCTACCCAAAACCTGCGGGCATCGTAGGTGCTTAGTTCAAATCTGGTTTGATGCATCCAGTAATCATTTAGCGGGATGGTAATGTCATCAGTAAGGTCAAAATATTCGGATAAATTATCGTATGACTGCTTGAGGTGAAACTCAAAACTATCTCCGCTTTTCAATCGAAATCCGAACAAGGTTGATTCATTTTCGAAAGTTTCAACCTCACCGGTGTCAGGTCTTCTGTAAACATTCAGACCCCATGGCTTCAAGAGTAATTTGTTCACTCCAAATTTGGTGAACCAGCGCGGTGTTAAACGGAAATTGTATCTGATATACTCGTAATTTGATCTTTGTAAAAATCCAAGCATGGGGTTGAAATCTTCATAAATAGCTGTTACACCGATATACTGATCCATGAAATCGTTAGGGTAATCTACATAAAATCTAAATGCCCAGGCATTATTACTTGATTTTAGATCGTCAAAACTTTTTGTAAGACTTCCATAAACGATGAGGTTTTTATTCTTTAAAAACTTTGATGTTGAATATTTTCCGTCTATACCAACTACAAGATTGGTGAATTCATTATTCGCTTTAGATGTAACAATGCCACCGATATAGGATTGTGTGCCTATATCGTACTTGTATCGAAAGACTGAATTGTTTGTCGACGGTATGGTGTCGAGTTTCTCTGTCTGTATGCTTAAAAAGTTAATGTTGTTTTTGCCAACTTTCCCAATTAATCTTGCACCAAGCATGATCGGGACTGGCTCTAAATTTTCAATTCCTATTTTTCGGGTATAAAATAAATCATCTACATAGCCCATCTTAAACGAGAATTGATTGTAGCCCTCCAAAAAGAATTCACGCTTTTCGGGATAAAATAAGTTGAATCTGGAAAGGTTCACCGCGATGCGATCAGCCTCAACCTGCGCAAAATCTGTATTGGTGGTCAGGTTAAGCTTTAGTGTAGGGGAGAGGTTCACATTCAAATCAAAGCCTAGTTTAAATGGATATTCCGATTTCAGATTTTCTTCTTTTTCAAAACCGGTAAGAATATAAGGTTTGAGTTCGAATTTCTTAGCGTAACCAATATTGCTAATCCCTTCAAGGGTGCCGGCCGCAGCTAAACTGTTGATGGAGTAATTTTGATTCCAACCTTGCCAGGTTACTTGCTCATTTTTCGAAACAATGTCTCGTTCAAAGTTGATTCCCCAACTCAGCTTTTCGGTTTTTTTAAATTGAAAAGTGCTAAAAGGAATTATAATTTCTGCAAACCATCCTTCTTCGGTTATTCTACTTTTGACATCCCATACACCATTCCAGTTCATGTTCTCTTCTTCAAGTCCATAAACCTGGGCATCTGCTCTTGCACCGTTTGGGTTTACAATAAATAAATAGCCATTTCTGCCATCGTTAAAAGTACTGATGATTACTTTAAAATTGTCCTCAGCTTCAAAATCAAAATCGCGTTGCATGTATTTGGCTCGTATGCTGTTCGGATCTTTCTGGTAACACCAAACACCGAGGTATAAATTATTCTTGTCATACAGAATGGCTACCTCAGTTTTTTCAGTGGATAGTTCACCAACCTGTTGTTCCCGCTGAATAAATTTCTTGATTCTAACTGCCTTTGTCCAAGCATCTTCATCTAAATGTCCATCTAATCTGATTGGATTAGTTGTGAGATTGGCATGAATGATTTTATTGTTTTGAGCTTGGCCGCTCCACGAAAACACTACAACATAAATAAATACAATGATTAATTTAAAGTGTGTGAACTTGTTGATTTTAAAAAATGATAAAACAGAAATCATGAGAAGCGAAAAATGTTAGAAAGTTTAAGTTGCAGATTAAAATTTTAGTGCTTACTTATTCACTAACCACAATGGCTAGTTTAGTATTTGTTGAATTGATTGCCAGGCGTGTAATTCCTTCCATTACCATCGAATTTCGATTTATTTTAACTTGTTTCCAATCCTGATCAGATTGAGGGTCGGTAAAATACAAATCATCACCATCGCTCATAATTACTAAACCATTGTTTGTCCAGCAAATATCTTCTCTGGAGGGTAGGGTAGATGTTAAAACAGAACTGTTTTTTGTTAATGGGTCGAAACTATTAATGGTCCACTTTTCATCAACAGATTTATCAATAAAACTCATGAGGTTTTGATGTGGGATTTTATGCAGTGATCGTCCAATTTTTGTGGTAATAATTTCATTTTTCCCATTGCTAAGATCAAAATGTCTTAACTCATGCCCGTCGTCATTTAAGATGAATGTGATGAGTTTGGAGTTGTCAATCCAGGCATGATACCCAACTAAAACATCTTTTATTAAAATGATGGGTTCACCACCACCTATGGGGTATTTCACTAAGTCCTGAGCATTGTTATCTCGTTGCAGAATACAAGAGATAAACTTACCATCGGGTGTTAAGGTTGGAGAATATTCCCTTTCATGGGTTGTGGTAAAATTTTGTGTCTCTTTGGTTCTGTAGTTATAAAATTTAATATCGCTTCTTCCTTCTGCATTAAATGATGAAAAGTAAATGATGGGCTCAGTTGAATGGAAACTGGGCTGATTGTCGTAGCCTACTCTATTGGTTATGTTTTGCGGATTTGTAAGGCTAATTTGATGGTTTTCAACCTGAATGTCGAATAAGTAAATTTCAGTTCCGGTCTGTGAAAATAAAGTTATGCAGAAAAATAAGAATAAGGTGGTTAAAATGTTTTTCATGAGTGTATATTTTGGTGTAAATACACAACCAAGATAGGGAAATTTGGTAAATATGATTTGCTTTCGGAAGCGCAGAAATCAAAAAAATAGACGAATGATATTAAACGTTAAAACGAATGTGTAAAATGTCACCATCAGCAACCACATAGTTTTTACCTTCCACATGAAATTTGCCTTTATCTTTACATGCCTGTTCGGAACCCAAACTGATGAAGTCATCATATTTCATTACTTCAGCTCTGATAAATCCGCGCTCTAGGTCACTGTGAATAACTCCTGCTGCCTGAGGCGCAGTCATCCCTTTTTTAATGGTCCAGGCTTTGACTTCCATTGGACCTGCCGTGAAAAAGGATTGCAGGTTTAAGATTTTGTAAGCTGCCTGAATAAGTTTGTTTACACCTGGTTCTTCTAAATTGGCGTCTTTCAGAAATTCCAAACGATCCTGTTCGTCATCCAGATCAGCAATATCCGCTTCAAGTGCTCCGGCAATAATTAAAACTTCGGCATCTTCTTCTTCCAGACTGTCGATAAATGCCTGCGAATGTTGGTTTCCTCCGGTTGCTGAATTTTCATCTACATTGCAAACATAAATTACCGGTTTGGCAGTTAAAAGATAAAGATCCTCAATAAAACGGTGATTGTCTTCTGAAACAGGAGCTGTTCGGGCATTCTTGAAATCTTCAAAATGGGTTTTATAAATATTTAAAACCTCTATCCCTTTTTTTGCATCCTTATCCCCGGTTTTCACTAGTTTCTCAAGTCGCTGAATTTTTCGTTCTACCAAATCTAAATCCCTGATCTGTAATTCAAGCTCAACAATTTCTTTATCGCGAACAGGATTTACTGAACCCTCGATGTGAGCCAGGTTCTCATCATCAAAGCAACGAACCACATGAATTAAAGCATCCATTTGTTGGATGTCGGCTAAAAACTTATTTCCAACACCTTCTCCTTTGTTCGCTCCTTTAGCAAGTCCAGGCAAATCGATGATCTCAACAGTAGCCGGAACCACCTTTGCAGATTTTATCAATGAGTCGATTTTAAATAATCGATTATCCGGCACATCAACTTTACCAATATTCGATTTGGTGGCACTGAAAGCAAAACTACTGGCCTCAGCCTTGGTGTTCGACATGCAGTTAAAAATGGTTGTTTTACCAATATTGGTGATGCCGATGATGCCACAATTTAATGCCATGATGCTTGATTGTTTAAAAGGTTATTAAAGTTTGCAAAGATAAAGCATTTGTGTCTACAATATTAAATGCCTTAATATTTTTAAATATTGAATAAATTGTTTAATTTTGCACGCTAATTTTGAGAGGCCCGGAATTGTGAGAACGTACTCGTTCCCAAAATCTTAAACTTAAAAAATGATTATTAACCCATTCTGCTAACAACTACCCGGGCAATTGTAAACAGAAGTTAAAAGTAAATTAAATGACTGATACCAAAGAAAACCTCGAGAACGAAGCTGAAAAGACTGAAGAAGTTAAGGCTGAAGAGTCTGTAGAAAAAGCAGAAGTAGAGGTAAAAGAAGAATCCAAACAAGAAGTTGAAGCAGAAGTGAAGAAAGAAGAAACTGAAGTAGTTGCTGAAGAAGTAGCTCCTGAAGAGACTAAAACTGAGAAGGAAGTTGTTGCAGAAGCAGAAGTAAAAGAAGAAGTAGTTGCTGAAGCTGAAAAAGCTGCCGAAGCCGAAAAAGAAGAAGTTGTAGCTGAAGTAAAAGAAGAAAAAGTTCCTGAAGAATTTGATTGGGATGCCATCGGTAAAAAACACGAAGCATACTCAGCCGACGAAAGAACCAGACTAGAAAATGTTTATAATGATACTTTCAGTGCCATTGTTGAACATGAAGTAGTTGATGGAACTGTTGTTGGAATGAATAATCGTGAGATTGTTGTGAACATTGGCTTCAAATCCGACGGAGTTATTCCTTTGAATGAATTACGTTACAACCCTGATCTAAAACTTGGTGATAGTGTTGAAGTTTATGTTGAAAGTCAAGAAGACCCTAATGGTCAGTTGATCCTTTCACACAAAAAAGCACGTACATTAAGATCTTGGGATCGAGTAAATGAATGTTACGAAAAAGAAGAAGTTATCAATGGATACGTTAAATGCCGTACTAAAGGTGGTTTAATTGTGGATGTATTTGGTATCGAAGCTTTCCTTCCAGGTTCACAAATTGATGTGAAACCTATTCGCGATTACGATATCTATGTTGATAAAACAATGGAATTCAAAGTGGTTAAAATCAACCACGAATATAAAAATGTTGTAGTTTCCCACAAAGCATTAATTGAGGACGAACTAGAACATCAAAAAGCAGAAATTATTTCTAAACTTGAAAAAGGACAGGTATTGGAAGGAACTGTTAAAAATATCACTTCTTACGGTGTATTCATCGACTTAGGTGGTGTTGACGGTTTAATTCACATTACCGACCTTTCTTGGGGAAGAATTAATCATCCGGAAGAAATTGTTGAACTCGATCAGAAATTGAAGATTGTTATTCTTGACTTTGATGATAACAAGAAACGAATTGCACTTGGTCTGAAACAATTAACTCCTCATCCATGGGATGCCCTTGATGAGAAATTAAAAGTTGAAGATAAAGTTAAAGGTAAGGTTGTTGTAATCGCTGATTACGGTGCATTTATCGAGATCGCTCCTGGTGTTGAAGGTTTAATTCACGTTTCTGAAATGTCATGGTCGCAGCATTTAAGAACTGCTCAGGATTTCTTAAAAGTAGGTGATGAAATCGAAGCACAAATTCTTACACTTGATCGTGAAGAACGCAAAATGTCTCTTGGAATGAAACAATTAATTGTTGATCCATGGGCAAATATCACTGACAGATATCCAAAAGATTCTAAGCATACTGCTACTGTTAGAAACTTCACCAACTTCGGTATTTTTGTTGAGCTAGAAGAAGGTGTTGATGGATTAATCCATATCTCTGATTTGTCATGGTCTAAGAAAATCAAGCATCCAGCCGAGTTCACCAAGATAGGTGAGAAGATTGAGGTTGTTGTTTTGGAGGTAGATGAAGAAAACAGAAGATTAAGTTTAGGACACAAGCAATTGGAAGAAAATCCTTGGGATGTATTCGAAACTGTATTCACCATGAATTCTGTTCATAGTGGTGCTATCTTATCAATCAACGAAAAAGGTGCTGTTATTTCATTACCTTACGGTGTTGAAGGTTTTGTTCCTACTCGTCATCTGGCAAAAGAGGATAAAACTTCACCTAAGGTTGATGATACTCTAGATTTCAAAGTGATTGAATTCTCTAAAGAAAGCAAGAAAATTATTCTTTCTCACACTAAAATTTACCAGGATGTGGTGAATGCTGAAAGAGCAAAAGAAAATGCTAAGACGAGAACTGCTGAGCGATCTAATCAGAAAGCTGTTAAGAAAATGGCCGACAACATTGAGAAAACCACACTTGGAGATCTTGATGCCCTATCACAGCTAAAAACAGCAATGGAAGCTTCCGAAAAGAAAGCTGCCGCCAAAGCGAAAAAAGAAGATAAATAAATTTATCATCTCTATACTTCTAAAAAGTCCTGCCAAACGGCAGGACTTTTTTATGCTTGTGTCTGAAGTTTCATAACGACACATTTGTCACATCGAGCCTAGTCGAGATGTCTCATCCCCGAAGATATATCGTCATTCCGGAATTCCTGCCGGGCCGGTCAGGCGGGGTTCCGGAATTTCAACCTTAGATTCTGAAATAAATTCAAAATGACCTTACATTTGTTTTTTTACAATGAAACAGTGAAACAATCGAGCAATACATCAACTATTCCAATTAAATCGAAAATTGAAAAATTCACATTAGTTGTGTGGTCACATCGAGAGGCCCATTGAGCCTGTCGAAATGAAGTCGAGATGTCTTGTGTTATAATTCTATTTTCTTAGGTTTCTTAAAGAAACTCACCACCCCTTCAACTGTAACGGCCAAAGCAAGAATAGTTACAATGAAATTCACGACTTGCAGAAGCAAACTGCCTTGCTCGTAAAAATTAATTTGGTTAGCAATTGCAGCCCAAATGGTAACCAAGCCCATGAAGATAGCAGGTATGCCTGTGATTAGCCATATAAAACCACCTTTGCGTTTTAGGTAAATACTTAAAACAATAAGTGCCAGCGTAGCTAAAATTTGATTAATGGTTGCAAACAGCGGCCATAATTTTAAGGCTCCCTTTCCATCTGCTCCCGTATTGAAAGCTAAAAGCATGGCAGAACCAATCACTAAAAAAGTGGTGAAATAACGATTCTGAAAGATATTCTGTTTCTTGCCTTTACTCGGAATTAACTCACTTACAAAATAACGCTGTAACCGAGTAGAGGTATCCAGACTGGTGCCGGCAAAAGAAGCTACAAAAACGCCCATGATTACGATGGCAATTTCGCGCGGTATGCCTATGCTGGCAATCATGTTGGCAGAGCCAATTACGAAGGCACTAATTTTTGATCCAAGCCCTTGTACCGATGCCCACGAGGCATAATGGCTGGTCCAGGCTTGGGTTCCCACCAAGAAATCTCCATTTGCATTTTCGTATCCTAAACCAATTCCTGCGGTTACCGCAATAATTACTAAAATGGCAAGACCACCTTCCAATAACATACTCCCGTAACCTACAAAAAGTCCGTCGGTTTCATTGTTAAGTTGCTTAGCGGAAGTTCCCGATGAAACAATGGCATGAAAACCAGAAACTGCCCCACAGGCAATGATAACAAATAAAAATGGCCAGATGGGTGGTGCACCCTGTGGATGCATGTTAAGGGTGGGTGCTACAAATTCTAAATCACTAAGAAAAGTGGATACTGCGATACCGATAATCAGCAGCCCCATGGCAATGAGTAGCTGATGCGAATTAATTAAATCTCTTGGTTGAAGTAATCTGTTAACCGGCAGAACCGAAGCGATGTAAGCATAAATCAATAAAATGATGGTCCAAACACCTGTTGCAGGGATACCCATAAACTCAGTAATTTGGATGGGGAAGTAATTTCCGAGTACAACAGTCAGGTACATGATGACTACTGCAAAAATGCTCCATTTTAAAAGGTTCTTCCCTTTTTTAAATACCTGAAATCCCAAGGCCATTGCAATCGGAATTTCTAGCCAAACCGGAAGTACCGATCCCGGGAATAAATCAAAAATCACTGCCATAACTAAACCAAGTATGGAGATGAATAACCATAATTCAAAAAAACCAATGATAAAAAAGAAAAATTTTGTTCGCGGATTAATGTATTTTTCTGTGAATTTAGCAATGGAAACCCCACGGTTACGAAGCGAAACAATGAGTACTCCAAAATCGTGAACGGCACCAATAAAAATGCTACCTACAAAAACACAGATCACAGCCGGCACCCAACCCCAGATGACTGCAATGGCTGGCCCAACGATAGGTCCGGTACCTGCAATGGATGCAAAGTGGTGACCAAACACAACTTCTTTTTTTGAAGGAACAAAATCAACACCGTCCTCCTGCTCGTGTGCAGGGACTTTGGCATTTTCATTAAGTTTAAAAATTTTGGTTGAGATGTATCGGCCATACAAACGGTACATTAAAATGTAACCAACAAAAACACCGATCATTAATAAAAAGGTAAGCATGATAGATAAAGATTAGGTTGTTGGCCAAAGATAGAAAATTTAATTTGAAGATTTGACAACCTGCTTGCAGCAGGCAAGTGTGCTAATTTGGAAATGAGAAGTCTGCTTGACACAGCCAATGATTGAGACACTTGCAAATACACGAACTGGATTTGTTAGCATTACTTTAAATCTTTTTCGCAGTATAAGTTTTATTTTTCGGTTCGATATTTTGAAGTATGAAAAATTCAGGAAAATAAAACTGGTTTTTATGTATAACACAAAAAATACCTTCGAAAAAGCATCTTTTCTTTTGGTTCGTTTTCTTTGGATGAGCAAAGAAAATGAACGGAGTAGTTATCAAGATTGTTTTTGATTCACCGTTCTTTTGTCTTGACACAAAAGAACCAAAAAGTCAAAAGATTCCGATCCAAGCCTTCCAGCCTCCGTTTCACTACGGTGGGCAAAGCCCACATGCCACTCCCTGACATCGCGGAATCTTGTGCCTACGCACAAAACTATTTTTTAATTTACATTATTCAATTGTCATTAGTCATTTCAAGCGCATCGTGCATAATCTCAATCGGATGAAAAGCGGTTCTGCCCGTCCCATCCTTAATTTGATGACGGCAACTGGTGCCAGGTGCAGAGATTAAAATTTCTTTGGCAGCCTTTTTTACTTCAGTGAAAAGTACCAATTCTCCAACTTTCATCGATAAATCGTAATGTTCTTTTTCGTAACCGAAAGAACCTGCCATGCCACAACACCCTGATTTAATTTCCTCAATTTTGTAGTTTGTTGGAAAAGCAAGCATTTGGTGGGTAGGTTTCATGCTCGCCAGTGCTTTTTGGTGACAGTGCCCATGCACTTTAATTTCAACCGCATTTTTTGTGAAACTATCGACTTTAATTTTATTTTTCTCCACTTCCTGCATAAAAAACTCATCAAACAAAAGGCAATTCTTTTTAAGCTCTTTGGATTTTTTAAGCAGGTCTTTATCAACCAGTTCAGGGTACTCATCCCTGAAAGTGAGGATGCCGGAAGGTTCGATTCCAATCAAAGGATGTTCACTTGAAACGATATCGCCCAACAATTCTACATTTTTATTGGCTATCTTTTTCGCTTTTCGAAGCAGTCCTTTTGAAAGGTAAGTCCGGCCACTTATTTCATGCTTTGGAATCTCCACTTCGTAGCCAAGTTTGTTTAAAAGTTTGATGGCTTTAATCCCAATCTCAACATCGTTGTAATTGGTAAATTCATCAGCAAACAAATAAATTTTCCCGTTTCGAAATTCCTGGTTTTTGTCTTTCGTTTCCTTGGCTAACCATGATTTGAGGGTGATCTTAGCTAAGGTAGGAATACTTCTTTTTGGTGCGAAGCCCAATACGGATTTAACCAATTTGGATAAAGCTGGATTTGAAACAAAGAAATTAAAAAGGGATGGCCATATCATTCCCAGTTTATTGATTTGAGAAATATTGGCGATGAGTTTAGTCCTAAAAGGAACCCCATTAGTATCGTAGTAGTGCTGCTGAAATTCAGCCTTGTACTTGCTAATGTCAACGCCTTGAAGGGCATTCGGATTTACAGCCTTTGCAAGACAGACATAAGTCCATCACTTCATAAATTTCCTGATGGTCGAAAGGATTTTGTTTAGTCGATTTCGTTAAGAATTCGCGAAGAATATTGGCCCGGGCCCGGGTGGAGTTTTTTTCATCTCGGGTAGCCATAAAACTAGGGCACATGATACCGCCAATCAATTCCGACTTTCGGCAATCGCCAGAGCTGTTGCATTTTTCAGCAGCGCGTAAAATCCCCTGTTCCTTTGAGAAATCAAAAATGGTGTCAATGGGTTTGGTTACAGTTCCTGCTTCATACCGTAGGCTGGTATTCATTTTAGGAGTGTCAACAATTTTTTGAGGATTGAAAATTTGATCAGGATCCCAGGTGTTTTTGATGTCTTTCAACAATTGATAATTTTTCTCACCAATCATCAACGGAATAAATTCTCCTCTTAATCGGCCATCACCATGTTCACCGCTTAAGGAGCCTTTGTATTTCTTAACCAGTTTTGCTGTTTCCAAAGCAATGGTATGGAACAACTCAATACCTTCCTTTGTCTTTAAATTTAGAACAGGTCGAAGATGCAATTCTCCTGTGGCTACGTGGGCGTAATAAACACAAGACAAGCCGTGCTTTTTTAACAACTGATCAAACTCTTCAATGTATTCAGGTAGAACATCAGGGCTAACGGCCGTATCTTCAACTACCGGGGCTGGTTTAGCATCACCCGGAATGTTTGAAAGCAAACCCAGTCCGGCTTTACGAAGTTGCCAGACTTTAGCCATATCTTCATCTTCGATTACCGGGAAATGATATCCTAAGTTTTTTTTGCGTAAATCATCTTCGAGTTTGCTCGCCCTGGATTTTAGTTCATCAACAGCAGTGCCTGTAAACTCAACAATTAAAATAACTGCCGGATCGCCTTTTAAAAAGAAACGGTTTTTTTGCTGGCTCAGGTTGTCTTTGGTGCATTCCAGGATGATGTTGTCCATTAATTCAATGGAAGCCGGCTCATGTTTTAAAGTGACTATGTTCGCCAACAGTGCCTCTTTTATGGAGTTGAAATGGATGCAAACCAAAATCTTTTCAGGGGGTGGGAGGGGAACCAGGTTTAATTTAATCTCTGTCATAAAAGCCAGTGTGCCTTCTGATCCTGCAATCAGTTTTGAAAAATTAAAATTTTCTGAGTTCTCGCTAAAAAGATTGGTTTCTAAAAGTAAATCAATGGCATAGCCGGTATTTCTTCTTTCAACTTTTGGATCGGGAAATTCATTTCTGATTTCTTTATGGTTTTCAGGCTTTGAAAGCATGGAGTTGATCTGCTGGTAAATCCGGCTTTCCAAAGTATCGCCTTCACACTTTTTGATAAAATCTGCCTGGCTTAACTCTTTAAATTCAACTTCCGAACCATCGCTTAAAATGGTTTTAACTGCCAGGGTGTGATTTCGGGTACTCCCGTATATTAATGAATGTGCCCCACAGGCATTGTTGCCTACCATGCCGCCAATCATGCAGCGGTTGGCCGTTGAAGTTTCAGGACCAAAGAATAGGTTTTTAGGTGCCAAAAATTGATTCAACTCATCCAGCACAACACCCGGCTGAACCCTTATCCAATGTTCTTTCTCATTCAACTCCAAAATTCGGTTCATGTACTTTGATACATCTACTACCATCCCGTTTCCAACCACCTGCCCGGCAAGTGAAGTCCCGGCCGTTCGGGGAATGATGGAAGTTTTATTTTTCTTTGCAAATCGGATGATGGATTTAATATCTTCCTTATCTTTTGGTCGAACAACTGCCAGGGGCACTTCCCGATAAGCTGAAGCATCAGTGGCATATAAAATACGCATGGTTTTATCGGTAAAAATATCCCCTTTAAATGAGTGCCTGAGCTGCTTAAATTGTTCTTCCATCATGCCTGAAATTCTGGCTTTTATTTTTCTTCTTTATTTATAAAAATTGGTACTTTCAAAAATTTTATCGGCCGATTTGGCAATAAAGCCTGAGTATAGATTTCCATCTGCATCAGGATATCTTTTCGCAAATTCGTAGTAACATCCTGGGATATCATAAATTCCTTCCTTAAATTCAACCTGGATAGTTACAGATTTGATGCTCGATTGCTCAAGGAGTTCAGAAGGTGAACCTTTTATTTCTCCTCCCGAATCGTTAATCAGAAATCCATTCTTTTTTAAGAAGCTATTTGCTTTTTCAACAGTATCTATTTTTTTTAAATCGTTTACACTAACCGTAAAATGATTTGCTCTAAAACCAAAAATATAAAGCCAGGCGGCATATTCCGATTCGTTTCTTAAAGTGTTGTAGACTTCAAATGACGGAAGTTCCCAAACACGGCCATTAAAAAGTAAATTTTCATCTGAGAAAGTACTCATGGGCACCGATTGGATGGCATCACTCACCAGCCGCTGAAGTTGTGGACTGAAATCCTTCAGTTTTAATTCGCTGATAAAAACGCGAGGAGCATTTGGAATAGCAGCATGTTCGTAATGTTTCGCATAAAGATGCTTCTCTTCGAAATGATAATCTTGTTTTTCGACATAACCATGTTTTAAAAACAAAGCTGACAAAACTTCAATATTCATCGAAGGATGATCGAAGGTTCTGAAAGCAATGTGATCGTTCAAGACGGTTTCGCCTTCTTTTTCAAATAAGTCACGAATGCGTTGAACGGAAGGATTGAGTCCGGCATAATCTGCCCAAAGTTTTAAAAAAATATGATCGAGTTTCATTTTGCTTAAAATAAGGTTTGTAAAAGTGTTAAAGTTTTTTTTTCATCTTTTAAGAAGGATGAATCGTTCAGGAGACGCATTTTAATTTCGTTTGGTTCATGAGGCGATTCTGTTAGTAGTGTTTTTAGTAAAATTGCAGTTTTATGCTGAGTGTTTAGTTCCTCAAAGATAAGATTGATAATGATTCCATCTTTAACAATTATTTGAACTTTTGAACTAAAGTTTCCGAATCGAATTTCTTTTGATAGAACATATTTTGGTGAATACCCGTAATTCCATGCCCATTTTGCATATTTTGAAGCAACTAATTCATGGATTTTTTGTTTGTCTTTCTCAGTGAAAGCATGCAAAACAGCTTCGGTATCCTCGAGCATGATTTGCTTAAGAATTTCATCGCGAAAAGTTTCAAAACTCATGGGTGATTTCAGGAAATCTGAAATATTCGCGACTTCACTTCGATTAGATTTAACTGCTTTGTCTTTAAAATTTTGAGTTTGAGCCAAAATTGATTCATTCAGTTTTGTTAATTCGGAAGAGAAAAGTAAGGTTCCGTGGTGAAGCACCCTGTTTTTATAAACGTGTTCCGCATTGCCCGAAATCTTCTTTCCTTCAACGCGTAAGTCATTTTTGCCTTCAAATTTGGCGTTAACTCCCATGGTTTTAAGTGCGGAAATGACAGGATCGGTAAAGGCTTTAAAATTGACCAATTCATTTCTTTTTCCACTTTTAATAAAACTAAAATTAAGATTGCCTAAATCATGGTAAACAGTTCCTCCACCCGTAATTCTTCTGATTACAGGAAGTTTGTTTTTTTGAATGTATTGGTAATTAATTTCGGCCAGTGTGTTTTGGTGTTTGCCCACGATGATGGAAGGCTCATTTTGCCATAACATAAACACGTCGTCCGAAAATTCCTTAAGAACGTACTCTTCAGCAGCGATATTGAAATAAGGATCTGTTTCCGGACGTGAAATGTATAACATAAAATAGCTGTAAAATTGCTTTTAAATAAGCATTTAATTCCAATATTTATCGATTGATAGACAAAGCTATGAAACCTGTTTATACCTTCGACAAAAACGAATTAAAATTTATGGAGACTCAGGCTGGTAAAAAATGAGTAATTTAGGATAGCCATTTAACATTAAAAATTCATGAATAAAGTTAAATATTTATTGATGCTGCTTGTGTTTGTTGGTGTAAGCTCGTGCGAGGTATTGCAGCAGGCAGCTGAACTTGGTAATTTCAACAAATGTAAATTCCGGCTGCATACCATCAATGATTTGCGTATTGCTGGCATCGATATTCAAGAGAAGAAATCAATTTCGGATTTAAACTTTTTTGACGCGGCCAGGCTAACGGCTGCCCTTGCTTCCAACGAACTGCCTTTAGAATTTATTTTGAATGTTCAGGTTAAAAACCCCAATCAAAATCAAGCGGCCATGAACCGATTTGTCTGGCAATTGTACATCGATGAGACTCAGGTTACTGAGGGTGTTTTAACTCAACGAATTGAAATTCCGCCTAATGAAACAGGGAACTTACCTTTGCTGTTGTCGGTTAACCTAAAGGAAATCTTTACCAAAGAGTCGGGAAATAGTTTACTGAATATGGTTTTTAACCTGGTTGGGAGTGCAAATGAACCTACCAATATCATTTTAAGAGCCAAACCCACTATATTGGTTGCAAATCGTGAAATTGTTTATCCGGGATTTATTACAATCAAAAACGAGTTTAACTAATTTGAGCCTTCTTCTTTTTTAAATCTGATCTTCTATCCAATAACCTGTCAATCTGTTCGGGTGTGAGTTGTGATTTATTAAGTTGATCGTCGATGATTTTTATTTCATCATCAATATTTCTGGGTTCAGGAGTAATTAATACTTTTTGTCCCTTAACAGAGCGATCAGCTATTTCTTCAGTAGTTGAGGAATATTCTTCTCCTAATTCTGCTTTCAGTTTTTTAACAATATCCTCAATCATTTTATGTATGGGGGCACCAAACTGACTGAGTAATTGTTCAGAAAGGTCTTCTTTAATCTCATCATAATTCTGAACCAGCAAGTCGAAATTTTGAATAAACATTTTATCAACCCCGGGTAGGTTGTCAAATACACTTTTATCCTTAATTTTTTTAAACAAGCGGATAAGCTCGTCCATGTTTCGCTTTAACGATTCTCTTTGTTCTTCGTTCATCATTATTCATTCTTGTTGTTGAACCTTATGTAAAATTATAAACAATATTGATTCCAAAGCAAGTTTCAATAAAAAAGCTGCCAAACAGGCAGCTTTTAACTTGTTTTACGTCACAAGTATTCAGATCTAAACCTTATCAAGCACAACAGCAATACCCTGGCCAACACCAATACACATGGTACATAGCGCCTTTTTTGAATTAGAATGTTGTAATTGATGAACAGCGGTGGTAATTATTCGTGCACCACTCATGCCTAAAGGATGCCCCAAAGCAATGGCACCTCCTTGTGGATTGATACGGGGGTCATCATCAGCCAAACCTAACTCACGACTGCATCCTAATGCTTGTGCAGCGAAAGCTTCGTTTAACTCAATTAGATCCATGTCATTAAGTGACAAACCTAAATGTTTCAGGATTTTATTAGTTGCCGGAACCGGACCCATGCCCATAATCCGTGGTAGTACACCGTCTGTTTTCATTCCTAATATTTTTGCCAATGGTTTCAAATTGTATTCTTTAACCGCTTTTTCGGAAGCAATAATTAAGGCAGCTGCACCATCATTTATGCCTGATGCATTCCCTGCTGTTACCACACAATCAGTTCCAAGCACTGGTTTTAAAGTTGCCAGTTTTTCAAGATTTGATAGGCGTGGATGTTCGTCTGTGGTAACAACAATCGGATCTCCTTTTCTTTGTGGAATACTAACAGGAATTAGCTCTCTGTCCATCGTTCCATTGGCTTGCGCCTTTGCAGCCTTTTCCTGACTCCATTGGGCAAATTTATCCTGATCCGCCCGACTGATATTAAAATCTTTGGCAATATTTTCAGCTGTTTGAATCATGTTTTCAGTGCCATACATTTTATCGAGTGCTTTATTTATGAAACGCCAACCCATGGTTGTATCATAAAATTTTTGTGTACGAGAAAATGCACCTTCTGCTTTGCCCATGACAAAAGGAGCACGTGACATGCTCTCAACTCCTCCGGCGATGATGATTTCAGCTTCACCGGATCTGATTGCTCTGGCTGCCGTACCAACTGCATCCATCCCTGAACCACAAAGCCTATTCATGGTAGTGCCAGGAACAGTTTCAGGATAGCCTGCCAATAAAAGAGACATTCGTGCTACATTACGATTGTCCTCACCAGCCTGATTGGCACATCCCAAAATCACGTCATCTACTGCGGCCCAATCAATGTTTGGATTTCTTTCCATTAAGGCTTTTAAAGGAATTGCAGCAAGATCGTCTGCCCTTACTGATGAAAGACTACCTCCGTAACGTCCAACGGGAGTCCTGATTGCGTCGCAAATAAATACTTCTGCCATAGCTAAATCTATAAGTTTATGAATGTAATTTTACAAGTCTTGATTTTATGATTTTGAATCCATTAAAAAGTGCTTCACTTAAGCGGTCAACTTCTTTTTGAGTGATGACCGTGGAAAACATACATGCACAGGTATTGATCATCATGATATTTTCCTCGATAAAAAGATAATCGAGTAATTCATTTACCAGTACAACCTGTTCTGGTGATTGATAAGTTTCACGATAAGTGGAAGGTGCTTCCGGCCTCAGGTGTATCCTGAACATCGATCCAGCACCGGTTATGGTAACAGGCACATCTGCCAGTTTAATTACTTCCTCAATTTGCCTGATTGCTGTACTGGTAAGCTTGTTAATTTTATCAACAGCCTCACGGTCAAATAACTTCATGGCTGTGTAACCGGCTGTCATGGTGATTGGGTTAGCGGAGAATGTTCCAGAATGAGGGAAAAGCATTTTGCTTTCTCTTGGATCCAATACCTTCATGATGTCCGATCGACCAGTAAAGGCTCCAACAGGAAATCCACCACCAATAATTTTTCCGAGTGCCGTTAGGTCAGGCTTTACAGTGTGATTTTCCTGTGTTCCTCCGTAATTTACACGATAGGTTACTACTTCATCAAATACCAGTAATGCTCCATTTTTTCTGGTCCAATTATAAACGGCTTCAATAAATTCGTTGGTCCCTTTCACCAATCCAACCCTATGCGGCACAGGATCAATTAACACACAGGCTATTTCATCTGCTTCTTGATCAAGTATTGCAAGGGTTCTTTTGATATCGTTGTACGGAAAAACAACAACATCATCCAAAACACTTTGAGGAGTTCGATTGGCAACCTGAACACTGTTAGGCTTGTCGATGCTGCCCCAGTTTGTTGGATTGGCAGTTTGGCTAACCTCAGCATAATCGTAGGTTCCGTGGTAGGCACCCTCTGCTTTTGCAATTTTGGGACGACCCGTAAATGCTCGTGATGCTTTAATGGAGGCCATTACTGCTTCGGTGCCTGAATTAACAAAACGGATTTTTTCAAATCCAACAGATCGTTCGCAAAGCAACTGCGCAAATTTTACCTCGGCCTCTGTAGCCATGGTATAGGCGGTTCCTTTTTTTAATTGCTCGATTACTGCTTCTACAATGGGTGGGTAGGCATGCCCATGAATTAAAGCAGCCATGTTGTTGGCAAAGTCAATTCGCCTTGCACCATCAATTCCGTTCACGTAACATCCGGAGGCGTCAGCTGCATAATGCGGAAATGGTTTTCGAAATACGGTATTTCGACTAACTCCACCAGGGATTACTTCAAGTGCCTGATGATAGAGTTCTTCATTTGTTTTTTGTTGAATACTCATCTTTAATAAATATAGAATTTTTAAAAGATATAATTAGTCGAAATTTAGTATTGATAAAGTTTTGCGGCAGTACGTTCCTGCAACTGCTCAAAGGAAACACCAGGTGCTATTTCTTTTACAAATAACCCGTTATCCGTAACGTCGATAATTGCGAGGTTGGTGTAAATTCTGTCAACCACTCTTTTTCCTGTGAGCGGGTAAGTGCATTCTTTCACGATTTTTGGTTCTCCCTTTTTGGTGGTATGTTGAGTGATTACAAAAATTGTTTTAACTCCTGCCACTAAATCCATGGCGCCGCCAACAGCTGGAATCGCATCAGGGGCTCCGGTCGACCAATTAGCCAAATCGCCATCTTCAGAAACCTGCATGGCTCCTAAAACACAAAGATCAATATGTTTCCCTCTGATCATGGTAAAACTATCGGCATGATGAAAATAGCAAGCTCCTTTAATGGCCGTAACATTCTTTTTTCCGGCATTAATTAATTCAGGATCTTCTTCTCCGGCTTCAGGAATTGGCCCCATGCCTAAGAGACCATTCTCCGTATGATAAATTACTTCCCGTCCCTCAGGAACAAATCCGGCAACCAATTCAGGGATGCCGATTCCAAGATTCACGTAAGCTCCATCATTGATATCAAGCGCAGTTTTTTGTGCCATTTGGTTGCGATCCCAACCTTTTAAAATTTCTAAATCTACCATGGATACTTCCTTTCTTCTTTAACCAATTTTGATTCTTCCATTGGGTTAGTAACTTCCACAACTTTTTTTACAAAAACGCCCGGTGTAACAACACATTCCGGATCTAAATCACCCAGATCAACAATATTTTTTGCCTGAACGATGGTGGTTTCAGCTGCTGTACACATGATAGGCCCAAAATTTCGGGCAGTTTTATTGTAGATTAAATTTCCGTATCGATCTGCACTTTTACATTTTACCAATGAAAAATCGGCTCTGATTCCGTATTCCATCACATAAGTTTCTCCGTTAAACTCACGAGATTCTTTGCCCTCAGCTAATGGAGTATTCACTGAAGCGGGCGTGTAGAATGCTGGAATGCCAGCTCCTCCTGCTCTGATTCGTTCTGCCAAAGTTCCTTGAGGAACAAGTTCTAGCTCGATTTCTCCGGCATTGTACAATTCAGGAAATACGGTTGAATTGGCAGTTCGTGGAAAGGAACAAATCATTTTACTTACCTGTCGGTTTTCAATTAGGGCAGCAAGACCAACATGGCCGCTACCGGTATTGTTGCTAACTACTGTGAGGTTTTTAGCACCGTGATCAATCAAAGCATGAATGAGTTCGATGGGACTGCCTGCTTCTCCAAACCCTCCAATCATCACCGTTGCTCCATCAAAGATTTCGGCAACGGCTTCAGAGGCGGATTTACAAATTTTATTTATCATATTAATGAGGTATGAATAGATGTAACTATTTTTTTGTCGATTTTAATGAATCATTTAGCGATTGCTCAATTTCTTTTAATTCACCCTCGAAAAAATACTGATCGGTATCAAAAGGAACAAGCTTCTCAACGGTGTTTTCTTTCTCATCGTATTTAGCCAAAAATACTTTGTCCATCCATTCCATGTTTCTGCTTTCATTAAATTTTAGGGCATATGCTTTTTGGCCATTCACTTCAACTTCTCCTAAAATAGAAGTTTTTCCTGCAGAGGAGGTCATGGTGATATACCTTGACGGACGGTTGATTGAAGCTAAAGAGCGGTAAACTTTGCTGAAAATTTTGTTTAGTTCGGCCAATGGTACGGTAAAGTAGTGATGCTCTCCGGTTGGTCTCGCACAATACATTGAATGGAACCCGACAGAAAGCATGGCGAAAATATTTCCTAAATCGATCCAGTTTTGAGCAGAACGATCAATGTCGACCTTTCCCTTATCATCGGTAAACAAACTGATGTGGTTCATAACCGGACTTTGACTTTTAATTACGATACCATGGGCTCGAAGCCTTCGGATGGCAGCAATGGTTGTTGGATTCAGTAATTCTCGAGGCGTTGAAAAATGCGACATCAACACAACCTGCACTCCGTTATCAATTATTTTTTGAAACAGTTTAAGAGTTTTGTTGTAATCGTTGCGGATATACATTTCCGGTTCGAAAGTCAGAGATCTGGTTCCGATTCTTAAAGTTCTTACATGATCTAGTTCTTCATCTTCAATTAAAGGAAGCAGGTATTGCTCCAGCCTGTCGTGTGGCATGTAACCCGCATCACCACCTGTAAGCAACATGTCGCTCACTTCTTTGTGCAGTTTCATGTAGTCGTGAACAGGTTTAATTTCGTTTTGAACAAACATATCCTCGTCGCCTCTAACTTGCGCATGGCGGAAACAGTAAGTACAAAAAGCAAAACAACTTTGAGTGGTCTTGTCAAAAATTAACTGGCATTGTGGATATTTATGCTGGCTTCCTTCGAGAAGCTCAGTTTCACAATTTTCATTTTTAAATGAAGGTTTGTTGAGCTGTTGTTTACCGTCGTGTGGATTTGTTTTCTCCATGTAATCAGCGATAATTTTCTCTCGTTCTGCCTCTGTTTTGGCATTGATGTACATTTGGGTTTCTTCAGGTAAAATCATACCCGGCTGCGGGAATACCAGTTGGAAAACAGAATCTTTAGCGAAATTATTCCAGTTGATGGTATTCAAAACATGTTTGGTAACCATGAATCGGTAAACTTTAATGAAAAGTTCTCGTTCCTGAATGAAACCGATATCGATACCATTTTCACTTAAGATTTCCACGATTTCTTTAAATCCTTTCAGCCCAACATATTTATTCTTTGTGGTAAACATAAATTCGGTGTTTTCCATCAAACCTGAATGTTGTGGGTAGTTACTTTGGATACGGGATAAAAGTCCTTTAGGTAAAAGATTTTCCTTTTGGATGATTTCCCTAACCTCTTCGGTGTAGTGATGTCGATCCATCATCTGCTTAAGATCTGTATCGCTAAATTTTATTTTTCTTGCAATTCCTGCTACTTCAGTTTCTTTCATCGTTGCTGTATGTGAATTTTTCATTTTATATGCCTTTTTTATTGTCTTTTAATTGGTTGTTCCGATTATGATCATCGGAAAAGTTTAAAGTTTTTTTACAAAATTATTGCTATCAATCCCTGATTCAAAGAAAATTATAGGTTTGTTTCCCTCGGGCAAACAGACACAGTTGAGAACTGATCAGATTTTAGAAGGGAAAAGAATATGAAATTCTTACGGGATTTTTGGAAATAAAGGATGATTTAGGAGGAAGACCAGTTTTTTCTTTTAAACTTAACTTTTTGGTTTCCCTCATACACACAACTGACAACAACACTTCGGAGCGCTAATGATACCATTCCTTCGTCGATTTGCGAAGAAAGAGCAATATCTTTTTTGTTTGCCATAATTAACTAAAATTTAAGTGTTTATTTGATCCTTAAAATATAGCATCAAAGATATAAAACAAAAAAATTCAATTTACAATCAATACATAATTTTTACTCATTCTACCTAAGTAAATTTTAATAATTTTGTAATTGGAAATAAAATTTACAATTTGTTTGAAAAACAGTTAGCGCATAAAGCATTTCAGGTTATCTCCGAAACCGCTACAGAGTTAAACAATTCTGCCTGGGTCATTGGCGGTTTTGTTAGGGATCTTTTTTTAGAAAGAATTTCGAAGGATATAGATGTGGTGGTTTTAGGCAGTGGTATTGAGCTTGCCAGACAAGTAGCGACTAAGATTGGAAAAGAGGGAGAAGCCAAATATTTTAAAAACTTCGGGACGGCCATGTTAAGGTTTGCAGATCTTGAAGTTGAATTTGTCGGAGCCAGGAAAGAATCTTATCGACTCGACTCTCGTAAACCCATTGTTGAAGATGGGAGTTTGGAGGATGATCAGAATAGGAGGGACTTTACCATTAATACCTTAGCCTTAAGTTTGAATAAAGATACTTTTGCTGAACTAAGTGATCCTTTTAACGGATTACAAGATCTTCACGATAAAATAATACGTACTCCATTAGATCCGGATATTACTTTTTCGGACGATCCATTGCGGATGATGAGAGCCATTCGATTTGCCAGCCAACTTAAATTTTCCATATTTCCTGAAACTTTTAAGGCCATAAAAAGAAATACGCACCGAATTGAAATTGTTTCGAAGGAGCGAATTAATGAAGAACTGAATAAAATAATTCTGTCGGAGAAACCTTCAATGGGTTTTAAATTGTTGGATGATGCAGGCTTGTTGCAACTGATATTCCCTTCATTTATGGATTTAAAAGGATCGGAAATCATTGATGGTAAAGGGCATAAAAATAATTTTTATCACACTTTACAAGTTTTGGATAATGTTTCGGAGAAGACAGATGACCTCTGGTTGAGATGGGCTGCTATTTTGCACGACATTGCTAAACCTGCCACCAAAAAGTTCGATCCGAAAACCGGTTGGTCTTTTCATGCACATGAATTTTTAGGTGCTAAAATGGTTCCAAAAATTTTCAGGAAGATGAAATTGCCATTGAATGACAAAATGGAGTTTGTAAAAAAAATGGTATTGCTACATCTGAGACCTATCGTTTTAGCTGAGGATATTGTTACAGATTCTGCTGTAAGAAGATTGTTGTATGAAGCGGGCGACGACATTGATGACCTTATGACTTTGTGTGAAGCTGATATCACTTCAAAAAACCCAACCAAGGTTCGACGCTACATGAAGAATTTTGAATTGGTACGCAAGAAACTTGTTGAGATTGAGGAGAAAGATAAGATTAGAAATTGGCAACCACCAATTTCAGGCGAAATCATCATGAAAACTTTTAATATTAAACCCGGCCGAGAAGTTGGAATGATAAAAAATGACATTCGGGAGGCGATACTTGATGGCATCATTAGTAACGATTATGAAGAGGCTTTTAAATTGATGCTCGAAAAAGGTAAAGACTTAGGCTTAACTGATGTAAGATCTTAACCATGGTGAATAAAAAGAAACGCCTCATTGTTATCGCCGGACCAACGGCGGTTGGAAAAACAGGCTTTGCCATTAAATTGGCTCAGCATCTCAAAACTGAAATCATTTCTGCCGACTCGCGTCAACTTTACAAAGAGCTGAATATCGGAACTGCTAAGCCATCTGTAGCGGAATTGGCTGCTGTTAAGCATCATTTTGTTGGTTCGCATTCAATTCATGATTATTACAATGTTGCCCAATATGAAATTGATGTGTTAAATCTGCTTGAAACATTGTTTGAAAAATACGACCAAATGCTGATGGTTGGCGGTTCGGGCTTGTACATTGATGCAGTGTGTAATGGAATTGATGAATTGCCGGATGTCGATGAAAAGCTCCGGTTGGAATTAAATAGACTTTTTGAAGTTGAAGGGATTTCAGCTATTCAGCGCAAATTAAAATCCTTAGATCCGGAATTTTATGAAATGGTTGATCGATCAAATCCAAAACGCATTATCCGGGCACTTGAAGTTTGTGTGGCTACCGGTCGAAAATATTCGGATCAGCGATTAAGCAGCATCAAAGCAAGATCTTTTGAGATCGTTAAATTTGGCTTGAATTTCGATAGAGAATTATTGTACGACCAGATTAATAAACGTGTTGATCAAATGATAGAGGATGGTTTAATTGAAGAAGCTAAAAGTTTATCAGATTTAAACCATCTAAATGCTTTGAAAACGGTTGGTTATAAAGAATTGTTTGATTATTTTAATGAGGAAATTTCTTTAGAAAAGGCCATTGAAAATATCAAAACGAATAGTCGCAGATATGCCAAGCGACAACTTACATGGTTTCGTAAGGATGAGAGTTATCAATGGTTTAGCCCAAGTGATTTAGGTCAGGTGATAAAGTTAGTCGATAAAGCTTGAGTGGAATTTAATTAAACCATTCATCGGAGCTTTCTCAATGCCCATGATTTCGCAATCAAATGATTTTGCAACTTCTTTTAAAAGATCTGCATAAATAAATGCGATTGATCCGATAAATTTCAATGGTAGTTTTTCATAGTCAGGATATTTACAAATATTCAGCCTGAAAAAATCACTGAAAGCCTGGGTCACCAGATCTTTAAAATATTTTTCTTTAATATGTTCATGGATGAATGGACTTAAAGATGCAAAGAATTTAACGGGGTTTCCCTCCGAATAAATTTGATTAAGAATGTATTCGAATGAATAATTAAATCGACGATCAAATTCTTCTTTTATTTCAATTGGGATTTCTGCTTTCAAATAATCATTTATAAAACGTTTGCCCAGGTTGCTTCCGCTACCATCGTCGCCAAAAAAATATCCCAATGAAGGAATGTTATGGGTGATATTCTGTCCATCGTAGAGCCCTGAATTTGAGCCCGTTCCAAAAATACCACTAATCCCAGTTGAGTTTCCGAATAGTGATCGAGCTGCTCCTAATAAATCGTGAAAGATCTGTATAGAAGCATTTTTAAATCCCAGTTTTAAAGCGTCTGCTATAATCTGTTGATTTTGTTCAGATGAGCATCCCGACCCATAGAAGTAAATTTGGGCAATTTCCATTCCTTTAACTGAAGGTAAAAGTTGAGTATCAACTATATTTTGTAAGACATCAGAGGTATAATAATAAGGATTAAAACCAATAGTCACAAATCTCATTTGAATTTTCTCATTTTGGCATAAAACCCAATCCGTTTTACTTGAACCACTGTCAGCAATTATATGCATGTATTTAAATATTTTTTAATGTTAGTAATAACGTTACTTTTAGCCGCTTTTAAAGAAGCAGTTTAATTTGAAATGATAAATTTATAAATAAAGTTTCATAGATTTGTGTGACATTTCTATAAAACAGGTATAAAGATAAGAATAGTGATTAGAATTTCTGAGCAAGAAATTATTCGTGCATTAAAAAATAATGACCGTAGGTTCATAAGGGAGTTATATGAAATACATTTGCCTGTGATTACTCGTTATGTTAGTTATAACAGTGGAGAGGATGAAGACGCGAAGGACCTTATTCAGCAAGCATTGCTGATCATTTATCAAAAAGTACGAGCTAACGAATTTGAGCTAAGTTGTTCTTTCAAAACATATTTGTATTCTATTTGTAAAAATCTTTGGTTAAAAGAATTAAGGAAGAAGAAATTTGAACAAAGAGCGCCACTTGATCCTGATGAAATTGACAAAACTGAACTTATCGTTGATGTTGAAAAAGAATATAGCCTAAGCGTTCAGTATTTTTTGTTCAGATGGCATTTTCATAATTTAAGTGAAGTTTGTAGAAATTTACTTAGAATGACACTGGCGAAATTATCATACGACGAAATAGCTTTAAAACTCAATTTTGAGGATGCCGAAGTTGCCAGAAAAAAGAAATACAGATGTAAAGAATTGTTAATTAAACGCATTAAAAACGATCCCCGTTATAAGGAGTTTAATAAAGATGAAAAATAAAACCAATTATACCGAATTGGTTCAAAAGTACTTGAACAATGATTTAACTACTCATGAACAAGATGCATTTGAAAAGGAGTTAAAGCAGAATAAACTCCTAAGAGAAGAATTAAATTTGCAAAAAAACTTAGACTGTTTTATTCAGGATGATGATTTAGAAAATTTCAAACTTGAATTAGATGAGGTGTATGATAACCTGATTAGGAAGAAGCAGAAAAAGAGATTTTTGGGCATCGGAAGCTTATCTTTTGCTGCAGCCTCGATTGTACTAATTGTTACATTAGGCATAGTGTTCTTAACCAACAGTGGTAGAAAATTCAGTAGCGATGAAATTTTCAAAGAGTATTACGAGGGATACCCATCAGCCTACACAACAAGATCTGTTGAACCTTGTGTTAAAAATGATCAATATGCTGATGCGCTTTTGCAATATGAAGCGAAAAACTATATTGGAGCAAAGGAAAGTTTCATTGTAGTGAGTAAGAATCACCCTAATAACATCGCTTCAAAATTCTATCTAGGAATCGTACATATCGAGTTAAAAGATTACGACAATGCTATTAGAAATTTCAGTAAAGTTATAGAATCAAATGATCAGTTTTATAAAGAGCAATCTGAGTGGTATAAGGCACTTTGTTTGGTAAAGCTAGGCCGAAAAACTGAAGCCATTACTGGTTTGAATGCTATTGTGGAACATAAGGGTTTTTACCGATCCCATGCTGAAGAAATTCTCTCAAAACTCGAATAATCCTTTTACGAAATATTATCAAGATTAAGATTGTTAGAATAAATATACTTGCACAGTAAGTAAGTGTAGAATTTCCTTTAAAATTTAGTTTTTTGGTGTCGCCTACAACGATATGTGAAGCCCAAAAATGTGGATGTACCCTAATTGGATCAGCAATTTCTAGAAATTTAACTTTCGCCATTTGCAATGCCTTGGTTTTATTCATTCCAACGGCTAGGTTCTGATAATAAAAATCCATTAAATCAGAACTTGCATCATCATCTATCGACCATAAAGTAAGAGTTAGACATGGACAACCGGCAAAAATAAAACCCCGCGCCATACTCATGATTCCTTCTCCTTTCTGTATTGTTCCATATCCACTTTTACAGGAGCTTAACACTACCATTTGTGCTTTTAAATCAAGGTTGAAAATTTCGTAGGTATTAAGCATATTGTCTTCACCAACTAATGAATCTTCATTTGAATGCGTAAAAACAAGCTTTGAGAACATCGGATTGTTGTTTTCGATTAAGGTATGCATTGCAAAATGTAAGATGGAATATTGATTTGCAATTTCTTTAAATTTTGCTTCTGTGGCCTCTTCTGCTTTAAGAATAGCTCCATCTATAGATTCAATAATACTTTTGGCTTCATCAAGAGCCGCCGGAATGGGAGTGATTTTATCTCGTTCAGTAGAAATGTTATTGGTGTTAATTAGATTATCGTAATCAACATCAGTATTATAGGATGGTACAATTGCCAATAATTTATTTCTTGCAGCTTTTTTTGCCTTCCCATTAATTAACCATTCAGTCGAATAAGAATAACTTATGGGGTGTTTTTTTATGAAATAAGGTAAATTACGGTAATTTGTGATACCAGTAGCCGAATCAGTCAAGAGTGCTTCAAAAGGCAATTGCAGAAGCTCTTTATCAGGAATCACAATGATTTCTTTATCTTTTATATCCGTTTCAAAGGGAGCGATTATACTGTGGTATAAACTGAACGCTTTCTTTTTAAATGAATTGAATAATTCTTGATCGAATTGGGTATACGATTTACTATTGAATATTGATTGGAGTTCACTAATGGCTTGATAAAAATTACTATCAATCTTTACTGTATGAAGTTTAAGCGATTTTTTGGAAATTGTAAATCCAACAAGAGTTGTGTCTGTAATAAAATATTCAACAACGACCTGCTTGTCGTTGAGGTTTTCTTGAAGTTGATTTATTTCAAAACTTTTATTTTGATATTTTAATTGGTAATAATTTGTATAATTTTTTTCAAAATTTGCGGTCAGTAAATCAATTTCCTGATCCGTATTGAATATTTTATTTTTGATTTGATCTTTTTTTATTTTATCATCATCACCGGTTAATTCCAAATTGTATAGTTGATTATTCAATTCTCCGCTTTCAATTCTTAATTCTTTTTCTCGTTTTAAAACTTCTTCGGGTATACCCGCTGTAATTTTATTTAAGTCATCATTAATTAAGCCATTGAGGATCGCTGTTTTGCTATTTGCAGCATAGGTGTAAGCATTTTCAAGGTGCTTTTTGTTATTTGTAATATTGTAAAGTTGTAATGTTGAAGTTATTAATTTGGAATACAGTGATGCTGTTTTTTCATTCATTTTAAGCTTACTGTCAACTGAAGTAAAAGAAGTTCGCATGAAATCAATCGTTTGAATTGCCAATAACAAGTTGTTATTCATTAGTTCAATATCTTCAATCATCTTCTTTTGATCAGTGCTCTTACTAACTTTCATTTTGAGTGCATCGGCTTTATCTGTTAGAATTGTAAGTAGGAATTTTTTGTTCAAAGCATTTTCAATTTTTGGATTTGTATTTATTTTGGAATTGTTGAAAGTTTTGTCATTTGAAATTAATGCCTTCTGTAAATATACAAGGGCTTCATTTGGTTTCTTGTTAATCAATAATTTTGCCTTTCCTAAATAATTGTAACAATCAGCAATTGCTGGATGCTTTTCGCCAAATAAACTCTTGTAAATTTTAAGAGACTGTTTTGTCAATTCAACTCCTTTAGTATCATGAAGCTGCTCAATTAGAAAATGTCCATAATAGAAAAGTGTACCTGCACGCTTTGATGGTGATATTTTATCAGGATAACTAGAGATTAAATCTACCGCGAGTTGAAGATATTTATTAGCTTGTTCCAATGAATCCATTTCTATATAGACCGCGGCAAGAAACAGATATTCAGCATTAACCAATAGGTCGTTATTGTCTAATTTTGATTTAATACTTGTTTCAATTAATTCTAGTGCTATTTCATTATACCCTTGTAGACTATATGAATGGGCCATGCTAGTAAAAATATGAGATTGATAAGGGTGAATTGGAAGCTTCAGATATTGTAACACCTTTATTGCTTGTTCATAATATTGGATGGATTTATCTAATTCTCTTAAACTATAATAAGATCTTCCGAGAGATGTGTAAATCTTTGCAGCTAAATAAGAGGGTTTACTCGTATCTATTATAGGAATTGCTTTCAATAGTTCATCGCAAACATCTTTATGTTTCCCCAATACTCTTAGATAAGCTGCTTTATGGTATGAGTTATTTAGTCGAAAAATTATATGAGGTTTTTGAGATGAAGCGAGTAAATTGTCAATTTTCTCAATATAAATGAGGCTAGAATCATATTCTCCGAGATGCTGATATGAAGTGGTCATTGTATTGTAAATCCAGAGCAGATCATTCAAATCAAAAAATGAATGATCTTTACATAGATTAATATAATCTCGGCTGTGCTTAATTACATCTGGATAATTATAGATGTTATAACTTAGGCGAGCATGGCATTTACTTATTCTTGCCTTTAAATCAGGCGTAATTATATTGTACTTCTGAACCAAATTTGAAGCATCTAACAGGTATCTTTCACCTCTGTTATAATCTCTAAGACGAGACCGCAATTCAGCAAGGTTAATTAATGCATTTAGACGAAGGATGTGATCATTGCTGTTGATCGAGCTGTCAATAATTGTTTCATAATATGAAGTTATAGAATCAATTTTTTCGTCTAATAAAGTTCCATATTGTTCAATAAAAAAAGAAGATTGTTTTAAGCTGTCAGAAATATTAGTTTGGGCATGGCCAGAAATAAATGTAACTATCAGGAGGGATATAGTCCACCAAGATTGGATTAATAACAGTTTCATTCTAGCTAGTTGAGTAAGTTTAATAGTAAGCTAATTTATAAAATCTATTTGATAAAAAATAATTGACTCAAATGTTGATATATTTGATTGTAATTTACTAAAATTTAAAGAAGATGATAGTATTGTAAAAATTTGTTATCTTAGG
This sequence comes from uncultured Bacteroidales bacterium, assembly GCA_942491855.1. Lineage (GTDB taxonomy): Bacteria > Bacteroidota > Bacteroidia > Bacteroidales. Next base: position 44,940 of record CALOCL010000016.1, read on the forward strand.
ATTTGTATTTCAGCAATATTTATTAAGAGGTATTTATTGTTGTGTGAAATTAAAAATGCGGTTTTCGAAAAGCTATAACAGAGTAGAAATATCTTAATCAATTGATCATGAAGCATGACCTCAACATTTGGATGAAAATTGGAGTATTAAATCTGGTTCCAGATCCACCACCACCAGATCCACCACCAGACCCACCAGATCCACCAGAGAGGATTTGAGCTTTTTATAAAGGGGATGTTTCATCCCCTTTATCCTCTCCTTATCTTTTTCTTAAGTTTTAGGTAATCAAGGTAATAAAGTATTTTAATTGAGAAACTATTAGTCATTGGAGAATCAAAAGTGTTTCGTAAATTGTTAAAGTAATTCGTTACAGAATTGTCCACATCTGCATAGATGGCGTTTTTGTAAACCAATAAAATTTCACTGCCTGGAGCAAAATTCCAGGTGTAAACCATGTCAATATTAAATGCGTTTACATTAAAGTCGTTATCGTCGATAAAACCGTTTTGAATTAACGAACCATCTTCCTGAAGATTGAAGTAGTTTTTATAATGTGCCTTAATCCAGTAGTGTCGTAGTCGAATACTAAGCGAAGATTTATTATTGAAAATGTAGCTTGACTCAAAAGTGTTTGTTACTGTTTGTACATCTCTTTGCCCAAATATTATTACCTGAGCATCGTTTACATTAAGACTATCATCCACATAGCCATATGAGTTATTGTCATACTTAATTTGTGAGGTAAGTTTAATATTAAATTGGTCACTAAGTCTAAGTCTTGGTGTAATCTGTAATTGAATCTGATCTCTTCCTTTCTCGCTCGTTCCGGTATATTCAAATCTAAAGTCAGTAGTGAAGTCTTTCCGGTAATCTGGGGAGATCCAAACATTAAAATGGTATTTTGCAGGTCGCTTATAAATCCAACCATCAACCCTTGGTTCAAAGTGATCTTCTGCGCCAATTGGTTCAAATTCTGTTCTCATTCCAACGGATGTAAAATTCCTAAGTGTTGAACGACTCATGGTACTTATCTCAAAAGATGAGAATTCCCTGGGTTTGTATAATGATGAATACTGAAATGCTATTTGATGATACATATTCATTACCTTCCAAAATGGCCTGTATTCATTGTAATCAAAACTTAACCTGTGATTGATTACATTGTTATTTCGTAAGAACCCCAAATCGTTATGATCGTAAGTATCAGACATCCCGGATTGAGAGTAACTGTATTTGAACTTTCCACTAATCTTTCCAATGCTCAAACGATAGCTTTGGCCAAACTCATTGTCTTCGTCTGGATAATATTTCTGACTAAGATTGAATTGTGCGGACACTGCATAGAAGTTGTTTTTATCAACAAACCTAACTTCAGTGCCCGATACATTTGCCATGTACTCTTTGTTGCCACGGTAAACATTGGTATTGTAAAAGGTAACGTAAGAGTTGTTTTTTAAGGCTTGATCAATCACAACCATATTGTAATTCGAAAATGGTTGTGTTAAGATTTGTTTTTCGATTCCTTCAGAATCAATAACATTAGCATAAGTATTGCTGGTCATTGCGTTAAAAATGCCAAGTCCTAAGCCCGATTTTGTTTTGCCTGAAATCTTACTCGCATTAATTAGTTGTGTTGCATCAGGGTTTGATAAAACCTGATCTTCATCATATTCATCATAAACGGCAGATCTGTTAATTGGAGTACTTCCAACTCTCCTTGAATAAAACACCCGGTCTCTTCTGTTAAATAATTCTGTTCCTTCTGTAAAGAAAGGCCTGCGTTCTTGATAAAATGTTTCAAAAGGAGATAGATTTACAATTTTATCATCTGACTGAACCTGACTAAAATCCGGAACAAGTGTGGCGTCGAGCGTGAAGCTTTCGTTGATACCAAACTTTACGTCCATCCCATAACCATATGATCTTCCCCAACCTACAACATCACTGTTATTTTCGATGTAACCTGAAACATAAGGCACCGCAGATAAGCGTAAGGGTGGAACAATATTACTGATTCCTTCTGCCTGACCAGCTTGAGTAGTGGTTCCTGCAATGCCTTTATCTACAAAATTCCATGAATCTTTTTCTCGATAACGTTTTATTTCTCTGAAAAAATTAATCCCCCACAATTGAATGTCCTTTTTTGGAAATCTCAGGGCAGAATAAGGAATCCTAACTTCAACAATCCACCCATTATCGACTATTTTGGTACGACTTTCCCAAACAGCATCCCAGTTTTTGTCTCCGTGTCTGCCAGTTGCCTGCATCTTTTCATCTTGCTGGACCCCAGCTGGATTCACAAGAAAACCATAAGTAGTTTTGGCATCATTAAAAGGGTCAATATGAATTTCAAAATTATCTGAAATTCCAAGCTCATCCCGTTTTGAAAGTTCGCTCATGATACTGTCGGGGGCTGTATCGAATAACATGGCACCGATGTATATTGCCTCATCATCGTAAATAAATTTTACCTCCGACTTAAAAGAAGCAGGTGCTCCGTTGTATGGGTCAACCTGCACAAAATCGGTTGCTACGGTCGCATTCTGCCATGCTTTATCATTTAATAATCCATCAATGATGGGAACATCCGTGGTTCTTTTTATTTGAAGTGTTTTTCTTGAGATAATTGAGTAGGACGGTAGGCTTAAAAAAATCGCAATACCAATGATGGTGAGTTTCTTAAAAAAAATCTTCATTTCTGAAAAGCAGGATCTATTACACGTTAACTTCTGTCGACTTTGCGATTACCGTTTAAAAGTGATGCAAAGTGCTGCAAAGATAGGGTAAATAGGAGTTTTTTAACCAAGAAAAAACAGAGATATATGAATACTGAAATCTAATAGACTTAAAGAGTTTTTTTAGAGACGAAAGTGTGCATGCTTTTCAGAATAGATATGAAAGTTCTCATCGTCAAAGCAAATTAGATGGATGTCCTTTGGTAAGGAGTTGGATTTTAAAAAGTTGGTTATTGTAGAGTAGGCGATTTCGGCAGCCAATTCTTTTGGGAAGCCATAAACCCCTGTGCTGATATTTGGGAAGGCAATTGATGTACAGTTTAATTTATTAGCGAGGGTTAAGCATTCAAAATAACAGCTTCTCAATAAAATTTCTTCATTCGACTGTCCGTTCTTCCAGATTGGGCCCACTGTATGAAGTACATATTTAGCTTGAAGATTGTAAGCATCGGTAGCTTTTACCGATCCTGTTTCGCAACCATTCAAAAGTTTGCATGCTTCAAGCAACTGAGAGCCAGCAGCTTTATGTATAGCTCCATCAACACCACCACCACCCAGTAAAGAATTGTTAGCAGCATTTACGATGGCATCCACTTTTAATTGTGTAATATCACCTTTAACAATATTTATGGCCATGGGATTAATTTATTCATCCTTACTGACAAATAATTGCGCAGTTTCGTATTTTACTACTTTAATTTTTGTGCCTTTTTCTATGAACCCATTTAATGCGGTTGCATCAAAATAATCATTTTCAATCTGAACCTTACCGGCTGGGCGCAAATTGGTTTTTGCAATCCCGATTTTGTTCAACATCCCTCTGTATTTTTCATCAGAGGTGCTAAAACCTTCCGCTTTATTTTGAATTGAATCCAAAGCAAGATGCCCGAGTGCATTAGAAGTGAACAGTTTTTTGCTCAACCAGATGGAAGAAATTAATGCTAAGAAGGCAGCGATGATAACCGTAAAAAAGGATTGTACCAATCGATCAACGTTAATGAGTTGACCATCCAAAATTACACTATCCACCATGCTTAAAGTTAAACCTGTAATTACAAGCAAAAGACCTGCAATCCCGGCTATTCCAAAGCCCGGAATTGCAAATACTTCAATGGCAACCAATATTAGTCCAACAACGAAAAGAATAATTTCCCAATTCTCGGCTAAACCTTCTAAGTAAAGTGGTGCAAAATATAGTAAGGCTCCTGCAACTGCAGCAACAGAAGGGAATCCTAAGCCAGGCGATTGAAGTTCAAAATAAACGCCACCAATGATGAGCATAATTAAAATCCCTGAAATGTAAGGCTTAATTAAAAATCCAATCATGCGGTCAAGTGTTGAGATGGTTTGTTCATGGAGCTGATAATCGTCAATTTCGGCTAATGCTAAAACTTCTGCTATACTCTCAGCCATTCCGTCACAATATTTGTTTGCGATTGCTTCAGAAGTTGTGAAGGTAAGAACCTGCCCTGTATCACTAACATTTTCGATGTAAATTTTCGGATCAACCATGGCTTGGGCAATATCGGGATCTCTGCCGTTTGCTTCGGCTGTCGATCTCATAAGCGATCGCATATACGATTGATACTTGTCGGGCAATGGTTTGCCGGTTTGATCAACAACGGTTGCAGCGCCAATATTGGCCCCCGATCTCATGTAAATTCGATCGCATGCGATTGAAATTAGTGCTCCTGCCGAAGCTGCATTATTGTCAATAAAAACATAAACAGGAATTTCGGATTGAAGAATGATGGTCCGGATTGAATCAGCTGCGTCAAGCAATCCACCATAGGTGTTCATGTGAATTAAGATCAGGTCTGCGTTAATAAGCTTAGCTTCCTTAAATGCTTTTTGGGTCATACGCCAAACCGGTGGTGCAATTTCTTCCTGAATATTAAATTTGAAAACTTTTTTTGAGCCCTCAGATTGCGCGTTAGCCGTTCCGAAAGGATTAATCAAAAAGATAATAAGAAAGGCTAAGAATGGATATTTTAAGGAGTTTCTCATGAGCTGTACATATTGGTGAATTTTTATTCTTCGTGCATTTTATTGTACATCTGCTTCCAGGCTCTTTGTCGCCAGTAATATCTACGCCAGTATTTTCCCCACCTGATATTCGTCCACAATCGTTCGTGCAAATAATAGAAAGCAAGTTTTGCAACTACGTCTATCGATGTGATAAAAGTAGCTGTTTCAAGTACTTCATCGATAGATTTTTCGGAGTATCGCCGAAAAATTACAAAAGTGATTAAGAAGGTGGTACATGAAGCAATTAAACGCCAGCTTAGGGCTTTTAAAATACTCCGAACCGGACTGTCTTTTTCATAATTTCGTAATGCTTTTTTTTCGTCTTTGTCCATTAATTTCGGTATTTGTAGCGTTTGTTACAAGTTTAATAAATTTCGGGCATTTATGCAAAATGATTCTTTACTACGGTTAATAGTTCGGTGTACAGTTTACGGTTTGAAGAAACGATTTCCTTTCCAAAAATATAGTCTTGAGTTCCTTTAAAATCCGAATTTAACCCTCCGGCTTGTGTAACGATAAATGAGCCGGCTGCCACATCCCAAGGCTGTAATCCGTATTCGTAAAAACCATCAACCCTGCCACAGGCAACATAGGCTAGGTCGGCTGCGGCCGAACCCAGGCGTCGCACACCTCTGGTGTTTTTCATGAAATATTTAAACAGTTTAAGGTATTCATCCAGTCGTTCGTAATCATAAAATGGAAATCCGGTCGCCAATAATGAATCATCTAATTTTATGGATTGTGAGACTGAAATGACTTTGTTATTCAAAAAGGCTTTTTCTCCTTTCCATGTGTAAAAACACTCATCTCTGTTAATTTCATAAACCACTCCAATTACAATTTCTGATTTGTACTGGAGGGCAATGCTGATGCAAAATATTGGAATGCCATGAATGAAATTGGTGGTTCCGTCTAGCGGATCAATGATCCAATTGAATTCTGATTTAGCTTCTAATTGCGGACTTTCTTCAGCAATGAAACCTGCTTCGGGGATGATTTTTGAAAGCTCTGTGATGATTCTTTCTTCGGCAGTTTTATCAACATAGCTTACCAAATTATGCGTGCCTTTGTGTTCAATATCTCCTAATTGAAATTTAATCGCTTCGTCCTGGATAAATTTACCAACGGCTCTGCTTAAATTACAAACCTGGTTTGTTATGATTTTTAAATTGATCACGATTCCGTATTTGAAGATGGAACTTTTCGATATTTTTTAAAAAGAATGATTCCCGAAATGCCTAATAAAACTAATGCCACAGAAATGATTTCGGCTTGAGTGATGTCTGAATTAAAAATTCGGTACGTCGTATTAATTCTGATTTTCTCAATAAAAAAACGTTCAAATCCGTTAAATATTAGATAAACAGAAAATAGGATGCCCGGCGTTTTTATCCTCTTTCGCAAAAACCATAAGACTGAAAACAGGATAAGACAAGTAACGGTTTCGTAGAAAGGAGTAGGAAAAACTGGTTCGGCCAAACGGTAACAGTGAGGGCCGCTGCATCCTTCGATCAATACTCCCTGATTTAACACATTGTGCGGATAATCGTAAGCCCAAACCCAATCTGGTAAAAAAGAGAGCCACTCAGGTTTTGGTTCAAGATTAACGATACCCCAGTCACCGTCTCCGGCAACCTGACAACCGATTCGGCCGATTGCATACCCAATCATTAAAACAGGGGCAATGGCGTCTGCTAATTCTGGCCAGGGAATTTTATTTTTCTTTGCATAAATGATGAGTGTGATTGCTGCAACGATTAAACCTCCATAAAAAGTTAGCCCGCTAAAGGATAAGAGTGAGCCAATTGGATCAGTTAAAAATTCATCCATGTTTTCAAGCTGGTGAAACACTTTTGCGCCGATGATTCCTGAGACTGCTGCCATAAAAACTAAGCTTCCCGTTAAATCGTATGCATGCAGTTTTTCTTCTTTCCAAATTGGTGCTTCTAATTGGTTTTTTTTAATTTTTCGGTAGCTAGCATAAATTGAATAGGCTCCGAAAAGTAATCCACCCCAAATATTTCCTTTGAGCGAAAAGATGAAGGTATTTGGATTCTCAGCAAAAGATGAATAATTGAAAATCGCTTCAATTAGTTTAAACCCAACAATAAAACCGAGAATGAAAGGAATAATAAAGTCTTGATATTTCGGCGGACTTCCTTTTAAAACCTTTTTGATTTGGAATGGGATGAGCCCTTCATTTTCTTTTCTTTTAAGCTCGAAGTAAAGAATTATCGAAGCCACCACAAATGCTAAAGCAACAAAAAAACCATAGCTTTGAATCGGTAAACTGATGTTTGTTCCAAACACGTCATTTATAAAGTCGCTAATTCTGGGATACATATTTTTTTATTTAAAATCAATTAAAAAATCACCATCATCATCTATCTGCACTAATTTTACCGGGATAATTTGATTGATGAGTTTGGGATCGTAGGGTGTTTTCACCTTGATGTAATTATCGGTGAAACCATGCATAAACCCCTGATTATTGTCTCCTTCGAACAAAACCTTAGTCGTAAATCCAATATGGTCGTTATAAAATTGTAATTTTTTTCGATTGGATAATTGCTGCAGTTTCCGGCTTCTTTCCTTGATCACATGCGGCGGAACTTTTACCGCACTTTTCGATGCCACCGTACCTGGTCGATCGGAGTACGAAAATACATGAATGTAGGTGATGTCTGTATCTCTGATAAACTCATAGGATTCTTGAAAATCTTCTTCTGTTTCATCCGGAAAACCAACGATCACATCAGCCGCAATCAGGCAATGAGGGATGAGTTCTTTTATCACAGAAATGCGATCGGCAAACAAAGATGGGGTGTATCTTCGTTTCATGGCCTTTAAAATATTCTTACTGCCCGATTGTAAAGGGATGTGAAAATGAGGCAGAAATTTATTTGATTTTGCCACAAACCGAATAATCTCGTTTGAGAGTAAATTGGGCTCGATAGAGGAAATTCTAATGCGTTCAATCCCATCAAGCTGATCCAATTCTTTAATTAAATCCGTAAATGATTCATTATTTCGTTTTCCAAAATCGCCGACATTAACACCCGTTAAAATAATTTCTTTAATGTTACTCGCTGCAATTTCTTTGGCAACCTTTAAAGTGCTTTCGATGGTGTTCGACCGACTTTTACCACGGGCATGCGGAATGGTACAAAAACTGCAAAAATAATCACAGCCATCCTGTACTTTTAAGAAAGAACGGGTTCTGTCTCCCGAAGAATAACTAGGGTAAAAATCGAAATCTGTTTTTAAATCGGAAGTTGAAACAATAGTTTCGCATGAATGACTGTTCTCCAGAATATTTAAATGATCAAGGATTTTAAATTTATCGTTATTTCCTAAAACCAAATCAACTCCTTCAATTTTTGCTAACTCATCAGGCCTGATTTGCGAGAAACAACCGATAATTGCAATGCGCGCATTTGGATTTCGTTTGTGTGCCTGCTTAATGGCCGACTTACATTTCTTTTCTGCATTACCTGTTACAGTGCATGAATTTATTACGTAAACGTCTGCCTCATCTTTATAATCAACAGCTGTATAACCGTCTTTAACGAAGGTTTTAGAAATACTTGAAGTTTCAGCAAAGTTAAGTTTGCAGCCGAAAGTTTGAAATGCTACTTTTTTCATAATTGTTAAACAAAGATAATTGATTACTTCATTACTCCGGCAGGAGAATTATCGATATATTTTTGAAGTATAATTCCGCCGATAATAAAAAATAATCCAACCACCGTTGAAAATAAAATCGTTTCGCCAACAGTTAAATAAATAAAAATCAATGCTAAAAAAGGAGATAGGTAAACAAGGTTGCTGATTTTGGCTGTATTGATTGATAAGTTTAGAGCCGTAAGCCATAAGAAATAAGTAATTCCCATTTCGAAAAGTCCGATATAAATGGAACCAACTAAGGCATTCTTAGTCGGTAGTTCAATGCCCCCGATAATTAAACAGGTAATTAGAATATAAGTGAATCCAAAACAAAAATTCACAAATAGTTTGAGGATATCATCACGTTTGTCTTTCATGTTCAATATCCAATACAGTGCCCAAAAGATAGCACTTCCGGCTGCTAAAACAACTCCTATGGTATTGCTAAACTCAAGTGTTAAAACTCGTCCTTCTGTCGAAATAATGATGATTCCAAAGAAACTGATAATGATGGCAATAATGCTTTTGTAACTAATTTTTTGTTTTAATAATGGTACAGATAGCAATACCAAAACAATGGGCCAGATATAGTTTAAGGTGCCGGCTTCCTGAGCCTTTAGCAGGGTATATGCTTTGAAGAGCATGAAATAGTAGAGGAATGGATTCAGTAAACCCAGGATGGCTGAGCTTGCAAAATCTTTAGGTTTTAAAGTTTTTAACAGGCCTGTTTTTTTTTGCGCCATCAGAATTAAAAATAGTACAACAAATGAAAAAAAACTGGCATAAAGCAGGAGTAAGGTATAGTCGATAAACCTAAGTGTAATGCTGAAAGCAGAGCTCATCGTTGACCAAAAGAGTATGGCCGTGAGTGCAAACAAATATGCCCGGGTTTGTTGTTTCATCCTTTTTTAATTTGCCCAGGCTGGAAATATGCTGGCGTCAATTCCAAAAATATAACTTCCGAGAAAATAGGTGACAAGGGTTATGATGATGGCCCCTATAATGTTTAAAACGATTCCTGTTCTTGCCATATCAATAATGCTGATTCTACCTGTACCAAAAATGATGGCATTGGGTGGAGTTGCCACCGGAAGCATAAATGCCATTGAAGCCGATAGGGTAGCGGGGATCATGAAAAGTAAAGGATTGATTTCTGTCGAAACAGACAATCCTGCTAAAACAGGAAGGAGCATCTCAACGGTGGCAACGTTAGAGGTTAATTCCGTTAAAAAAGTCATCATTAAAGCGATGACAAAAATAATCATGATTGGATGAATGTTAACAACCCAAGCCAGCTGACTGCCAAACCACATTGATAAGCCTGATTCTTTAAAACCGCTAGCTAAGGCGAATCCACCTCCGAAAAGTAAAACGATATGCCAAGGAATTCCTTTACTTGCCTCCCAGTCCATCAGTTTTTTGTCTTTATTTTCTTTAGAAGGGATGAAAAACAGTAACACAGCCATGCCAATTGCAACGGTGCCGTCATTTAAAAAAGACGGGTTTGAAAAAATATTGGCCCAGCCGGGAACCTTAAAAGTACCTATGGTGATATCCGACCGAAATATCCATAAAACTGCCAAAGCCAGAAAATCAATCAATATGATTCTTTCCTCAAAACTAATGGGTCCTAAATTTTTATATTCGTGCTTAAAGGTCGATTTATCAATGCTAGACAATGTTCGCTCCTTGGGTCTGTACATGAAGTAAAGTAAAACCCAGGTTGTCAGAAACATGATAAAACTGATTGGTAAGGCAAATGCAAACCAATTTGCAAAGGTAATTTCGGGAGCACCCGGAAACATAATTTGAAAAATCCGGATAAATGAAAGATTTGGTGGAGTACCCACCAAGGTTGATATTCCTCCAATGGAAGCACCATAGGCTACCCCGAGAAATAAGCCTGTGGCATATTTCCCAAGTTTTTGCTCTTCAATATTTTCTTCCAGCTTTTGAATGATGGACAGCAGTATGGGAACCATCATCATCGTTGTAGCCGTATTCGAAATCCACATCGACAAAAACGCGGTTGAAAGCATAAAACCTAGTAAAATCCTTGCAGGGCTGATGCCGGTGTACATTAATATTTTCAAGGCTATCCTTCGGTGAAGATTCCATTTTTGCATGGCGATGGCTACGATAAATCCACCAATAAACAGAAAGATTACATGATTGAAATAAGTAGAAGACACGTCTTTTCCATCCATGACACCCAGTAGCGGAAACAAAATTACAGGAAGCAAAGCTGTTACAGCCAGTGGGACAATTTCGGTAATCCACCAAATGGCCATAAGTAAAGCTATGGCTAAAGTATAGGTAACCTCAGGATGCCCGGGTTCTAAATCTCCAAAAAGAATTATTGAAAAGAAAAAGAATAAACCTCCAAAAAGACCAATGATTTTTTTTAGGCATAACAATGAAACACTTATTCGCATAAAATTAATCTTGGGTACCAAATTTAGAAAAATATGTCAAATATAAAATCAGAAAGTTTTATTATATTTTTTTGTTTCGGTTTATTCACGCCTATTTTGTTAATTTTGCGATCTGTTTTAAAATTTAAGTAGATGAAAAAATTAGCAGTTGTAGCCTTTGGAGGAAATGCCTTACTCCAGGCCGGACAGAAGGGAACCATAGAAGATCAGGAACAAAACGCATACGAATCGGGCGAAAGGTTAGTTTCTTTAATTGAAGGAAATTACAATATTGTAATCACACACGGGAATGGGCCACAGGTTGGTAATATTTTATTGGCTAATCAGGCTGGTAACAAATTATTTGGTTTGCCTGAAATGCCACTTGATATTTGCGTAGCTTATTCTCAGGGCTTTATTGGCTACATCATGGAACAACAATTAAGAAATGTTTTGCAATTGCATGATCTTGATCGGGATATCATCACCATCATCACTCAGATTTTAGTGAATAGAGATGATCCTGCATTTGCTAATCCTACAAAACCAATTGGGCCATACTATACCAAAGAAGAGGCCGATAAAATCACCAAAGAATCATTTTCGAAATTTGCGAAAGACCCAAAGGGTAGGGGATGGCGTAAAGTTGTAGCCTCTCCAAAACCATTGGTTATCTCTAATAAAAAGTCGATTGAACGCATAGCCCGTGATGGACAAATTGTGATTGCTGTTGGTGGGGGTGGAATACCTGCCTTCTACATTGAACCAAACAAAATGCAAGGAATAGATGCCGTTATCGATAAAGATATAGCTTCTGCTTTGTTAGCCTCACAGATTAACGCAGATAAACTTTTTATCTTAACCGATGTGCCTAAGGTTTGTTTGCACTTTAACACACCACAGGAAAAAACTTTAGATCGGATTACAATTTCGGAGGCTAAAAAATATCTTGAAGAAGGTCATTTTGCCGAAGGAAGTATGGCTCCCAAAATCAGAGCTGCAGTTCACTTTGTAGAGCATAGCGGCAAAGATGCAATCATAACCAAGAGTACTTTACTTGGAGTTGATGATGGTGGAACCAGAATCGTGATGGTGTAATCTATACGTGTGTTTTTACAAAGAAGGCTACTTTTTCCAGAGAAGTAATCATATCGTATTCTTCCAAATAAATATGTTCAGGCACCTGCACAGGCTTTGGTGTATAATTTAAAATCCCCTTAATGCCGGCTGAAACTAGTTTTTCGGCAATATCTGGTGCAGCACCAGCCGGAACAGTGATAATTGCAATAGAGATATTCTCTTTTTTAATTATCTCTGCCATTCTGTCGATATGATATCCTTTCACACCTGAATAAATTCTATCAATTTTGTCAGGATTACTATCGAAACCGGCAAGGATGGATAATTTTGTTCGCTTACCGTTAAAATAGTTAATCATCGCTCTTCCTAAATTACCAATCCCAACAACTGCAACATTTAATCCATCCTTGGTATCAATAATATCTCCAATTAAATCAATTAATTCCTGAATATTGTATCCTTTTCTGAGGGTGCCTGTATACCCGATAAGCATAATGTCTCTGCGTACCTGAACAGGCGTGATATGTTGTATTTTTGCAATCTCATGTGAGAAAATGTGAGTTTTGCCTTTAGCCGCACAAATTAATAAGGCACGACGATATTGGCTCAGTCTTTCAATAGTTTTGTGAGGTAGGTTCTTCATTCAGCAGTGAAATTAATTGATTTCTTATAACAGTTTCGCAAATTTAGATTTTGGAACCATAATATGCAAGAAATTTGTTAATTATTTCACAAACAGGTGATAGCAATGAAGTAATGTATTTTTGTAGTGTTAGGCGGATGTTGTGGTCTGAATACTAGGCGTATGCAGGAAATTGAAATAAATTAAACTGTTGTTAAGGTGTTATTTTAATTGTTTTATTATCCATTTGTACCAGGCGTCCATTCCTTCGCCTGTTTTTACAGAAAGTTCAAAAAATTCCAGATGATGATTTACCTGAAGCGCATATTCTTTTGCTTTTTCAACATTAAAATCAACATAAGGGAGCAAATCAGTTTTATTTATGATACAAATATCGGAGGAATGAAACATGTTAGGATATTTAAGCGGTTTGTCTTCACCTTCGGTAACACTAATTACCACTATTCTTTTTGATTCGCCAAGATCAAACATAGACGGACAAACTAAATTTCCAACATTTTCGATAACCAGGATACTATTTTCTTTAGGCTGGAGTTTTTGAACAGCCTTTAAGATCATATCGGCCTCGAGATGACAACCATTACCTGTGTTCACTTGAACCGCCGGTGCTCCTGCTGCCTCTATTCTATTGGCATCATTCATCGTTTGTTGGTCACCTTCAATAACATAGAAGGGATGTTCGGCGCCCTGATCTTTAATGGTTCGTTCAAGTAAACTTGTTTTTCCTGAACCCGGAGAGCTAACTAAGTTTAAGGTAAGTATATTTTTTGCTTCAAAATAGCCACGATTCTTCATGGCTAAAAGATTGTTCTTTTGTAAAATATCCACTTCAACACTAATCTCTCTCCCATGATTGTGGTCGTGAGTATGGCCGTGATCATGTGAGTGACCATCATGGCTGTGATGTGCGTGATTATGATGATGAATGTGGTTTGAGCTTGTATTTTTTTCTTCGCCCGGCCTGTTGATTGTCACTGAATCGTCGCCGCATCCGCATGTTCCGCACATAGTTTGTATTTTTTTACA
>CALOCL010000017.1:0-9119 GCA_942491855.1 uncultured Bacteroidales bacterium
AGGTGCCGAAAAAATGCAGAAAACAGCATTTGATTATGGCGACCTTAGTAAAGTAAGAACATTTAAAGGAACCCATCCGATAGTTATGCAAAACAAAGTGCAAAGTTTTAATTGGGCAGATGAGTTAAACAAACCAAATAAAAATCGCAAAAAATTTAAGCATGAAAGGCTTAAATACAAGGTAGTAACATTTATCGAGAACCATATTTTACATAAACCCATATTTGAATTTAAAAACTATATCCTTTTGAAGACGAAGTAATTGTATTTTTTTATACAACTACAATATTTCTCAATTCTCAGATTTTAAGTATTCGTTAAGTCGAATTAAAAAGAATATGTTATTAACGCTTTCTTTCGTATTTTTGAACATCAAAATTACAGACCATGAACTTATCATCATTAACAGCCATTTCACCTGTTGACGGACGTTACAGGAAAGCAACATTAGGATTAGAAAACTATTTTTCGGAAGCAGCATTGATAAAATATCGCGTTTTTGTTGAAATAGAATATTTTATTGCACTTTGCCAACTCCCTTTACCCCAGCTTAAAAATTTCGATTCAAAGTATTTTAAAGATATTCAAAACATCCTTACAAATTTTAACGAAGCAGAAGCTCAAAGGATAAAAGATATCGAGAAGATTACCAATCATGATGTAAAGGCCGTTGAATATTATCTAAAAGAGGAATTTGACAAACTGGGTCTATCTGAATTTAAAGAATTTATTCACTTTGGTTTAACATCACAAGACATAAACAATACCGCAATTCCTTGTTCAATGAAAGATGCCCACCATGATGTTTTAATTGGCGCTTTTGATGAACTGGAAGCCAAATTACTAGAATTAGCCACGGAATGGGAAGATGTAACCATACTCGCCAGAACCCATGGTCAACCGGCTTCACCTACCAGCCTGGGTAAAGAAATTTACGTGTTCTACGAACGCATCCAAAACCAGCGTAAGCACTTTGAAAACATTCCTGTGAACGGAAAATTTGGTGGTGCAACAGGTAACTTTAATGCCCATTTTGTGGCCTATCCTGAAATTGACTGGATTAAATTTAGCAATGATTTTTTGAAAGACAAACTGTGTTTAACCCGGCTCCAAACCACAACACAAATTGAGCATTACGATAATCTGGCTGCCTATTTCGATAATTTAAAACGCATCGGAAATATCCTGATCGATTTCGATCGTGACATCTGGACCTATATTTCGTTTGATTATTTCAAACAAAAAATTAAAGAAGGTGAAATCGGATCATCTGCCATGCCTCATAAAGTGAACCCCATCGATTTTGAAAATGCCGAGGGAAACCTGGGAATTGCAAATGCGCTCTGTGAGCATCTTTCTGCGAAACTGCCGATCTCACGTTTACAGCGCGACCTGACTGATTCGACGGTAACACGAAATGTTGGCCTTCCTGTGGCTTATCTTTTAATTGCGATTAAATCTACACTTCGCGGCTTAAACAAACTTATTTTAAACGAGGCTAAAATCAATGCTGATCTGGAAAATAATTGGGCAGTTGTAGCTGAAGCTATCCAAACCATCCTTAGACGGGAAGACTATCCAAATCCATATGAAGCCTTAAAAGATTTGACCCGAACCAATAAAGGAATTAACAGAGAAACCATGAGAACTTTCATCGATCACTTATCCGTTTCTGAAAAAATAAAGACAGAACTTCGAGCCATCACCCCTCAAAATTACCGGGGAATCTTTAAAATTTAACAAGCCTGAACCTTAAAAAGTTAATGGGTTTTGCATTATTCGTGATGTTGTAAGAATAGATACATCCAATACCTAAGCAATCACTTCAGCTTTGCCTATTTATGATAAGTTCTTTATCAGTTGAAGAATTAAAGAGGGTAAGAATGATAAAATAATCTAACCAAAATCACCTGTAAATACTTCAGGATAAAAAAACTCCCCTAACTCAATATTTGAATTAGAGGAGTTTCACGATTTTTTTAAATCTATTTATACAAATTATTAAACAAAAGTTTAAAGGTTGCGTAGGACTGCGCCCTGTTATGAAAATTGAATCCCATAAGAATTAGGTTTCCTTTTTCAACAGGAACCTCAAGTACGGTAGCATGTTTCTTAACCAAATCTTCACCATGAATCATTCCACTTAAAAGCAAGGATTCATCAGGGTAAGAAGCAAAAACATTGTATTTCATTTCCTTCTCTTCCAATTTGTAATCCGGTTTTCCATTCTTACCATTAGCAGGAGCTTTAACTGAAGCTGATCGGATGGTATCAGGTACCATTTTGTATGCAGCTGCACCTGAAACGTAAGCCGAACCATTCTCAGGCATTCCGAACCCACCCTTATGACTGGTGTTGTAATTCATTTTAAGAATAGAACCCGGGCAGTTGAATTCTGTTGGTTTTGTACCTTTTAGAACACTCACCAATGGAATATCAAACTCCTTAATTGCAAAATCAACAGAAGCTTCGTTACAAATTAAAACACCACCGTTTTTTACAAATGCTTTCAGGTTATCAAGTCCTTGATCAGTAATACCTCCTACAAAATCAGGAAGTGTGGACATTTTGGGCATTCCTGTTACGATCGTGTTCCCTCGCATATCGGGTAAAATAATCACGTCATAACGATCATTTAATTCACCTGCAATAATTTCAGCATTTTCCAATTGTTTGTAAGGAAATTCAAAACGATCCAGAATTAAAGAAATCCATCCTGCATCCATGCTGGCTCGCCAACTTTTGTACAATCCAACTTTAGCTTTTTGGTACGGTGTAATTTCAACCGGAACTCTTCCTCCTACTAATTTCGCATTAGTAGCTTTAACAATCTCTCTTAGTTTCTGCGCATTGATTGACCCAGCTTCAATTACAAAAGTTCCGGCAGCATAACTTTTACCAGACAGTGTAAATTGTTTTTGGGCATAACCTACCTTGCCTCCGGCCGCTAAAATCTGGTTTACAGCTATGAAACTCCCATTATCAGCATGCGATAAAACATAGTGACTGCCACTCTGTTTGATACTACCTTCATCTGCTACAGCTTCTTTAATGCGGGTTGTTTTAACAGCTAATGGTTTGCTAATAGGTTTGTGCTTTACACCCATTTGTAAAGGTACAGTCCAACCTGCTGCATCATAGGCACGAATTGGATCTTTGGTCGTTTTCACTCTTCCAACAACGCCCTGCCATAAGTGGGTGTATTTTTTTAAATCCGGATATTCCTGTCGCTCCATGATATTTTTTACATAATAACCAAAGGGCTGAGAAGTAGGAATAATGTACGATCCTTTGCTGTACTTAATCCCATTGTGTTCGAAATTTTCATCTGCCGTATAAACCTCCACACCATTTAAAATAAATCTGTTCAACATCAAAATGGTAGAATTCTCATCTCTTTGATCGGCAGGGATTATCCATCCATAAGGTGGTTCATTGGCAAACTTTTCGATAACGTCTGCGGCCATTTTCCACTTATTGAAGAGGAATTCGTGTTTGTATTTTGCAGCCGTTTCGAGCACAGCTTTAGAAGCAGTTAGATTGTATGCCACCGCATCACCAAGTCGCCACCATCCGCCTTCCCATGGATTTGGATAAAAAACACCTTTGGTTAAATCTTGGTATGCTTCAGGAAACTCATTTAAGGTGTAGAAATTGGGCGTTGCTAAGCCAAAATTTGCGGTTTCAGTTAGAATGGATGGAATATTGTGCCCATCCACAAATTGGGTGACATAGCCAGGGTACCAACTATCAAATGTTACTCTTGAAATTGCACCCGGTTTCTCTTCCTCTGCAAAGGCTTTACCCATGGCACTGCCAATAAGGTTTTTCCATCTAATGATGATGGCATGCACATTCGGATTCATAGGTTCAGATTCTGGTGGTAACCAGATTCGTGCAGGAAAAGGTGCAGTTTCGTGAAGGTTGTACAAAATTTCAGGGTACCAAACCTGGCAGGTTACCCTGTTCATGTTTTGTATTTCTTTAAGATTTGCAATGTAAGAATCGCGGTTGTTATCGTGGCCAGCGTACTTCATGTAAAGCTCGGGAAGTCTTGCTTTCTCATACTTTGTCCCTACATTTTTCATGTACCAATCTGCCACCATGGTCATACCATCCGGATTGGCAAAAACAAGTAAGAAAATCACATTTTCTCTGATCAATTTCGTTTTTCGATCTTCACCGGAAACCATATCGTACGCCAGTTGCAAGGCATGCTGGGCAGGTGAAGCTTCGGTAGCATGGAGTCCGCAATCGATCCAAACAATGGCTTTACCTTCATCTGCCATTTTCTCGGCATCTTCTTTACTAATCCCACGACTCATTGTTAACTTCTCATTGATGAGCCTGTATTTTTCGAGATTAGCCATGTTCTCTTCCGAGGAAATGATGGCATACTTTTGTCGTTTACCTTCAGAGGTCTCACCCATGTCAAAGATTTGCATTCGCCTTGATTGACTAGCAATTTTTTCAAAATAGCCGATGGCTTGCTCATAATTTGCCAAATGGAAGTCAGCACCAGGCTTAAATCCCAGAAAATCTTCAGGTTTAGTAATGGTTTGCCCTTGAACGGCGCAGGTTAACGTTAAGCCTGCAATAAAAGTGATCAACAGCATTAGTAAATTTTTCTTTGACATTTGCATAAGATTTAATTACTAGAAAGATAAATTCATCTGAGGACTAATTTACAATTTTTGCTGTAATTGATTCACTCATTTAAAATCCGTTGGTCTATTTTATTTTTGGTTTCGTCTGTTTTATATGCATAATATTGCATGTTTGAGAATAACCAGCATCAAAATAAAATAGGAGATGATGCATTTAGTCATGACCTTTTTGAATAATTATTGCTATTTTTGCTCAAAATTTAACCTATGGATTTAAGCGAGATTTTATCGATAACAGGAAAGCCAGGACTTTATAAAGTTGTTACGCAGGCTAAGAATGGAATTATTGTGGAGTCGTTAATTGACGGGAAGCGCTTTACAGCTTTTTCTAACGAACGAATCAGTTCACTAGAAGAGATCAGCATTTTCTCAAAGACAGAAGATATTCCCTTAAAAGATGTTTTTAAAAACTTATTCGAAAAATTTGAAGGCAAAGCAGGGATTAGCCCTAAATCGGATGGCAAATTATTAAAAGAAACCTTTGAAGAGGTCGTGCCTGATTACGACAATGAAAGGGTTTATGTATCTGACATCAAAAAAGTTATACAATGGTATAATTTACTTGCAGAAAAAGAAATGCTAAACTTTGATGAAGAAAGCGAGGAGAAAAAAGAGGAGGTAGCACCCTCAGAGAAGGAGACTCCTGACGCAGACAAAGTAGAAAATAATGAATAAATTTTGAATCCGTCGTTGACGGATTTTTTTTAAACCTTATCGAATGAAAAGGATACAAGACTGCACTGTTCACAACATCAAAAATCTGAATGCAGACACTTACATTCTTGAACTAAAATGCCCTGAAATGCCTGAAAATATTTTAGCAGGTAACTTCGCGGAAATAAGAGTTGACAATACGCCGGACGTATTCTTAAGAAGACCACTTTCGATTTACAATGTGGATTACAAAGCCCAACTCATCAGTTTTTTTATCAAGATTATCGGAAAAGGAACCGCCCTACTACAAGAACTTAAGAATGGTGATAATGTCAACATTATCTATCCATTAGGCAACAGTTATGACTCGGAACAATCTGGTAAAGTTTTAGTTATTGGTGGAGGTTCGGGAATTGCACCGCTCCTCTTACTGGGCAAAGAACTGAAAAAATCGAAGGCTGAAATTACTTACCTTTTAGGAGGAAGAACTGCCAGAGACATTCATCTGATTGAAGATTTTAAACAATATGGTGAGCTTAATTTTACCACTGAAGACGGAAGCCTTGGAGAAACAGGACGAGTTACGGATCACAGTTTGTTCGACAATATTTCTGAGTTCTCGAAAATTTACACTTGTGGTTCTGATCCCATGATGAAAGCCATTGGTAAAATTGCCCAGAAACACAATATTCCTTGTGAAGTTTCGCTGGAAAACATGATGGCTTGTGGTTTTGGAGCTTGCCTTTGTTGTGTAACAGAAACACACGAAGGAAATAAATGTGTTTGTACCGAAGGTCCGGTCTTCAACATAAATGATTTGAAATGGTAAATTTAGCTGTAAAAGTTCACGATTTAGAATTAAAGAATCCGGTAACCACTGCCTCGGGAACCTTTGGATTTGGAGAAGAGTTTGAAGAATTTATTGATATAAATAAATTAGGTGGAATTTTTGTTAAAGGACTCACCTTAAAAAACCGAGAAGGAAATCCTTACCCCAGAATGGCAGAAACTCCTTCTGGTATGCTAAATGCAGTGGGTCTTCAAAACAAAGGGATTGATTACTTTATCAACACCATTTATCCACGTATTAAAAAATACAACACCCAGATTATTCCAAATGTAAACGGATCGACTGTAGAAGATTACATTGAAGTAACTGAAAAATTAAACGAGATAGATGGCATTAAAGCCATTGAATTAAACATTTCTTGCCCCAATGTTAAGGAAGGCGGGATGGCTTTTGGAATCAGTTGTCCATCGGCCATTGCAGTAACAAAAGCAATTCGCGATGTTTACAAAAAGACATTAATCGTCAAGCTTTCACCAAATGTTACCGACATCACCGAAATTGCCAAAGGTGTTGAAGGAGCTGGTGCAGATTCCATCTCATTAATTAACACCTTACTTGGAATGGCCATTGATACCAAAACACGAAAGCCAATTCTGTCAACAATAACCGGTGGACTTTCAGGACCAGCCATTAAGCCAATTGCCATCAGAATGGTTTGGCAGGTATTTAATGCCGTAAAAGTTCCCATCATCGGAATGGGTGGAATTATGAATGCTGACGATGCCATTGAATTTATGCTGGCCGGATCCACTTCAATTCAAATTGGAACAGCCAATTTTATCGATCCACAAGTCTCAATTAAAATTCTAGATGGAATTGAAGCTTACTGTAAAAAACATCAAGTCTCAGATGTGAATGATTTGATCGGAGCCATGGAAGCGGAAGTTTAGTTCATGTACATTCTAACTTCGTTGGCCATTTTTTGATTGTACTGAAAAGCCAAATCCTGGTAGTTAATCAAATCAACGATGGTTCCAATTAAACAAAGTCCTCCTGTAAAAAAATAAAGTAAGCCCATTCCAATTTGGCCTGTAAGAAATCGCTGAACTCCTGCAACAACAACAAAACCAAGCAAGGTTGTCAACAATATCAATTGTGGATATCTTCGTCGGGTACGGTAAATATTTGCAAAGTTCATGAGTTTTTCTTCTTCATAATCTTCTGTAATTGATTGAACGTACTGGAGTTCGAATCCGGTTAGTTCAGGCATAAATTTTAAGATATTAGCCATGATTTGAGATTTTATAAGGATTAGATTTTTTTAAGAATGTAAGTTGAATAATTCGACAAACAATGATCCCAATTGCAATGATACCAAGCGGATGGGCATGGAAAGAATCAACAATTCTACCGTGAAAAAAATATGAAATCGCATGTCCAATTCCGCATCCGGGGCAATAAGAAAAGCCCATTTGATCAAACAGGCATAAACTATAATGTTGTTCGTGTGGATTGGAAATTGCAAGCAAAATTAGAGCTGTTAACCAGAAACCGGCTTCTAAATTATTACGAAAGAGCAAATATAATTTTCGCATTTTATGCCTTTAACCATTCGTGCTACAAACAAATATAAGCTAAACTTCGATGATTTCAAAAGGGGTTTATTTCACTAAAGAATGGTTACTTCCGGTTCTAAACTAATCCCAAATTTATCTTTTACACTTCTCATCACTTTCTTCGCTAAGGAATAAATTTCTTTTCCCTGGCCACCCCCATAGTTTACCAAAACAAGTGCTTGCTTTTCATGAATCCCAACCTCTCCTACTACTTTACCTTTCCATCCGCAAGACTCAATTAACCAGGCAGCTGCTAGCTTAACCGAACTTTCTGAATGAGGAAAGGATTTAAGTTCAGGATGAGACGAGAGAAGCTGTGCAAATTGCTGTTTACTAATGATTGGGTTTTTAAAAAAGCTCCCTGCATTTCCAAGTTCTTTCGGATCCGGTAATTTTGAAGCTCTGATTTCAACGATGGCATTAAAAGTATTTCTCAGGCTTGATTTTATTTTTTTTTGTTGAAAGAAAGCTTGTAATGCATTATAACTTGTATTGGGGATGGCAACTTTACTTAATTTCAAACTGACACTTTTTATGAGATATTTATTTTTAAACTTTGATTTAAACACGCTATCTCTGTATGCAAAATTACAATCCTCTTTACGAAAAACCTGTTCTGTTCCATTTTTCAAATCAACTGCTGTTAAAGAGATAAAAACATCTTTCAACTCCACACCGTATGCACCAATATTCTGAACAGGTGCCGCTCCCACATTTCCAGGAATAGCCGCCAGATTTTCAATTCCCCACCAACCTTTTTTAACAGTAAAATCAACCAAATCTTCCCAGATTTCTGCTGCACCTATTTTTAAAATAACGGAATCTTTGTTCTCTTCCTCTATCTGAATTCCTTTGAAATTCGGGTGGACAATTAATCCATTAAAATCCTTTGTGAACAATACATTACTGCCTCCACCTAAAATTAAAAATTTCTTATTTTTAAAAAATCCGGATTGGATTAACTCTTGCAAATCAGTCATTGAATCTATCTCTGCAAAATAAGATGCATTGCAATCGACCCGAAAGGTATTTAAATGCTTTAAGGAAAAATTTTGTTGAATATTCATTGTTTCGTTTAATATCCAAAGATAGTTAAATTGGGTTGAATTACTGAAAGTTTAAACCTCAAATAGCAAGCCCGAAAGAGGGCTAAAGCCCCTCCATAGTTTTGTCGATAAAAAATGAAGGTCTAATCTCAATAAGAAATCTTAAATTAGCCCATCAAACCCAAAGCATGAAAAAAATCATTGTTTCAGTTATTAATGATTTAGTTACCGATCAGCGTGTACATCGTACATGTATTACTTTACAAGAAATGGGATTTGATGTTTTACTAATTGGCAGAAAAAAAAGAAATAGCCTCCCGCTCGATCAACGAACATACAGAACTCA
>CALOCL010000018.1:0-10482 GCA_942491855.1 uncultured Bacteroidales bacterium
AAATAAACGTACCTTTTGAACCAGTTACATAAACCTTTTCCATATTTGTACCAAGCCTTTTGTGTATAAATTTGATATAATCTTTTACCTGAGATTTAAAATTAACTTCAATTGGATTATAAGGATTATCCATGGTAATTGCATTGTAGCTTTTAATGCTTTGAATAAGTTTAGAATGATTTTCTTTTAAACTTTCTTCAAATTTTCCTTTAATTTCTTCTATAACGATTGAAGGGTAGATTAACCTAGAGTTTGTTCTTTTTAAGTAATCGATAAGAATATCAAAGTTCTTATCAGTTAGTTTATAATTACTTTTAAGAATATTAGTATCAATAATAACATCCATAATAAAATTATATTTAGGGGAGTAATATAATTATGCCTGTTATGTAAAGGTAATAAAAAAAAATACATTAAACAAGTTCGGCATGACGGAAATAAAATAAGCCTGCCAAACGGCAGGCCTTTCAATATTTTTTTAACCCTACGAGGGTTCCGAACCCTCGTAGGGTTTTATCTACAAAATTCTATTTAAACAACCGATCCACTGCCTCTTTATGTCTTTCAGCAATAAGTGCCCGTTTAAGTTTAAGGTTAGCAGTGAGTTCGCCACTTTCAACCGTCCAGGCTTCGCTCATGAGTTCAAAACGCATTACCTGTTCTGTTTTCCCAAAGTTTTTGTTGATCTTGTCGATTTCTTTTTGGAATCGTTTTTTGATCACAGCTTCTTTCACCATTTCGGCATCGGTGCTATACGGGATGTGTTTGGTGTTGCACCAATTACGTAAATGTTCAAATTCAGGAACTACCAAGGCAGCCGCATATTTTTGGTTTTCGCCCAAAACAACAATGGTTTCAATAAAAGAAGATTCTTTAAATAAATTTTCCATTAGCTGCGGACTGATGTATTTACCCAATGAGGTTTTAAATATTTCTTTCTTACGTCCGGTAATTTTTAGATATTTACCTTCATCCATTATGCCGATATCGCCGGTATGGAACCAACCCTCTTCATCAATGGCTTCTTTGGTCATCTCGGGTTGTTTGTAATAACCCAGCATCACACTAGGTCCTTTACAAAGGATTTCTCCATCTTCGGCAATTCTAACTTCAACATTTTCGACAATAGGTCCAACGGTGCCAAATTTTCTTCCACCGGGTTTAAAATTATTTACGGCTATTACCGGAGAAGTTTCAGTAAGTCCATAACCTTCCAATACAGAAACCCCGGCAGCTGTGAAAATTCTTCCAAGTCGTTCTTGCAAAGCGGCTCCACCAGAAACCATCACCTCAAAACGACCACCCAAACCTTCTTTCCATTTACTGAAAACCAGTTTGCGGGCAAGCTTCATTTTGGTTTCATACCACCAACCGTTTTTCCCATCCAGCTCATAACGTAATCCCAGATCAACCGACCAGAAGAAAATTGCCTTTTTAATGCCTTTCAGCTTTCTTCCTTTGGCTATAATTTTATCATAAACTCTTTCTAATAAGCGAGGTACGGTTGACATGATATGAGGCTTGATTTCTTTGATATTATCAGAAATGGTGCCCATGTTTTCAGCATAATAAATGGAAATGCCTAAATATTGGAACCAGATAATTTAGCATGCGTTCGTACACATGGCACAATGGTAAATAACTTAAAGAAACACCTTCTTCTCCAACAGGAGGGATGTCTCTAACAGCCATAAAATTGCTGATCAAATTTTTATGAGAAAGCATCACTCCTTTGGGATCGCCGGTTGTACCGGAAGTATAAATCAAGGTAGCTATATCATCCGTTTTAATGCCGGATTTTAATTTTTCTAATTTTTCAGGAACCGGATTCTCTTTTCCTAAACTTAACCAGTTCATCTCAAATGTTTGAGGTCTTCAATTTTTTTAAAAGTGTAAAGTCCTTTTAAGGATGGTACTTCAGGTAAAATATGTTGAATTTTCGTAATAAATCCATGCCTGATACAAAAACGTATTGCACTTCAGCATGATTTAAAATGTATTGATAATCGGACTCACTAATGGTAGGATAAATTGGTACGTGAATGGCTCCGATTTGAGAGATTCCCATATCCAAAAAATTCCATTCAGGTCGATTATTGGAGATAGTTGCAATTTTATCACCATTTTTAACACCCAATTTCAACAAACCATAACTGATGTTATTTGCTGTTTCGATGTAATAATCAATACCGTACTTCACCCATTCACCGTTTTCTTTTCCTGCTAGGACGTCGGGCTTAGGTTTATACGAAGATTTACAATGCGGAAGAATGTCAAAAAGACGCTTGATTTCCATAGAAAAAATTTAGTTCATACATAGACAGATATGCAATTATATGAAAAAAATTACATATATGAAACAAAGACGTATGATCTATTTTCTAAATAGATTGGTTGCGCTTGCCTGAGCTGTTGGCATGATTAACAGATCGTTAATATTAACATGTTTTGGCATGCTTGTTACGTAATAGGTAACTTCAGCAATGTCCTCAGCATGTAGAGGCTCAAATCCGTCATATACTTTTTCAGCCGTTTCTTTATCTCCTTTAAAGCGAACCATTGAGAATTCAGTTTCGACAGCTCCTGGTGCAATCTGACTTACACGGATTTCGTGTTCTAGTAAATCGGCACGCATTCCTTTGCTTAGTGCATCCACCGCCTGTTTGGTGGCGCAATATACGCTTCCTTTGCCATAAACTTCTTTACCGGCAATAGAACCAATATTTACGATGTCCCCTTTACCATTTTCAGTCATCAATGGGATCACCTGACGGGAAATATATAATAGGCCTTTGATGTTAGTATCGATCATTTGTTCCCAATCGTCCATATTGGCATTTTGAACAGTATCTAAACCAGCTGCTAATCCGGCATTGTTTACTGCAATACATCGATGTTTTTCCAGCCATCATTCAATGAAGCTACGGCTTTGGTAACTGCTGCATTATCACGAATGTCAAAATTTAAAGTTTGAACCTTGATGTTAAATTTATTTTCGAACTCAACTTTTAACTCATCCAAGCGAAGCTTACGTCGTCCGGTAATAATTAAATCATAATTGTTTTGAGCAAATTTTTCGCTGAAGCACTACCAATCCCTGCTGTTGCTCTCCGGTAATTAATGCTATTTTATTCATGTGTTTATTTTTATGTTGTTACATGGAATCGCATAGGTAAAACAATCATTTTGTTTGGTATAACAAATGTTTATTTTAAGTATGCTTATTTCATATTTCTACTATTTGATGTCAAAAATAAAACCGGCTCGAATCCATCGTCCCGGCATGATAATATTACCTACATCAAAATAAGATTCGTCCAGCATATTTGCTACTTCCAAATATACGTCCCAATTTTCAATTTCCCAATTTAAACGGGCATCTAATAAAACAAATGGGTTGTATTCAGTTTCTTCATTATTTGTAAAATGATGATAAGTCCCTGCACGATCCTGATAACTGAATTGCCAGTTAAAGTTTAGGCTTTTTAAGATTGAGTGGCTGGCACTCAAATTCAATTTGTGTTGTAAGAAATCCAGTGCGTATTTTGAAATAAATTCACCACTTTGTTTTTTAACATCCACGTAAGCATAACTTAACCTCAGTCTTTGAATTGGGATGTTTGCTGGTTTGAAAAACTTTTCATTTGCAATGAATGAAAATTCAAATCCTCGGGTATCTAGTTCGGTTATATTCTTGCTTTCCCATTTGTCGTCAGATGATAAGCGAACCCAGTCGATAATATTTTCCCCGTTGCGATTAAAATATGCCAGTTCGGCAACAAATCTTTTCGAAATGTATTTTAATCCTCCTTCAATAGTGACGGCTTCTTCGGGTTGTAAATCAGAATTTCCGATGTTAGTTGGGCCTACGTAATATAAGTCTGTAAAAGTGGGAATGCGATAAGATTTATTTACTGAGGCAAATACTTTCAGCTTTTCGATAAAATAATAACCTGCTTCAATACCCGGAAAAAGTTCCCAATCATAGGCTGAATTCCAATTGGCCATAGTTCCTGCACTAATGCTAAGTTTTTGATTGTGGTAGGCATGGTCAATGTAAGCAGAAAGATTATCTCTATCGTCACTTTTGTTGTAAAAAATACCGTTCTCTCCTCTTACTTTTTTAGGCTCATACATGTCGAATCCTAAGCGATTACTATAAATTTCTTCGTTGCGAATTGATACTCCGAAACTTGTTTTTCCCCAATTAGAATTAAAATTCAGCTTTCCCTCAAATCCGTAAACATGTGTTTGATGATAATTGTGAGCTGAATACCAGCTTGCAGGATTAGTCCTGAATAATTCAAAACGATCGTTATGGATTTTATAATAGGACGAAACCTGATATTTAATTTTGTTTCCTCCTTGCCATTTCCCTGAAATAAATTGAGTCTTTGTTGCCTCATACTGATTGGGATAAGCTGGAGTGTAAAAACTATTTGCTCCAAAATTTTTGTTTTGGTAAGCAGCCTGGATTTCGAGCTTGCTGGTTTTTAATTGGAGAGCGGCTTGATACAAAAGGTTTAGAATTTGGTAATCGGTATTATCAATGTATCCGCCTGATCCTTTCTTTGAAATGTTTATGCCATTTGAAAACTTCCCCCTTTTTATATTTCCAGATGCAAAACCAGAATACAATCCGTTTTCGCCTGTCGAGAGACCAAATTTCAAATTATTTTTTCTACTGCTTCCGGTAATTATATTGATGGCACCGCTAAAAGCATTTGCTCCAAAAATTCGGGATCCTGGGCCTTCTAAAATTTCAATTTTTTTTATACTTTCCAGATCAATGGGGATGTCGCCATTGTGATGCCCTGTTTGAGGGTCGCTGAAAGGAATCCCATTGATAAGAATGAGGGTTTGGTCGAAAGTTCCACCCCGAATACTTATGTCTGATTGAACCCCGTGATATCCGCGTTGGCGGACGTCCACATTCATTGCATATTCCAATAAATCGGCAATGTTTTGAACAGGAGCTTGTTTTATCTCTGCTTTGGTAATAACATTTACAATTCTTGAACTTTCGGAATAAATTGTAGGTATTTTGTTCGCTTCGATTTTTACTTCATCGATCCAGATAGTATCATTTTTTGCATTCGCAAACAGAATTAAACATAGTAGAATTAGTGATAAAGATAATTGTTTCATTTTTTGTATAATTTGAATAAATCTTTGTTAAGATTTCTTGTAAAAAAAAGTCTGTCTTTTACACCAGGTAAAAAACAGACTTTATGTTCGCTGTATAATATCTTTTTGGAAGAATCCTCTTCTTGTGATGCTACAAGAGAAGTCAAGTTGAAAATTAAAAGAATTAAAAGCAAAAAGTAGGAAGAAGTGAATTGTAGAGAACTATGATCCGCAATGTTTACATCACTTTCATCTTCTTCAAAATCTTCCGTATTTTTTGCAATCGTAATTAAATCAACCAGTCCTTTTAGTAGTGTTTTTTGGCAAATATCTGCCTTTAGCACTCCAATTTTTATCTGTTTACCCAAGGAAGCAAAAATGGCAAATTCTTTCCTGCTCCATTTGGAGAAAACAAGAACGGCAGGTGAAATGAATTTGTGCTGATTCACTGGGTTTGTATAATAATATTTTTCCTGATCGGTTTAGATTTTATTTTTAATCCATTCTCTGGCATTTACAAATGCTTCTACCCATGGGGTAATTTCGTCGGTTTTGCGTTCTAATGGATATTCGGCCCAGTGCCAAGGCATAAAGGCGCGTTCAAGGTGAGGCATCATCACTAAATGACGGCCATCGTCCGAGCACATTCCGGCAATATTATGATCCGAACCATTCGGATTGCCCGGATATTCACCATAGGTATATTTCATCGAAATATTATATTTGCTTTCTTCGAAAGGAAGACTGAATTTTCCTTCGCCATGTGCTACATGAATCCCCATGCGTGTACCTGCCAGTGTGTTCAACATGATTGAATTGTTTTTAGGAATATCTACGACTGATAAATCCAGCTTCAAATTTATGGGATTCATTATGCAACATTTTTGCCTTTTCAGCATGTTTAGGATAAACCAAATTGAGTTCCATCATCAACTGGCAACCGTTACAAACCCCAAGGCTCAGCGTATCTTTTCGTGCATAGAAATTTTCCAATGCTTTTTTTGCTTTTTCATTGTACAAGAAAGCACCGGCCCATCCTTTGGCTGAACCAAGTACATCCGAGTTAGAGAATCCTCCAACAAATACGATGAAATTAACATCTTCCAATGTTTCTCGGCCTGCAATTAGGTCGGTCATGTGAACATCTTTTACATCGAATCCTGCTCAGATGCATAATATACGCCATTTCGCGGTCGCCGTTTACGCCTTTTTCGCGCATGATAGCAGCTTTGATTCCTGATGGCTTGCGGCGGCTTAATTCAATATTATATTGCGATGCTTTGCCGGTAAAATGTTTTGGGAAGACAAAGTCCAATTCGAGTTTTTTATAATTGTTGAAACGTTCCAATGCCAAATTCTCTCCGCATTGTTTACGATCAAACAAATAAGAAGTTTTAAACCAAAGATCACGTAAATGGTTAATGTTTAATGCAGATTGATAATCGTGATGCTTAATATTTAACACTCTTTGATTGATTACATTTCCAATCTCTTTGAAAGCAATTTCGTTTTGATTTAAAATCTCTTTTGCTTTTCGATTCTTGATTTGAATGATCAAACCGGGATTTTCACTAAAGAAAACTTTGACTGTTTCTTTTTCATCAATGCCTGATAGGTCAATTTCCATTCCAACATCATTTCTTCCGAAAGTCATTTCAAGCAGAGCGGTGATCATTCCTCCGGCAGAAATATCATGTCCGGCTAAAATCAAGTCCTCACGAATCAATTGTTGAATGGTGTTAAAAGCTTTGGCAAAATATGGTGTGTCGGTTACACTTGGGGTTTCTGCACCCAAATAATTTACTAATTGAGCAAAACTGCTTCCACCTAAATTGAAGTTATCTTTTGATAGATCAATGTAAAGAATTTCTGTGGCAGTATCGTTTACCAATACCGGACGAACCGTTTTACGAATGTCTGAAACTTCTCCAACCGATGAAATGATAACGGTTCCCGGGGCATAAACCACATCCTTGCCATATTTCTGGGTCATCGAAAGAGAGTCTTTTCCGGTAGGAATATTGATTCCCAAATCGCAGGCAAAATCACTCACTGCTTCCACCGCTTCGTATAAGCGGGCATCTTCGCCTTCGTTTTTAGCGGGCCACATCCAGTTGGCACTTAATGAAATTCCTTTTAACTCATCCTTGAATCGGAGCCCAAACAATATTGGTCAGCGCTTCGGCAATGGATAAAATCGAGCCTTTTACAGGATCAACCATAGGCTGCCACCGGTGCATGACCCATGGCAGTTGCAATTCCTTTTTTCCCTTGATAATCCAACGCAACAACACCAAGGTTGTTTAGGGGTAGTTGAACCGCTCCGGCACATTGCTGGAGGGCCACTTTGCCGGTTACCGAGCGATCCACTTTGTTTGTTAACCAATCCTTACAAGCAACGGCTTCAATTTGAAGTAGGTTTTCAATGTATGAATTGATTTTTGAATGGTCATATTTAACGGCTTTAAAATCGGCTTTTTGATTTTTTGTCGTTAAGAATGGTTTTGGGTGGTTTCCCGAATAAATATTCCAACTCTAAGATCGATTGGGGTTTCCTTTTTTTCCTTCAAAAACAAAATGTTTATCGCCGCGTTGCTTCTCCTACCGGATAAATGGGTGAGCGTTCACGGTCGGCAATATTCTTGAGAAGATCAAAATCTTTTTCTTTCATCACCAAGCCCATGCGTTCCTGCGATTCGTTCCCGATAATTTCTTTGTCGGATAGGGTAGGATCGCCCACCGGAAGTTTTGAAACATCGATGCTTCCACCGGTATCTTCTACTAATTCAGATAGTGAATTTAAATGTCCTCCGGCACCATGGTCATGGATAGAAACGATGGTGTTGTCATCCGATTCAACTAAAGCCTCTGATTGCATTCAATACTCTTTTTTGCATTTCGGGGTTGGCACGTTGAACTGCATTTAGTTCGATTGAATTTCCATACTCTCCGGTAGCTACCGATGAAACGGCCCCACCACCCATGCCGATACGATAATTGTCTCCACCTAAAACAACGATTAAATCTCCTTCTTCAGGGATGTCTTTTAAACTATCTTCTTTTTTACCAAATCCAACTCCACCTGCCAGCATGATTACTTTATCAAAGCCAAATTTCTTGTTGTTTTCAAAATGCTCGAAGGTTAAGAGGCTACCACAAATCAGGGGTTGGCCAAATTTATTTCCAAAATCGCTGGCTCCGTTTGAAGCTTTAATTAGAATCTCTTCGGGAGTTTGGTACAACCAAGGGCGTTCTTTGGTTTTTTGTTCCCATGTGCGGCCTTCTTCCAAACGGGGGTAGGATGTCATATAAACGGCTGTTCCGGCTATGGGCAAGCACCTTTCCCACCAGCCATACGATCGCGAATTTCGCCACCTGTTCCGGTTGAGGCACCATTAAATGGCTCAACAGTGGTTGGGAAATTATGAGTCTCCGCTTTAAGCGAAATTACCGTGTCAATATCTTTGATTTCGAAATAATCGGGTTTGTCTTGGGTTTCGGGAGCAAATTGCTCCACTATTGGTCCGAGGACAAAAGCAACATTATCCTTATAAGCCGAAACCACCTTCGGTTTGGATTTACTTTTGATGTTTTTTTGATGAGGGCGAAAAGGGTGTTTTCATTTCTTCTCCATCAATTACGAAAGTGCCGTTAAAAATCTTGTGACGGCAATGTTCAGAGTTTACTTGTGCAAAACCGTAAACTTCACTATCGGTTAATTTGCGGCCAATCTTTTCGCTTACTTCTTCCAAATATTCAATTTCATCGGCACTTAAGTGCCAAACCTTCGGCCGTATTATATTCGGCAATGTTTTCGATGGAGATAATAGGTTCGGGTTGCTTGTCAATAGTAAAAATATCTTGATCTAATTTATGATAAAAAGCCTGAAGCATTGGATCGAAGTTAGCATTCTCATCTTTCTGTTTATGGAACTCTTCGATACGTTCGATGCCTTCGATGCCCATGTTTTGTGTGATTTCAACCGCATTGGTACTCCATGGTGTAATCATTTCTTTACGAGGACCAATAAAAAATTCATTACGTTCTTTTTCAGATAGAACCTTGGCCTCGCTGAATAACCAGCTTAATTTTTCCTGATCAGTTTTGCTTAACTCTTTGGATGAACCAACGGCATAAAATAAATTTTCTTGGGCTTGAAAAAAAGTTATCATTCAATTGAAATTTTAGGTTTCCGTGGGGCGACACCTTAAGGTGTCGCCCCTTTAATCTTTACGCTGCAAAGATATAAAATGATTTGTTAGGGGTGTTAACTTAAGTTGAAACCCCAATGATCGCCAGATAATAACTTCAAAATAAGATAGAAAAAGCAGGGAATTAAAAATCTTTTGCGGATACTCCGAAGACTTCATTAGGGTCGTGTATTCCTTCTGGTTCAACATGAACAAGATATCGTACACATGGTCGACATGCTTTGCGAATGCTTTTATCCACTTTGTGGGCAATCTCATGCGAGACTTTTACACTAAGGTTTTCATCCACTTCAACATCCAAAGCGATGAGATAGCTGTTGTTTCGTAGCCGAACCCTTATGTGATGTGGGTTTTTGGCGCCTTCAACTTTTTCAACCGCTTCGATAATGGTTTTATAAATCCCAACATCTTCAATTCCATCCATTAATTCGATATTGGTTTTCATAAATATTTTGAAAGCAACATACATGATCCATCCGCTTACTGCAAAAGCTGTGATGATATCCAAAACAGGACGTTCAAATACAAAAGTGAAGATCAAGCCAAGTAAAACGGAAAGAGAAATCATAACATCGTTTTGCATGTTTTTGGCATTAGCAATCAGCATGGAGCTTTTTACCCTTTTCCCAATTTTAAACTGATAGAATGCCAATAAAAATTTTCCAACAATTGAAATCACCGTTACATAGATTGCAATTTTAGAAGGCATTTCCCTGATTTCATTTTCGATGAGGTTTGTTAAGGTGGAAATGAAAAGTTGGGCACCGGCAAAAAAGATGATAAATGCCAAAACCTTGGAGGCGATGGTGTCGGCTTTTTCATAGCCATAAGGGAATCGTGCATTGGGCGGTTTGGCAATGATTTTCGCCGTGAACAAGGTAATTACAGAAGTAACAATATCACTGGCAGAATCTATTCCATCAGCCAATACGGCCATACTTCCTGAAATAAAGCCAATCACAATTTTTAAAGCAGATAAAAAGGCATTACCCCAAATACTGATCCAGGATGCTTTTTTGATGGATTGATTTTTTGATTGCACCGTAATTATTTTTTGGTAAATTTAAAAAAAGAGACGCAATTCATTGCGTCTCTTTAATATTCTGAATAATTAATGCGATAAAAATCGTTCGGCTTCGATGG
>CALOCL010000019.1:0-80500 GCA_942491855.1 uncultured Bacteroidales bacterium
ATCAGATGCTGGATCCCGGTTCTGCCGTGACTGCCGAGGATGATCAGGTCTATGTCCTCCTGGTCGGCGTAGTTGTTGATCTCATGAAACGGTATGCCGTGAAAGAGGGCTGTATCGCAGACAAATTCGATGCTGGCGCGCCGGGCCATCTCTTCCAGCTTGTTGGTGGCATTCTCTTCAAATTCGGCATAGAGCTGGGGCAGGATGCTGGGGCTCAGGTTGAACTCTGAGAAGTCGGTGAAGTCCTGTAGCACATGCACCAGGAAGAGTCGGGCCTGAAAATTTTCGTTGAATTTAAGTGCATATTCAAAAGCATATGCAGCGGATGAACTGAAATCTGTCGGTACGAGTATTTTCTTAAACATGTTGAAAAAATAAGGCGGATGCACATGATGTCAATGGTGGGCTTGCCGTGCCCCTTGAAAGAGGGTAGAAGTTTGATATGCGTAATATATATCCAATTTTGGAGATGTTAACTGTTTTCGAATTTATTTTAACATCCTGATTTTTACGTGCATATTGATAGGCTCTTTTGCCATCGATTTTAATGGCAGAATAAACCGGAGGAGTTTGTTCAATATCACCAATAAATTTTTTTGCAGTTTTTTTAATTAATGATTCAGAAATATGATCGATTGGATAGGTTTTATCCTGTTCGGTTTCCAAATCGAAAGATGGAGTGGTAGAACCCAGGGTGAAACTTCCGGTGTATTCTTTATCTAATCCCTGATAGCTGTCAATTTTTTTTGTGAACTTTCCGGTGCAAATTATTAACAAACCGGTAGCTAAAGGATCCAAGGTTCCTGCATGCCCAACTTTAATTCGTTTAATCCCGGCATGGTGTTTTAGTAAATACCTGATACTGTTAACAACATTGAATGAAGTCCAGGTTAACGGCTTATTAAATAACAAAACTTCACCTTCCGGAAAATTGTAGGTGGTTTTTTTGCTTTCTTCCATTACGCTAAAATTATAGCCAATATGCCGATTACAAAACAGTAAACTGAAAAATAAATCAATTTGCCCTGGCTCACAACTTTTATCATCCATTTACAAGCCAGTAATCCTGTAATAAAAGCTGCAAAAAATCCTACAATCAAAGGGATGGCCCCAATACTTGTTGTAGATGTTATGTCGTTTACAAAAAGATCTTTTGCATTGGCGCCAATGATAGGAATCAAAACCATTAAGAAAGAAAATCGAGCAATATTTTCTTTTCGATTTCCAAGAATTAAGCCTGTTGCAATGGTTGCTCCTGAGCGAGAAATACCCGGTAGCACGGCAAGTGATTGGGCAATTCCAATAAACAATGAATCCCAAAAACCAATCTTGCGTTCGTTCGACTTTTTTAGATAGGTAAAAGCCAACAGGGCTGAGGTGAGGATTAGCATAAATCCCACAAAACGAATATTTCCGGTAAAAAAGCTTTCAATTTCTTCACTAAAAAATAAACCCAGAATAACAACAGGAATCATCGAAATCAAAATTTTTAAAACATAAGCTGTTTCATCATTCCATTTAAATTGAAACAACCCTTTGAGTAACTGTAAAAGATCTTTATAAAAAATGACGATGGTACTTAAAACAGTAGCTCCATGAACGATAACAGTAAACATTAAGCTTTTTTCAGCATTAATTCCTAAAACAGCTTTACCTAGTTCGAGATGACCACTACTGCTTACTGGTAAAAATTCGGTTAAACCCTGAACAATGCCAAGAATAAATGCTTCAAACCAATTCATTTAATTTTATTTAGTGCGAAATAGTAGAAAAATTAGTAAAGCAATTATTCTTGAGGTTTTTTCATGATGGCAAAAATTTCAACGATGAAGCCTGCAAGAATTAAAATGGGTGCCAGGGTTAATCGTTGGAAATTAAAAATCTTATCACTAAAAACATTAGGATCGTCAGAACCACCACCAATCATTAGGATAAAGCCAAGGGCGATGATCAGAAGTCCGATAATGAGCAAACGATAATTTTGTCGTCCGAAAGAAAAAGTCATTTGTTCGCCTTCAGGATTTTGTTTGGTTTGAGCCGAATGTGTGGTTGTTGATTTGGCTTGCTTATGTATGGCTTTGGTTTTTTTCATCATTTAGCTTGATTTTCTTGCTCAAAAGTAAGGGTATTTTTTGAAATGATAAAAGAATTAACTTTTTTTAATAATACAAGTCGTCTGTTTTCATATTCAGGAATTTACGAAGCGCTGAATAGGTTGAGAGCCATGAAATTAAAATCCCGGTGGCCACAACCAAAACGATGAGGCTAATAAACAGATTGGTATCCTGAAAATCGATAAGTTCTGGCAATTCAAGTTGTGCAAAATAAATGATTCCACTAATCAGGATTAAAGCAAAAACAGAACTATAAATACCTTGAATAATCCCCTGAATAAGAAATGGTTTTCGAATAAAGGATTGTGTGGCCCCAACCAACAACATACTTTTTATCAAAAAGCGCTTTGAGTAAACTGATAATCGAATGGTGTTGTTGATTAAAGCAATGGCAATAAGTAGTAGTAAGCCACTGAATCCCAAAAGTAAAATGCTGATTTTTTTTACATTTTGGTTAATGGCCTGAACCAGGGATTTCTGATAAAAAACTTCCTTCACATTTTTGTTTGCCATGAGCTCTTTTTCAATGGCCTCAATGCTTTCCATGTTGGCGTATTCGGCTTTAAGTCTTAAATCAATGGATGATGGCAGCGGGTTAAAACCTAAAAAATCGATAAAATCTTCGCCCAATTCTTCTTTTAAATCTGCTGCGGCCTTTTCCTTGGTAATGTATTCTGTAGATTTTGAATATTCAGTGGCATCCAAAAATTTTTGCAATTGCAAAATTCCGGCTTCTCTCGAATCATCTTTGATAATTACCCGAATTCCGATATTTTCTTTTACATGGTTTGAAAGTTTTTGAGCATGTAACACAATCAATCCGAGTACACCCAGCATCAGCAAAACAAGCGTTGTACTTACAATAGAAGTTAAGTACGAAGTTTGAAGTCGACGCTTGTTGTATTTATCCTCTTTCCTGGCCATAACAAAGTTTAGTTAAAGCTAAAATAAACATTTTAATCTTAAAATAAATTTAGTTTCCAGTTCCGGAAATGATTTGTTCACAATCATTTCCTTAATTCAAGCTTAAAATTTTAAAATTGTGAAGATTAGCTTGAATACAATACGAAAAATTTCTTTCTTTTTTCTAACTTCGCAGCCTGAAACTGCAATACTCATAAGCAAATAAAGCAAGAAGCATGGATTACAATTTTACTGAAATAGAACCAAAGTGGCAAGATTACTGGAGCAAGAATAGAACATTCAAGGCTGAAATAGATCATTCAAAGCCTAAGTTTTATGTGCTGGACATGTTCCCTTATCCTTCAGGCGCAGGATTACATGTTGGGCATCCACTTGGGTATATCGCTTCTGATATTTATGCCAGATACATGCGTCAAAAAGGGTATAATGTTTTACATCCTATGGGTTACGATGCTTATGGTTTACCCGCAGAACAGTATGCCATTCAAACAGGTACCCATCCAGAAATTACAACGTTTAAAAAC
Organism: uncultured Bacteroidales bacterium; assembly: GCA_942491855.1. Classification (GTDB taxonomy): domain Bacteria; phylum Bacteroidota; class Bacteroidia; order Bacteroidales. The sequence goes on from CALOCL010000019.1 coordinate 3,563, forward strand.
ATTGACCGATACCGTGAACAATTAGATAAAATCGGATTTTCTTTCGACTGGGATCGAGAAGTAAGAACTTGTGATCCGGCTTACTACAAATGGACACAATGGACTTTCATTCAATTATTCAATTCGTGGTTTAACAAAAACAGTAATAAGTCAGATTCAATTGATGATTTGATTGCTGTGTTTGAGAAAGAGGGTAATAAAAATATAAATGCTGCTACTGACTTAGAAAGCATTTTTAGTGCAGAAGAGTGGAATGCCATGGATGAAAAGGCACAACAAGAATTGTTGATGCACTTTCGCTTAGCTTACCTTTCTGATACGATGGTAAACTGGTGTCCTGAGTTAGGAACCGTGTTAGCGAATGATGAAGTTAAAGAGGGTTTGTCGGAGCGAGGAGGCCATCCGGTTGAACGAAAATTAATGAAACAATGGTCCTTAAGAATTACGGCTTATGCACAACGTTTGCTGGATGGTTTGAATAAGATCGAATGGTCTGATTCTTTAAAGGAAATGCAGCGAAACTGGATTGGCCGGTCGGAAGGTGCAACGGTTTATTTTGGTATTAAGGGTTTTGAAGATAAATTGGAAGTTTTTACTACAAGACCTGATACTTTGTTTGGTGCAACTTACATGGTACTTGCTCCTGAGCATGAACTGGTAGAAAAAATTACCACTCCCGATAAAAAAGAAACCATCGAGAAGTATGTGAACTGGGCTAAAAACCGTTCGGAGCGTGAGCGTCAGTCGGAGGTAAAAAATATCAGTGGTGAATTTACAGGTGCTTACGGTATCAATCCGTTAAACGGAAAAGAAATTCCGATTTGGGTAGCCGATTACGTTTTAGCCGGCTACGGTTCAGGTGCCATCATGGCTGTACCTGCCCACGATAGCCGCGATTACGCCTTTGCCACACATTTTGATTTACCCATCATCCAGGTTGTTTCTGGTGGTGATATTTCGGAGGAATCGTACGATGCCAAGGAAGGCAAAATGATGAATTCAGAATTTTTAGATGGCATGGAGGTGAAAGAGGCCATTCAGGCAACCATCAATAAAATTAACGAAACAGGCTGTGGATTTGGAACGGTAAACTACCGATTACGTGATGCGATTTTTAGTCGTCAACGTTACTGGGGAGAACCTTTCCCTATTTATTACAAAGATGGAATTCCTTATACTTTAAGAGAAGACCAATTGCCATTAAGACTTCCAGAGGTTGATAAATATTTACCCACCGAAAGTGGTGAGCCTCCATTGGCCCGTGCCAAGAACTGGAAAACCGAAGAAGGATATCCGCTGGAAACTAATACCATGCCCGGATTTGCCGGTTCGAGTGCTTACTACCTGCGTTACATGGATCCGCATAACGAAAATGAATATTTTTCGAAAGAAGCCAACGAATACTGGCAGGATGTAGATTTGTACATCGGAGGTGATGAGCATGCAGTTGGTCATTTGCTTTATTCACGTTTTTGGAATCACTTTTTGTTTGATATCGGATTAGTGAAAAAAGAAGAACCCTTTAAAAAACTGATCAATCAAGGAAAAATTCAGGGGCGATCAAGTTTTGTGTATCGATTGAACCATGAAAAATATGCCGAGTATTTGTTATGGGAGTTGATTAAAAAACATGGCTTGGAAAAAGATATCGTTAGAGACTACCGGGATGGACATCGTAAATTCGATTTCTACAACAAAAAAGAAAAAGTAATTGTTGAGATAAAGAGCCAGGCCAAGCTCGAAAAATTGGAAACACCTTACGAAGAATACATTCAGGGTTCCGATAAAAAAATGATTCTGCTTCCGATAGCCGACATTCTGGAAAATGCCGAACAAGCAATTCGTGAAGCCATCGAGGCATTTGATGACCCCAATAAAGGTGTCATTTTTAATCGTCATGAGATAAGAGAACTTAAGCCCACCTTCATTTCTAAAAACGTTAAGGATCGTAAATTATTTACAACGCCAATGCATGTTGATATCAATTTTGTTGATAACGATGTATTGGATACGGAGGCATTCAAACAATGGCGTCCTGAGTTTACCAACGCTGAATTTATTCTGGAGGATGGAAAATATGTTTGTGGTTACGAAGTTGAAAAAATGTCGAAATCCAAGCATAATGTTCAAAATCCGGATGCATTAATTCAAAAATACGGGGCGGATACTTTACGGCTTTACGAAATGTTTTTGGGTCCGCTTGAGTATCACAAACCCTGGGACATCAAAGGAATTGAAGGTGTTTTCAGGTTTATGAAAAAATTATGGCGATTGTATCACGACGCAGATAATCATTTTGTTGTCAGTGATGAAGAACCTTCAAAAGAGGAGTTAAAAATCTTACACAATACCATTAAAAAAGTTCAGAACGACATTGAACGTTTTTCGTTCAATACGGTTGTGAGTACCTTTATGATTTGTGTAAATGAACTTACCGATTTGAAATGCAATAAAAGGGCAATTCTGGAACCTTTAACCATTTTAATTTCTTCCTATTCGCCTCATGCTGCCGAGGAACTTTGGTCATTGCTGGGACAAACGGAAACGGTAACTTATGCCGCCTTCCCTGAACTGAAAGAAGAGTTTATCAAAGAAGATTCTGTGCTCTACCCGGTATCCTTTAACGGAAAAATGCGTTTTAAAATGTCACTTCCGGCAAGCATGTCGAAAGAAGAGGTTGAAAGAACAGTCTTAAATTCTGAGGAGGCCCAAAAATGGACTGAAGGAAAAACACCCAAGAAGGTGATAGTGGTGCCTCAACGAATTGTAAATATCGTCATCTGATTCAGCTTTAAAGTTTATTTTGGTTTTGGTCCTTTACAGATAGGAATGAATTTTGTAAGTTTATTCTGCATAAGCTAAAACATGAAAAAGCAATTCTTATTTCTTACCTTCTTTTTGCTAGGCCTTGTTATTCTGCTAAGGGCTCAGGATCAAAATTCTGATTCCTGGAAACATGTTGATTCTTTACTTAATATTCAGCTTGTAAAATCTGCTGAACAGGAAGTTGATCAAATTTATGCAAGGGCTTTAATCTCCGGTAATTATTCGGATTTTGTGAAAGCATTGCACTACAAATCGCAATTGCCTATTCATCAACAAAACCCGAATGATTTTGTAAGTTTTTTGAAAAAGGAAATTGAAGGAGTTAAATTTCCTTATCAACAAATTTTCCATTCTTTTCTGGCAGATTTTTACCATCGCTACTATCAAAATCACCGATGGAAAATCAACCAGCAAACCCATGTACGGGGAGCCATTAGTAAGGATTTGGAGAACTGGAGTAAGGAAAATTTTCTTCAGCAATCTGAGCACCATTTTTTAGCTTCTCTTCAACAGCGGGATTCTCTTTATCAAATTAAAATTGATGTGCTTGAATCCGTACTGACCATACACGGAACTGCAAAAAAAAATTATCCAACCTTGTTCGATTTGTTAGCGAACCGGACTTTAAATTTTTTCATAAACTATGCGGAATTTGATCCTGGTAAATTTGAAGAATTTTTAATTCCTACCGGTGATTTTTTAAGTAAAAAAGTAGAGATTGAAGATGCACAAAATTATTGGCTGCAAGCCATTAAACAATACCAATTAATTGCTAAAGCCCATTCTCAAAACAGGGATACCATTGCTTTGGTGCGATCAGAATTAAATCGATTGCAGTGGCTTTTTAAAAGTCATCATCAGGCTTCACCTCAAAAGTATCTAGAGCTTTTAACTCAAATGGCAGGTAAATTTGCAAGTTTCGAAATCTCAGCAGAAATTCAATTTGAGATAGCACGAATTTACACCAATGAAGGATTTAAATACCATCCTTATCGCGATCCTGGATACCGATGGGAAAACAAAAAAGCGGTTGAAATTTGTGAAGAGGTAATTCAAAAATATCCTGAGTCGGTGGGAGGCAGGGCTTGCTTGGAATTACTAAAGAAAATTAAAATCCCTGGCTTTGGTTTACAATTAAAAGAAATCGTTATACCGAGGGATCCTATCCTTGCATCGCTCACCTATTCGAATATCAAACAGCTTTATTTTCGGGTGATCAAAATAAGCTATTTGGATGATCAGGGTGTTAGTGAACCGAAAAAGTTAGAAAGGTATTTAGGTCTCAAGCCAATCAAAAACTGGAAGAAAGAACTAATTGATGAAGGTGATTTTCAATCACACAATATGCAGATCAGAATCCCGGAACTTGGTTTAGGTGCATATGTTTTGTTGGCATCCCCCGATCCTGAATTCCATCCGGATTCGTTGATTCACATCAATAAATTTAGTGCATCGGAAATCAGTTTTATTAAAAGGGATGATACTTCAGGAGCCATGGATGTGTTTGTTTTAAATCGAAAAACAGGCCATCCGATGGAAGGGGTAAATCTCACCATTCAATCAAGCAATTACGATTATCAACATAGAAAAGTGAAATGGGAAAATGTGAAGTCTTTGATCTCCCCAACTAATGGTTATTTAAGAATCACAGATTTAAAAGCCAATCAGTCTTTTCGATTTATTTTGTCAAAAAACAGTGATACCCTAACTGAAGAAAGAATTTATAGTCGTAACAAAATTCAGGAATTTGAAAAGGAAACAGAATCCCGAATTTTTACGGATCGCAGCATTTATCGTCCGGGACAAACCATTTATTTTAAAGGGGTGGTTTATGAGAAGCTTGGAAGTGACTTTAAGGTTGCCCCCAATCGGGCAACTGAAATTACATTTTTTGATGCCAATCGTCAAAAAATAAGTTCGCTTAAAAAAACGACCAATGAATTCGGTTCCTTTAACGGTTCGTTTATCATTCCACGGAATTCACTAAACGGCCAAATGCAAATTCAAACAGCAAACGAATCAGTTTGGATCAGCGTTGAAGAATACAAGCGCCCATCTTTCGAAATTAAAATGGATACGCTTAAAAAGCAATTTCGCTTGAAGGATGAAATAGAATTTACTGGCAAGGCACTTGCCTATGCCGGAACTCCATTGACAAATGCCAACGGAAAGTTTAGTGTTACCCGGACTTATTCACCGATTTATTACTGGTTTTTTGATCCTATTTTTTCTGTGCAAAAACAAATCAGCCATGGTGAATTTCAAACGGATGAAAAAGGGAATTTTTCTTTTAAATTCATGGCTAAGCCGGATGAACAAATTAATCCTGACAAGCACCCAAGCTTTAATTTTGGTATTGAAATTGAGCTCACCGACTTAAATGGCGAAACCCAAAAAACGGAGCAAAATATTCGATTGGCTTATGCCGATCTTAAACTAAATTCTGAGATTCCTGAAGTGGTGGATATGCAAGGAGAAGGATTTATTCCTATCACAGCCACCAACCTAAACGATATTGAACAGGAAGTAAATGTTTCGGTTGGCATTTTTAAACTTGAAACTCCCAACCGTGCCTTTAAACAAAGAAGCTGGCAACGGCCCGATTATTTCGATACGGATCATGAAACTTTTTATACCTATTTCCCCAACGATCAGTTTGATAACGAAAGTGAAGTTGAAAACTGGGAAATCGATTATCAAATTTTTCAGGCAGAAATTAATACTTCTGAGGTTAAGGGAGTACAACTTTACGACCTCAAAGATTGGCCTTCCGGAAAATATAAAATCACTTTTACTGCCCGTGATGATTTTGATGAAGAAGTTGTAGTTGAAAAATATTTTACGCTTCATTCAACAAGCAGCCCTCAAATGCCATATCCACTAATTGAGTTTTTTAAACTGAACAAAAAGGAGTTAAATATTGGCGACACCCTGCGCTTTATTCTGGGCTCGAGTAAAAGAAATATTAAAGCTCTTTACGAGATTCACCATAAAAACAAGGTGGTTAAAAGCAAATGGCTTGAATTGAATAACAACAAACAGTTAGTCAAATTTCCGATCCGTAAAGACTTAAGGGACGAAATCAATTTGAATGTTTTGTTTGTCGTTGACAATGAAATTTATAGCCATGACGAAGAAATTAAAATAAATGATCTATCCCGAAAATTGAAAATTCAACTTCGAACTTTCAGGCCGGTTATGAAACCTGGTGCAAAGGAAGAATGGTTAATTCACATCTCGGGAAAAGATAAAAACCCACTGAGTACAGAGCTGATTTGTAGCATGCGGGATGCTTCTTTGGATCAATTAAAACCACATTCTTGGAGTTTTCCATTAGCTCACCAGTTTTATAATCGCATTTCATGGAACACACATTTTGGATTTGATAATTCTTATCCAAGAAAATTTAACCAAGCATATTCTTCTTTAGGTAGATCACCATTAGGTATGATGGAGCTAAGGTTTTATTGGGAAGTGATGGGAACCAGAATGCATATGGGAAACCTTAAATTAAGTGTTGTTGCTGATGAGATAGAAATAGATGCGGCAGAAAATGAAATGGTGCTACTTGATGAAGTTGTGACCGCTCCTAATTTGAAAGAGGGTGGAATGAAGCAAGTTCAAATCCGCAAAAACTTTAACGAAACCGTCTTTTTCTACCCCGATTTAAAAACCGATTCGGATGGGAATATCAGCATCAAATTTACCAGCCCAGAGGCTTTAAGTCGTTGGAAATTTATGGCATTGGCACATACCAAAGATTTACGAATTGCGCAACTAAGCCAGGAAGTCATCACCCAAAAAGAATTGATGGTCAGTCCCAACCTGCCACGGTTTTTCAGAGAAGGCGATACCCTCTTTTTTAATACCAAAATCAGTACTTTGGTGGATAAAACTTTAAGTGGAGAGGTCAGTCTGGAGTTGATGGATGCCCAAAACATGAAAAACATTGCAGGCATTTTTCAGGAAGAGAAAAGCAAGCCTTTTAGTTTGGCTGCAAAAGCATCCATTCAAAAACAATGGAAGTTGGTTATCCCTCACGGACTAAAGGCCATTACTTATCGTTTAATTGCAAAAAGCCAAAATCATAGCGATGGCGAAGAACGGACGATTCCGGTTTTACCCAACCGAATGTTGATCACTGAAAGTTTGCCCATTCATCTCAACCCAAAAGAACAAAAGAAATTAAGCTTCGGTAAATTGTTACGATCTGATTCAATTGCAGGCTTAAAGCAACACCGCTTAAAATTGGAATTAACGTCGAACCCTATTTGGTATGCGATACAGGCCCTGCCTTACGTTGATCAGGATCATCACGAAAACGCCATTGCATTGTTTATCGGTTTTTATGCCAACTCCATGGCTTCACAAATCATAAATTCCAACCCTAAAATCAAACAGGTTTTTGAGCAGTGGAAAAACATTGAACCCGACGCTTTGCTATCAAATCTGGAGAAAAATCAGGAATTAAAAAATGTACTCCTGAACGAAACACCCTGGTTTGAAGAAGCTAAAAACGAAAGTGAGCAAAAGAAATTCCTGGCCTTGTTTTTTGATGAAAACAATATCAATCAAAAACTGGAGGATAGCTTTAAAAAACTACTGGAATTGCAATTACCTGATGGTTCGTGGACCTGGTTTAAGGGTATGTTTGGGAGCCGGTACATCACACAGTTTGTTGTAGATGGCTTGCTGGAATTAAAATCTAATTCGGCAGTGAAAGGAGAATTTAAAAATCAAACCGAACAAGCAATTCAAAGGGCGATCACGTTTTTAAACAAGGAACTTATTGATGACTATCAAAAACTAAAAAATAACAAAAACATCAATCTGGATGAAAATCATTTGAGCAATAATCAAATTCAACATTTGTACATTTTAAGCCGGGATGAAAAACTGAATGACAATTCTGGAGAATTTGAAATTGCCAAAGCTTATTACCTCACTCAAATTCAAAAATACTGGCCTTTTAAATCAAATTATTTACAGGCCATAGTTGCCTTAACCTTACACCGTTATGGAGATGAGGAAACATCAAAGTTGATTTTAAGATCTTTGCGAGAGAGAGCACAAATAGATGAGGAATTGGGTATGTTTTGGAACACTTCACAAAATTATTACTGGCATCAGGCACCCATTGAAAGCCAAGCGATGTTGATTAACGCTTTTGATGAAATAAGCAAAGACAAAAAAACTGTTAACCATCTAAAAAAATGGTTGCTCAAACAAAAGCAAACCCAAATGTGGGCAACACCAAAAGCCAGCGTTGAGGCCATTAATGCCCTTATTCAGGGTGATGATGAGTTATTTGATGAGGTTGCTCCGATTGAGGTTAAACTTGCACGCAGAACAGTGCAAATGGAATCGATGGATACAGGAACATCCTATGCAACGAAAAACTGGAATGGTAGTCAAATTAAACCAGAGATGGGACTTTTGGAATTAAAAAACCCAAATGCAAAAATGGCCTGGGGAGCCATGCATTGGCAATACTTTTTACCGATGGATAGCGTGAAATCCAGTACCGGGAGTTTGAATGTAGAAAAAGAATTATTTTTAAAAATGAAGGGTGAAAATGGAGATCAGCTTGTTTCGATTGCGGACAGGGAATTGAAAGTTGGTGATCGTTTGGTTTCACGTATGATCATCAAAATTGACCGCATGATGGAATTTGTTCATCTGAAGGACATGCGTGCTGCGGCCCTTGAGCCCTTAATGGTTTTGTCTGGCTATCGTTACGAGGTTGGCCTGGGGTTTTACAAAAGCAATACCGATGCGGCAACGCACTATTATTTTGACCGAATAAATCCAGGAACCTATGTACTGGAAAATGAATTTTTTGTTACGCAGAAAGGAAGTTTCTCAAACGGGATTAGTACAATCCAGTGTTTGTATGCGCCTGAATTTTCAAGTTATTCCGATGGAGTAAGTATTAGAATTAAAGAATAACTTAAAACTATTTTAACAACTTAAATTCTTTAGAATTATAAATAATTGGAGAATTAAAAAACAATGCTGTCGAATCTTTTGTTGCGAACTTTTTATAGTCAATTAAGGACTTCCATTTATCTAAACATTCTTCTGGTTGAAGTGGCGTGTAATCTAGTTTAATGTCTTGTACAAAGAACTCTCGATATTGATACCCTAAAATTGACACATATTTGTTTAATCTATTTCCATTTACATCTGAAAAGTTTCTGGGTAAATTTACTTTAATTAAATAAGCTAATTCGGGTTTAAAATCTCCAAATTTTTTGATGAAATCTGTAGATTCAGGATACAGATGAACGACGTTTTTTTGTGAGGTATCTGCATTGACTTGCCAAAAATCTATTTTTTCATTTTTGAATTTAATTTTGAAAAGGTTCAAATCATTTTCGATTTCTGCCTTTAAATTATTATTAAATTCCAATGATATTCTTTTCTCCTGAATGTTAACATGAACATTTTTAAGATAAAAATATAAGGAGTCACTATAATCTGCAATTTCAAAAACATTATTATAAGAAATATAATTTAAGTAAGCTTTATTATTGAAATCTCCATATTCCAAATTTAACTCCCAGCCTTTAAGCTCACCTAATTTCCTATCTTTTAAATAAAGCGTATAAATTAATTTTTTAATGGTATAACTATCACGTCCAACATAAATCAAACCATCAGCGCGAGTCTCAGGATAGTAAGCCTGGTTATAAACGCCAACATGGGCTCTTGATCCAACCTCCAAATCCGCACTTCTTTTTTTGCTATACTTAAATTGGATAACATAATAATATTTATTATTCTCGCGTATAATATCTTTGATTTTAAAATAGTGATTGTCTAAAAAATCAGTCTTTAAGTAGTTTATAAAATCGAAATTATTTCTTTCATGATTTCTTACAGGATCCGATAACCTTAAAATTGATAATTCATTCCCTCCTTTAAATCCCATTTCTCCACTTGGAATTCTTTTTGTTCTTCGATCGCTATAATCTAGCATTTTTAAAGAATCAAAAGGAAATTCATCATTTATTCTACCATAAGTTTTTTTTATTTTACTAGTCTCATAGTCAGATTTCCCAAACCCCAGATCTTCTATTTCAAGAAGAGATTCGTACATGTTTAAGTATTGATCATCAATTTTGATATAATCACGATAATAACCTTTTAATAGATGAGGTTTACTGGGATAGTTATTTAGTATATTATCTATTGCCGTTCTAACAATTTCTTTTGGAGATGGAGATTTTAACTTTTTTTCTTTAATTAAGATTTCGTCAAGTGAATAAGTTTCTTCATTGAGTTTAAAGGCCGTTAAAATATTCAAAGGCACCTCTTTTAAAGGAAGCTCAATGGTTTTATAACCTATACATCGTATAATCAGTGTGTTTTTTAATGCAAAATTATTCACAGGAAGTTTAAAAGTCCCATTTTCATTGGAGGTAATTCCAAAGTTGTCACCCTTTAAATAAATGGTAGCAAATGGTATTGGCTCTTGCGTTTTTTGATTTAAAACTAAACCAATCACGAAATCATTATTTTGTGCGAAAGAGAAGGGTATGATAAAAAATAATAGGACTAAGGTAAAAATACTTTTTTTCATGTTTTTTATAGGGGTTAGAATGTTTAGGTTCCCAATTTCATACCAAGAATTATACCATTGTGTAGCTTAATAATCATATATCCGGATGTGAACGTTTGGTGAGGTAATGCACTCCTTCAAATTTCACATAACCTAATTTCTGAAAGGTTTCATACGAAGTTTGGTTGTATTCTTCAATTAGGCAGGCGATAATTCCAATTCCTTTTTCAGCAAGAATTTGCTCGGCTTTTTGAACCAACATTCTGGCAATTCCTTTTTTTCGAAACTCTGGAATAACAGCCAAACGATTAATCCAACCCTTACGACCATCATGGGTGGCAAAAACAGTGCCGATGGCGCTATTGCTTTGTTCAGCAATTAAGATAGAAGCACAACCTCTTGTGAGTTCTTCTCTAATGCTTTCCTTCGAATCTCGACCCAGGGGTTTGAATGGCAGTTCGGCTTGATTCCACAAGTCAATTAAAAGATCGTAATCCGATAAAGTAAATTCCCGAATAATGATTTGATCTTTCATGAAGAAGAATTAATAAAAAACAACTTCGGTATTGGGATGTGTTTGTTTAAATTTTGAAACCTTTTTTTGATTTAATCCGGTGTTATAACATTTTAAAACATCCAGTTGAAGCCCTTCCAGTGCATTTAGGCTTTTGATGTTTGTGTTGTAACACTCTAACACTTTCAGGTTTTTAAGGTACTCCAGATACTTTAAACTTTTGATTTGTGTGCCCGGGCAAATCAGGGTTTCGAGGCTGGTCATGAATTGGATTTGCTCAAAATTTCGGATTGAAATATTTGAAATATCCAGGTAACTAAGCATGGGTAAATTCATCAGGGCACCTAAATCGATAATGGGGTTGTTGGCACAAATGATTTTACGCAAGTGTTTTAATTCACTTAAGGTTTGAAGATTGGTAATTCGGGTGTCTGAAAATATTAGTTCCTCCAAACCAGTCAGGATGCTAAGTGGTTCAAGGGTTTTGAGTTTTAAGTTCTGACCGATATCTAAAGATTTAATACTGGCTATTTGCTGTAAGGATTCTTTTGATAAATCATCGTTTTCCAGACTTAGTTTATCACGAAAAACAGTCTTCCAATTATCATCAAGGCCATCCCACCATGCCTGTAAAAACCCTGTTTGAAAAACCACAATCACCTCTTGATTTACTGAATTGAAGCTTAAAAAATCTTCAATCTTAACTTTGGAATGATCAAAATAAGCGAATTTTAAATTCGCAAGTTCTGCCAACGGACTTAAATCTTTAACATCGGTATGATTTCCGTGTACCTGTTGCAGAAAATTAAGATTGAATAAAGGGCTTAAATCGTCGACCGTAGTACTTGAAAAATAAAGAGATTCGAGTTTACTTAAATTTTTCAGAGGCGCAATGGTATTGATATTTGTAAGTGATAAATCCAAATACTTTAGGTCAATGAGGTCGGAAAGAGGTTCGAGATCGGTAATTGAAGTTTGAGAACAGTTCAGGTGTTCAAGATAAATAAGTTTTTTGAGGGGTTCCAAATTCGAAAGTTCCGATCGTTTGCTAACATCAATAATTTTTTGCTTAATTAATTCGTGAAGCTGGGCTTTGGTGGGCTGCTCATCCAGATAGATGTATTTTTTAAAAATGTTCTTCCAGTTTGTGTTAAGGTTTTCCCACCATACGTTTAATTCAGCCGATTGAAAAACAACCAATGTTTGTGGGTTGGCCTTCATAAATTGATTTGCCTCTGCAGGAGTAACCATGGCATTGTCGCAAAAAACTTGTTTCAGATTTTGGAGATTCGTGAGCGGATCAAGTTTGTCAACACGGGTATCATCCATTACTAAAATCCTTAAATTATTTAATTCTTTTAGCGCTGAAAGTAAACTTACATTGCTTCCATTAAAATGCAAAACTTCTAATTCAGTTAAAGTGCTAAGTGGTTGTAACTCTGATATGTCGGTGTTCGAAAAACGAAGATCTTTAAGTTTACTTAATGTTGTGATGGGCTCTAGGCTATGAATTTTTGTTTCGTTCAGGTACAGTTGTTCAAGTGCGTCGAAATGATTAATTGGACTTAAATCATGAACAAGAGTTTGGTTCAGATTGAGAACTTTTAAATTGCTTAAGTATCGAAGGTGGAAAAGCGATTCGATTTTAGTTCCGGCGCAAATCAGAGATTCTAATTTTGTTAAATTTCGGAGAGGACTTAAATCGCTCACCTGAGTGTTTGAAAGATCAACCTTTCTTAAGTTGGAAAGTTTTGAAAGAGGAGTTATGTCACTAATCTCAGGGTATGAATTTAAATTAATTTCAGTGACCCTGACAATTTCATCAAGATGCCCGTAGAGCGTTTTCGAATCGAAAATAACGGTATCCTCGTAAATTTGGATTAAACTGTCGAAACTTGGTAAGGCAAGGGTATCCTCACATTCTATCAAAAGACTGTCGAGTTGAACAAGCAAAAAGCTATCGGCCATTGTCACATAAGTAGAATCGGTAAAAGATAGCAGTTCGTTTATGCAAACTGAATCGCCAATAAAACGATTCTCACCTAAGATCTTTTTCCAGTTTTCCGACAATGAATTCCACCAATTTCGCTGTTCTTCATTTTCGTTTAATTTGGTGGTGTAGATGCTTGCAATTTTTAAATCCTGATTGGCAACATCCAGATTAATTTCAATAAACCGAACCTTATTGGTATTGATCGAATCACCATTAATTAAATTCCCGATCAGATTTCGATTAATTTGAAATTTGAAATAGAGTTCGTTGTTTTCGTTTAAGTGATGACTTACCTCTTCGATGGTAAAATGCATTTCGGCTTTGGTAAAAAAGAAGTCGATATCTTTTAAATAAGCCTGTACATTTTTATTGGTTGGAACGGTTCGGTACTCATCCAAATCATCTTCAATTTGCACTTCTTCATTTTTAAAAATTTTTGAAAAACTTTGGTTGATGATGATATCTTTTTCTTTGGCCAGCGTTTGCGGGCTTCCAATTAAATTCAGCGTATACTCAAAATAATTCAGGAGTTGGGTGGCCTCTTTTTTGTAAATATCAATATCACGTTGGGTGTAAGCCTCCTTCTGTGCCAACAACAAAAAATTGATGCCTAATAAAATACCTAGTGAAAAAAAAGCCTTCTTTAACATGAAGTTTGGAAGTTAGTTTTGATAAATGAATCTTTTCAACAACACTTTATCCGCTTCCGAAATTTTAAGAAGATTGGAAATTAACCAACCCGAATTATTGCTTTTCCGATTGAATTCTGATAATTCGAAATACCAGTTTTCAACCTGAAATAAATGGAATTTTACTTCCAATATATTTTTAAATTGAAGGTTACCTTTTCTGAATTCGTAAATAAACAAACTTAGGTAATCAGGGCTAAAACCATTTTCAGCAAATTGTTCAATAATCTGATCCTGTTTAAACACTTTCATTAAATTCATGAAATCAAGTTCATGACTTAGAGGGTGTAAAAATTTTTGTTGCGATTCATTCAAGCTATCCGTACTTATAAAATAAGAACTGAAAGGCTCAAACAACACATTGGTGATAACCCATTTAGAGCCTACTTCTTCTTCCTGTAGTTTTAAAAACAAGGTACATTCTTTGTCTTGGCCTTTAAAGGTGAATAGTGTTTGTACCTGTGCAAACCAGTTGCCACCATGAAAATCCAGAAACTGAGGTTGATTTAAATTGATCACATCATTAATAAATTCAGTTTTTAAAATGCTTTTAATGATGCTGCTCTCTTTGTCGAACAGAAAGCTGATAAATTCTTTACGAAGTTGTTCGCTTTTTAGCAAGGGATCATTACTGGAGAGGCGATTGCCGTAGTGATCCTCCTCTCCATTAAATCTTCTGAAAAACTGATTGACTTGTTTCGTATGGGCATACAACATGCGCTCATCATCAACAAAACTGTCAATTATTTGTGATTGAGCATTGGATCCGATAAACAGAATAAATACAAGGCAAACAGTTCTTAGTTTCATTTTACAGTTTCGGTTACTCTCACATCCCCTAGCAATACATCCCAGAAACCGATTAATTTACCACCAATTTGTGTTTGTTTTCTTTCAACATACACAGTGATATCTTTTTTTGTTGTGTCTTTGTATGATAAGCCATCACTCGATTCGCCTTCAAATCGTTGATAAATGGTAATGACCCCAACATAACGTCCGTCGGGTTGTAATTCTAAATCACTGATGTATTGAATATTGTACCAACTGATGGTAATCTTATCGTAGTTTAAAGCCATTAAATGCTCCAGGTATCCTCTTACTCCATAATATTCAATTTTGGGGCGATATAAAGATGAAACGCCAATTTGTGCATCTTCGGCAAATAATTCGAGGGTTCTTTCAATTACTCTGTTTGCTTCAGAAAATGGAGTTTCTTTACTTCCAACAATAGAGATATATTTACTTAAATCCCTGATTTTTTCCAGGGCTAAGCTATCGATAGCACGTTTTCTTTCCGGACTGATTTCGTTTTGCGAAAAGATATTTGCGGTAAATGCAATACAAAATACCGCAATTAATAATATTTTTATTTTTGACATGGTGCGTTATTTTTTAATTAATTCAATTTCAGTTATTTTTCCGTTGTTGTCCAAGACAATATTTTCGATCCCATTATCAAATTCCTTCACATCTTTTAAATACTCGAGGTATTTTTTAATGGTGGTTGGACGGTCATAATCTTTCATGCCATTTTCCTGACTGATAATAATCAAAACCGGAATATCTTCGGAAGCGAATAATTTTAATGCCTGATCAATTCGGTTATTTGCAACCGTTAAAGTAGCAGCATTTGCAACGGATTTGAAATTTGATAAAACTGAACTATTTAAAGAAATGAATTTCTGTTTTTCTGCTTCGGCTCGTGCTTTTGCGTCTCTTTCATCGCGAAGTTTAGCTAAAACATCTCCAGCTTTTTTTATTAAACTGTTAACTTCGGCATCATCAATGTTTAATCCTTTAATGATGTTAAGTCTGTTTTCTTTTTGCTCAATGGTCATCGATCCCTCATCATTAATGATTTCTAAAAGATCAGTTTTTGCTTGATCAACTTTTTGAGCATAGGCTATAGCTGCTTCTTCGGCAGCTATTTTTTGCTTACTTTTACAGCTGGTTCCTGCGAAAAGAAGCGCTAACAATGATATTGCGATAATACCAGAGTTTAAAATTTTTTTTCTCATGTGCAATAATGTTAAGTGATGTATAATACCTGCAACTTAATTAGTTAAAAATATAATACAAAAATATTGAATTTTTCTGTTTTTTTAAAGTTTTAACAAGATTTAACTATAATGCAACCCATTAAAAACTTTATTATTCCGATTTTTATTCCGGAGTTGGCCTGTCCATTTCAATGTTTGTATTGTGATCAACGGAAAATTTCGGGAAAAATTGAGGTGGCATCTGAGGATGAGGTCATTACGACTATCCTTTCTCATTTAAAAACTATCCCTGAAAATTCGCACATTGAATTGGGGTATTTCGGCGGAAATTTCACTGGTATTCCGAAAGAGGAACAGGAAATGTATTTAGCATTGGTTCAACCATTTTTAAAAAATGGAAGCATACAAAGTATTCGTCTCTCAACCCGTCCAGATTATATCAATCCGGAAATATTGGATTTACTTAAAAAGTATAAAGTGGGTACCATTGAATTAGGTGCCCAGTCTATGGATGATGAGGTTTTAAAGAAATCAAAACGCGGGCATACGGTTAATGATACCTTAAAAGCAGCAAAGCTGATTCAGAAATATGGAATGAGTTTGGGCTTGCAAATGATGATTGGTTTGCCTGGCGATACTAAAGAAAAAACCATTCTTACTGCCAGAAAAATTGTAGAATCAGGTGCTGATAATACCCGGATTTATCCAACGCTTATCATTAAAGGAACGACGCTTGAAAAAATGTATGAGCAGGGCAAGTATAAACCGTTAACTATTGAAGAGGCTGTAGATTGGACATCTGAGGTGCTTGAAATTTTTGAACAATCAAAGCTGAAAATATTAAGAGTTGGACTTCACCCTTCGGAGGGTTTGCTGGATGGATCGGATTTGGTTGCCGGGCCTTTTCACTTAAGTTTTCGGGAATTGGTACTCACTGAAATCTGGAGAAAAAAACTTAATCAAATCAGGAATGAAGGAGAATCCCTTACAATTACAGTAAACCCCAAAGAGCTGAATCATGCAGTAGGCTATTCTTCTTCTAATAAAATAGTACTTCGGCAGAAATTCAAGAAGATCAAATTCATTACCGACGAAAAAATAACCGACAGAAATTATGAGTTTAGTTATCGTTGATAAAAAAATACCTGAAGCGGCTAAGCAAAAATTGTCTACTCATGGGAAGTTGCTAGAGTTGGAAACCACAGGAATTACCTACGAAGCCATCTCTGGACATCCTGATATTTTTATCAGTGTGGTGAATAATGATGTCATCGTAGCACCAAATCTTCCACAGCAGTACCCAGATGCCTTAAAAAAGCTTGGAATCTACTTTCATATTGGTGAGCAGGCTGTCGGGCAAAAATATCCTGAAACGGCTGCCTACAACATTGTTTCAACATCTAAATTTCTATTTCATAATTTTAAACATACCGATTTAGCCGTAAAAGATTTGGCTTTTGGATTGGATAAAATTCATGTAGAGCAAGCCTATACCCGTTGTAATTTGATTGCACTAAACAACGAGTATTTCATCACTTCCGATAAAGGGATTGAAAAACAACTTCAAGCAATTAATCAGGATGTTTTTTATTCCGATCCAAAAGGAATTTTACTGCCCGGTTTCCAAAATGGGTTCATTGGTGGTTGTGCCGGATTCTTCAAAAACAAGCTATTCTTGATAGGCAGCCTTAAAAATTATCCGGCCGGAACAGCTTTGCGAAAAAAGCTAAAAGAATGGGAAATTGAATTAGTAGAGCTTTACAATGGGCCGTTGTTCGACGGGGGAAGCATTCTTTTTATTTGAAAACACCGTCATCTTGAAGTCTGCCTGTAGTAGGCAGGGAGCGCCCCGACTGAGAGATCCAATTCAATTGAGTTTAAAAGGAGATTTCTCTCCCGTCTATGGTGGAAGAGAAATGACAAACACTGGTCAGTTCGAGCTTGTCGAGAACTGTAATCAAAAGCCCACATCTCGACAGGCTCGATGTGACTTTTTTTGTTTTTATTTTTGTGAATGATTGATCATCATGTTTAGCTTGTTATTTTTTGTAATTTCGCACTGGTTTTAATCATAAACAAATACAAAATGTTGCGAACACACACCTGCGGAGAATTAAGGATTGAAAATGTTGGAAGCAAAACAACCCTGAGTGGTTGGGTTCAAAAATCAAGAGATTTAGGTGGAATGACCTTTATCGACCTCAGAGATCGGTATGGAATTACCCAGCTGGTTTTTAACATGGAAACCCATAAAGATTTATGCCTCCGAGCCCGAAAATTAGGACGTGAGTTTGTGATACAAGTTTCAGGAATCGTTGATGAAAGAAGTAATAAAAATAAAAAAATGCCTACCGGCGAAATCGAAATTACGGTTGAAGAATTAAACGTTCTAAACGAATCAAAAACACCACCTTTTACCATCGAAGATGAAACCGATGGTGGTGATGAGCTTCGCATGAAATATCGTTACCTCGATTTACGTAGAAACCCTTTGCGCAAAAATATGGAGTTGCGTCATCGCATGTCGATCGAAACCCGCAAGTACATGGATTCGCAAAATTTCTTTGAAATTGAAACTCCCTACCTCATTAAATCGACTCCTGAGGGAGCACGTGATTTTGTGGTGCCTTCGCGCATGAACCAAAACCAGTTTTATGCCCTTCCGCAGTCGCCACAAACCTTTAAACAATTGCTGATGGTGGCCGGATACGACCGTTACTACCAATTGGTGAAATGCTTTAGGGATGAGGATTTACGTGCCGACCGTCAGCCGGAATTTACACAGATTGATTGTGAAATGGCTTTTGTTGATCAGGAAGATATTTTAAATACGTTTGAAGGATTAGCTCGTCATTTGTTTAAAGAAATTAAAAAAGTTGAGGTAGCAGAATTTCCACGTATGACCTATGCCGATGCCATGAAATTTTACGGCAGCGACAAACCCGATTTGCGATTTGAAATGAAATTTGTAGAGCTTAATGAGTTAGCTCAAAACAAAGGTTTTCAAATTTTTGATGACGCTGAATTAGTGGTTGGAATTTGTGCTGAAGACTGTGCTGACTATTCCAGAAAAGAGCTGGATAAACTTACCGATTTTGTACGGAAACCCCAAATTGGTGCCAAGGGATTGGTTTATGTAAAATGCAATACCGATGGTACATTTAAATCGCCTGTAGATAAATTTTTCGATCAGGAAGCATTAAAAGGTTGGGCCGAAAAAATGAATGCGAAACCTGGTGATTTGTTGTTGGTACTTTCGGGTGAAACCGAAAAAGTACAAAAACAGCTTGGAGAACTACGATTGGAAATGGCAGAAAAACTGGGCTTGAAAAACCCCAATGTTTTTAAACCGATGTGGGTTGTTGATTTTCCGTTATTGGAGTGGAACGAAGAACATGAAAGATTCCATGCCATGCATCATCCCTTTACCTCACCTAAAAAAGAAGACATTGAATTGCTTTCAACCGACCCCGGAAAAGTACGTGCCAATGCCTACGATTTAGTAATTAATGGCGTTGAAATTGGTGGAGGTTCTATCCGTATTTTTAATAAGAAACTACAAGCAAAAATGTTTGAAGTGCTTGGTTTTAGCGAAAAAGATGCTCAGGCTCAATTTGGCTTTTTAATGAATGCCTTTGAGTTTGGTGCACCTCCTCACGGCGGAGTAGCTTTCGGTTTCGATCGTTGGGTTGCTTTGTTTGGGGGTTCTGATTCTATTCGCGATTTTATCGCTTTCCCGAAAAACAATGCAGGACGCGATCAAATGATTGATTCACCTTCGGAAATTGCGCAGGAGCAACTGGATGAGTTAAGTTTAAAAACTGTAAAAAAATAAGTTTTTTTAACCGACTTGATTTTGTGTTTTTAAGCTTTGGTCGAAGGCGACATCGTAATCTTCGATGTTTATTCCTGTATCTTCAATTTTGTAGCCTTTTGAATTCCGGTGGGTTTTAACAATGTTTTTGCCCTCACAGGCACTGATGCCGGTCCATTTGCAATTTTGGCAATGCAGCATGCCGTTAATTTGAATCCCCCAACACTCATCGTTTGAAAGAAATTCGGTTTTAATCGTACGCATTTTTCGTTTTTTACAAAGGTAGGATTTTTTATATCTAGACAGAATAAATGTGTTGGATAGTTATTTTTTTAATCTTTTCGGATTTTTACCAACTTTCTTGTTTTCTGTTTTAATCTGTCTTTCTAATTTCTTGATGTCTTCTTCTGGTGGAAGCTCTTCAGGTTTAATTCCTCTTTTTAACAGTACTTCTCGAACACCTCGATTATTTGTAATGTGTTCCGCAGATATTTTTCGCTCGGTAGTTAAATTCTTTTCTTTAGTATTAAAGACAGTAATTTCAGTTGCAAAATCTTTGGCCTTAATTGTAATTGTTGGTAAAAAATCTGCCAATGCTCTTCCTTTAGGTATGCCCAACTTATCTTTCATTTGCTTAGTTGATTTACCGCCAAATAATGCTGCATCACCCTTGCTTCTGATGATTCCAAAATTTTTATCATCACCTGTATTGTCATAAATTAACTCAGAAAGTTCTTTTTCTGAAAGTGTTAGTTTTTGCCGGGCATTAAGCCTTTCAGAATCTTTAATTCGCTTTGCAATAATTTCAAAATTTCGTGTCTGAACAGCAAAATAATTTTGTGCGAAAGCAATCTGCTCTTTTCGTGGGTCTCCGTTTTGTGCTATTAAGTAACAGGCAAAACGGGTCAACATAATATCATCAACTTCTCGTTCGCTTTCAGAGCCAATTTTAACCATTTTGTTGACGTCAACAAAATGGTCTGAAATTTCATTATCTGTTGTTTCGCAAGAAATTTTTGCCTTCACAACAACTTTTTGAAAATTCCTCCATTCAGTATAGCCAAGTAAATGTTGAATATCTCTAGCAAACCAAAACTCAATACCATCTGCTGTTAATTGTGAGTGATCTTCAAAATTATCGGTTAGCGATTTAATGATTTCTGTTTTCATTTTATAAAGTTAAACTTTTAAAAAATTATAGAGTGAAAATTATGATTGGAGTATGAAAAAAATTAATCCTTTTTCTGCGACATTTTTATATTAATCTCAAAGGAATTTTTGATTTTCTTATATTGATTTTATCACCACTAATATTTGAACCAATAAATCTTTCTAGTCCCTCCACATGTATTTCTGAACATAAAGGGTGAACAGTTACTTCAAAAACGTCTTTCTTTAGTAACATGTCCAACGTTAAATATTCAATAAAAACTCCTTGATCTGAAACCTTAAACTGTACGTGAGATTTTTTATCAATTATTAATCTGACTTCTTGTTCATCTTTATAGGCTGAATGCTTAAAAGATTTACTTAGTTTATGAATACCATTTGTAAATTCATTCTTTATATTTCGCTGTTTTATTGAACATTTATTAATCTCCGTTTGGTTATCAGATTCTATCATTTTATTTGTTAATTTATTGTATTCGTGGAATTTCTTTGTGTAACTTTTGACATACGATTTAATTAGTCTCTCTTGTTCCTTTATTTCATAAATCATTTCAACTTTTTCAATTCCCTGCTTATTTCTTCTAATAATCGAGTTAATTTTAAAGCCAATGTTATAACCATTTCCATTCGCATAATAATTCCACAATGAAAGCGAATCTGGGTTTTTACTAAGTGAAAAAATATATTTCTGATTACTCAAACCTTGTTGATTCCGTTTATTAAATAATTCAATATAAATGGTTTTTAGGAGTTCATTTTTGTCAAGAACAGAACGGAGTAGATTATCAAAATATGATTGTTCTGTAGGATCATTTAAAAACCTTTGGCGCGAGCAATGTAATTTTGTTGAATTAATTATTCCAAATAACCCAACCCCACTAGTGTAATGATATAATTTCATTTTTTATTGATTATTAGATTCTGGATTTTTTTATTCCAAACAAAAGCGTTTGAAACTATTTTGTTTTTCTTTGGATTCGTTACATGAAACCAAGCCTAATAGCAAGTAAAAAAAATAATTGCCTGTGAATTGAAGTGAGATTCAGTTCGAATAAATTCATCATCAAAATATTAATAAACCAGTTGGTGCTATTTGATTTACAATTTAGGGCTTAAATGATTTAAAGACAATTTAAATTAGGATATCGTAAATTAAAGAATATTTGATATTCATTCTCATTTTCAGAATTTATGATCCAAGTCTTCTTATAAGCAAGATAGAATGTAAGGAATAAAGAAAGAAAAAAAATACTTCAGATCAATCCTTTATGCAACGTACAGAAAAACAATAGGTTTTTGGCCAGCTTTTGGCATATAAATTGGCGTATTGGTAATTTATATGCACATGATTCGCATGATCTTCATCAAACTCTGTAGATAACCACCAATAACCAACAACCTCTTTTTGTATGAAATAATTAAAAGCAGGCGGATAAAAATAGCCACCTGGGAGCGCTGTAAAACCTGTTTCGTTTGTTGCTCCAATATTTATGCTTCTCCAGTGCGTTGAACCAGATTCTTTCAATTTTCCTCCTGCAACTTCTGCACCACCTAAATACATTGTAAGCGTATTCCATTCATCACTTGTAGGCACATGCCAGCCATCAGGGCAGATATTTCGATTATCGTTAACAATTAACCACGAATAGAGTCTGCCAAAAACCTGAACATTATTTAAGTCGTGCTCGTATGCAAACCAGTAAGGTTTTAAACCTGTGTAATGATTAATACCAGTACCATCAGGGATGATATCTCCATTTGCGTAATGTGTAGTTTTAAGATTCTCGGCGAACCAATCTTGAGTACCAATCGTTAGTGCTTTATAAATGTAACCGTCAATATCAGTTACCTCATAGGTATTAAATGGTAAAGTTGTAAAACTTATTTCATTCCCATAAGCAGTACCGACTTTGTTAGTAGCATAAGCCCTGAGATAATATTTTGTATTGTCTTTTAAACCCGAGATTGAACTTACATAGGTGCTAGTTTCTATGGTATCAGTTAATATGCAATTATTAAAAATAGGGCTTGTACTTGTATCTATGCAGATGCCATATGATAAGATTTCGGAACCACCATTACTTATTATTTTCCCACCAGTTTTAACAGATACTTGAGTAATTTCTGATATGTTAATTGTAGTTAACTCAGGAATTTGAGAAACTTCTTTTTTATCACAACTAGTTATTAGAATTTGCAAGCTTCCAATTAAGATGATTAGGCTCATCTCAAAAAATCTATCTTTCATTTTAATAATAAATTAAGGAGTATAAATCTTTTATTAATCTGAACAATTCTAGGTTTGATGAATTGAGGATTAAAGGTAAGAAAAAAGGCCACATCTCGACATGCTCGATGTGACCTTTAAATGAGTTGTGCAACTTTTAAAACGCAAAACCTATGGATAATTCTCCATAAAGTGGCGACATAAAATCATATTCCTTTTCAAGTTGGTCTAGTGCAGAATTGATGGCATTGCTATCGGGTGTAGTATTGCGTTTATCGAAAGAGAAACCATATCCGGCTGATAAGGTGATGTTGAATCCACTATTCCAAATCCATCTTTTTCCGGCATTTAAACCGATGGTAAAAGAGGGCAACGTAAAATCGAATTTTTCTGAGTCAATTTCTCCGTCTCCCTTGTAAGTTCTGTATCTGGCATAGCTTCCCCAGAAAACAGATTCAAGTTGACCGGCTAAATGTCTTCGGTAGTTTAGTGAAAAAGCCAGTCCGTTCGATTCGATATGGGCATCGGTATAGGCTTTAGGAACATCCTCGTACTCGATACGTGCAACAATGCCGTTTTTTGGACTGAATAAATATTCATAGTTTACTGCATAAATTCCGAATAAGGGAGCAATCGGACAAATGTTTAAGGCATGTTTAAATTCACTGACTTTTGAGGTAACTTTTTCTTTTTCCTGGGCAATGATATTGGTAGTTAAGAGCATGCTAAAAATAATAGCAGCGAAAATTCTTATTTGTGTTTTCATTTTTGGTTTTTGTTAGGTTTCCAGTTAAGCTAATAGTTAGCTAGCCAAAAGGATAAGGTGCAACAAAACAGAGACTTAAAAATACCTATAAAAAATTAAATGTAAAATTATTTATTTCAAAGTCGAGAAATTAAAATGCGGGCATTAGATTAGTACTCGTAAACCCGGATAATCTCCCCTTTATGTTTTCCTTCTACACTTTGTGAGTAAGCATTAATCATTTTCGTTGTTGGCACGGGATTGTGACCAGGAAAATAAGCTTTGTATTTTTCATAAGCATCTTCAACCATTCCTAGCGAAACCACATTTATGCGAATTTCATTTTCAAGTTCTAAAGCGACTGCTTGCGCAAAACTGTGAATTCCACCGTTCACCATGGCAGCACTGGTGGTCATCACAACAGGATCGTCAGCCAATATTCCTGTAGACAAAGTAATGGAGCCGTTTTGGTTCAGGTAGTTTTGCCCGATACGAACCAGGTTAACCTGTCCCATAAGTTTGCTTTTTAAACCGATGTAAAAGTCTTCTTCGGATAAATTATTAAAATGATCCCATTTGGCTTCTCCCGCAATACAAACGATGGCATCCAGCTTTCCGGTTTTCTTAAACATGGCTTTAATGGATGAGCTGTCGGAAATGTCCACATTAACGTCGCCCGATGTTCTTCCACCGATAATCACTTCATGTTTTTCAGAAAAATAAGTGCTTACTCTTTTTCCAATGGTGCCATTTCCGCCTATGATCAATATTTTCATTTTATGCATTTATTTTTTTGCCCGGAAAAGCTACCGGATTTGATTTTTGATTTGACATGAGGTTGGCAATCAACTTTGTTTTTGGAAATTGTTCGAGGATAATTTTGATGAAAACCGTGATGGGAATCGATAAAATTAATCCGGGGATGCCCCAAAGAAAACCCCAAAACATAAGCATTACCAGCACCGTGATTACGTTTAATGAGAAAGTTTTCCCCATAAAAATGGGTTCTAAAACCCCGCCCATTAAAACCTGAACTGCGGTTATTACAATGATAAAAAACAATAAAGTTCCTGTTGGATCTAATTCAATAAATGCGAATAATGACAAAGAAGCAACCGACACAACAGACCCAACCATTTGTACAAAATTGATTAAAAAGGCCAATACACCCCAGAAAATAGGAAAGCTGATATCAAAAATTATACAAGCTAAACTAAAACCTATACCTGTTAATAAACTGATGATGAATTTTACTTTAATAAATTTGATGATGTCCTTTTCAATTTTCCTAAACGTTTTAACCGCAGAGTACTTAAACTGAAACAAAGTAGTGCTCATAATTTGCTGAAAATTGATTGAACCAGCAAGTAAAAGAATGACGAAGAAGAGCGTCATTAAGGTCATGGAAAGGGTACTCATCAAAAAATCAACGGTTGTTCCAAAGTTTTTAGTGATGCTGTTTTTTTCGATGTAATGGGTTAAAATGCTTTCTCCTTTTACGCGCGTCATTCCAAAAAATGATTCGATAGAGGCAACCAAATCAACCAGTTTCGTTTCTGCTTTTACAAAGAATTCACTTTTTTTAGAAGTGATTTCATTGGTTGAAAGCTTGATTAATTCACCACCTAATTTTAAACCAATGGCAATGATGATAACAACAATGATGATGCTAAGAGTTTTGGGAACTTTTTTATGTTGCAACCACCTCATAATGGGTAAAAACAATAAAGCAATGAATAAAGCCGAAATCAACGGAACAAAAATAAATGACAAAATTTTTAACAAGTAAAATATGAGTGGAATAACAATGATCAGTAAAAGGATGTTAGTCGTTTTTCTTTTTTTCATGATGTTTACAGTATTTGTCAGTTCGAGCTTGTCGAGAACTTATTAGGGTAAAACACATCTCGATAAGCTCGATGTGAAATAATTTATAATTCCTTAAACCAGGACATTGCGAAGTTGAAATATCTTCCCCTTCGGCTCCCAGCCTCAGGCTGGCAGGTGTTGAGGGTCTCATTTATTTCAAGCCACTCCGCTTAAGCAAAGCATCTACGCTTGGTTCCTGCCCACGGAATTTAATGTACAATTCCATCGGGTGCTGCGTGCCTCCTTTTTCCAAAATATTTGTTCGGAATGAAGTTGCGGTTTCTTTATCAAAAATTCCATTTTCTTTAAAGGCTGCAAATGCATCTGCATCCAAAACTTCAGCCCATTTGTAACTGTAATATCCCGAGGCATATCCTCCCGCAAAAATATGCGAGAAAGCAGTACTTAAGCAAGTACCTTCAACTTTTGGAAAAAGCTCAGTTGAACGTTGGGCTTCTTGCTCGTAATCGTAAACGGATTCAGTAACTGGCTCTGTGATGGAATGCCAGGCCATGTCAGTCATGCCTAAACTAAGCTGTCGATCGCTTGCATAACCTGCCAAAAAGTTTTTCGATTTGATTAATTTTTGAATGAGTTCGTCAGGGAATTTTTCTCCGGTTTCGTAATGAACGGCGAATAAGTCAAGCCACTCTTTTTCACTGGCCCAGTTCTCCATCATTTGAGAGGGGAGTTCAACAAAATCCCAATAAACATTAGTGCCTGATAAACTAGGATAAGTGGTGTTGGCCAACATGCCGTGTAAGGCATGACCAAATTCGTGCAAGAAGGTTTCTACTTCTCTGAAAGTTAATAACGATGGTTTACTGTCTGTTGGTTTGGTAAAATTGCAAACTACCGTGATCACCGGACGGATTAAATTTCCGTTGATGTTGCTTTGTGGACGGTAATCGCCACTCCAGGCTCCGCCGCGTTTTCCATCTCTCGGGAAAAAGTCGAGGTAAAGCACCGATAAAAATGTTCCGTTTTCATCGTAAACTTCGTAAGCTCCCACATCTTTATGGTAAACCTGGATTTCTTTGTTTTCCTTAAAAGTAATTCCGAATAAACGATTGGTAAGGTCAAAAATTCCCTCCTGAACTTTTTCCAATTGAAAATAGGGTCGAACTTCTTCCTCGTTAAATCCGTATTTTTCAGCTTTCAGTTTTTCGGTAAAATAGGCCCAATCCCATCTTTCCAGATTATTTTTAAAGCCTTCTTTTTTAGCCAGAGCCCGTACTTCTGCATATTCTTTTTCGGCTGCAGGTCTTGAATATTCATGCAAATCTGCAATGAAATTATTCACTTTATCGGGTGATTGCGCCATGCGTTCTTCCAAAACATATTCTGCATAATTATTAAAGCCAAGCAGTTTTGCAAGCTCTAAACGTAAAGAAACAATATCCTTGATGTTTTTTTCATTGTTAAATTCATTGTCTTTAAACGCCCTGCTTCCGGAAGCACGATAAATTTCCTCTCTCAGTTTTCGATTATCGGCAAACTGTAAGAAAGGACCATAACTCGGAAATTGCAAATTAAACATCCAGCCCTCTTTTTCTTTAGCTTTTGCAGTTTGAGCAGCAGCTTCAATTACGCCCTCGGGTAGTCCGGAAAGGTTTTTTTCATCTGTAATCAACATCGAATAAGCATTGGTTTCGGCCAATACATTCTCCCCAAAATGCAAAGCTAGTTTTGCCAATTCTGTGCTAATTTCTGCATATCTTTTTTTATCATCACCCTCAAGGGCAGCACCCTGACGGACAAAATCTTTATAGGTTTTTTCAAGTAAAAATGCCTGTTCAGAATTTAATTCAAGTTTTTCACGGTTGGTAAAGAGTACTTTAATTTTCGCAAAAAGCTGCTCGTTCAAAGAAATATAATTCGAAAATTCAGTAAGCTTTGGAGAAGCGTCACGTGCCACAGCTTGCAATTCATCACTGGTTTCGGCCGAATTTAAATTGTACATCACACTGGCAATTTGGTTGAGTTTAGTTCCTGCCAACTCCAACGCAACAATGGTATTTTCAAAAGTCGGTGTTTCTTTATTTTTAATGATGGCATCGATTTCAATTTTTGCATTTTGAATGGAGGTTTCAATTGCAGGTAAAAAATGTTCCACCTTAATTAAATTAAAAGGTGCAGTTTGGTGTGGGGTATTCCAATCGGCAAGTAATGGGTTTGTATTCATTTGAGTGTTTGTTTTACAGGAACTAATAAATAATAAAATGATGAGTCCGGTGACCATTTGTTTATACATCGATTTAGGCTTTTTTTAGAATATTTAGGAAACACAAAATTAGCGAATAAAATTTATGATTTCGTTCATTTGTTTTGAAACTCGTACTTTTGCAGAAAAATAACAAAATGGATGCAAGTCAGGTAGAAATTATGGCCCCCGTTGGTTCATACGAATCCTTAACCGCAGCTTTGCAAGCAGGTGCGGATTCGGTTTATTTTGGGGTGGAGCAGCTAAATATGCGTTCAAAATCTTCAAATAATTTTACCCTTGATGATTTAGCCAATATCGCATCGATTTGCAACAGGCAAAATGTTAGAACTTACATCACCTTAAATACGGTAATTTACGACGATGAGTTGGATTTGATGAAAAGCATTGTTGATGCTGCCAGAAAAAATCAAATCACGGCCATCATTGCCTCTGACCAAAGTGTGATTCAATACGCAGCTGAAGTAGGGATGGAGATTCACATGTCAACCCAATGCAATATCACCAATATCGAGGCTGTAAAATATTATGCGCAGTTTGCAGATGTCATGGTAACGGCGCGTGAGTTGAGCTTAAAACAGGTGAAGGCCATAACGCAGGCCATTGAAGCACAAAATATTTGTGGACCTTCAGGTGAATTGGTGCAAATTGAAATTTTTGCGCATGGTGCTTTATGCATGGCAGTTTCGGGCAAGTGTTACCTAAGTCTCGATAACATGAACTCATCCGCAAACAGGGGAGTCTGTTTGCAAGTTTGTCGTCGTCCTTACAAGGTGACGGATAAAGATGGAGGCATAGAGTTGGAGGTGGATAACGAATACATCATGTCGCCTAAAGATTTAAACACCATTGAATTTTTGGATTTGATTTTGGATGCAGGCGTGAAGGTACTCAAGCTCGAAGGTCGAGGAAGATCGCCGGAATACGTAAAGACTGTTGTGGAGTGCTACAAGGAAGCAGTTGAGGCTTACTTCAACGGGACTTATACCAAAGAAAACATTGATCGATGGAATCAAAAATTAGGATCGGTTTATAATCGTGGTTTTTGGGATGGCTATTACCTGGGAAGAAAAACGGGTGAGTGGACGGAGCGATACGGATCGCAAGCTACCAAACGAAAAGTTTATGTGGGAAAGGTAACCAACTACTTTTCAAAATTGGGTGTGATCGAAATAAAAATGGAAACCCAGGATTTAAGCACAGGTGATGAAATTAAAATTTTGGGTCCAACCACGGGTGTTTATGAAGATAAAATTTCTGAAATCAGAGTTGACGAAAAAATGACAATGAAAACTGTAAAAGGAGAATTTTGTTCTATACCCGTTAAATCATTAATTCGTCGGGGCGACAAAGTTTATAAAGTTATAGAAGTTAAATTTGAAGCTTAGGAAACTACTGAATGATACTATTTAATTTACACACCCACACCCATTTTTGTGACGGATCGGACGAGCCGGAAGCTTATGTCAAAGAAGCCATCAAACTTAATTTTTCGAGCCTTGGGTTTTCAGGTCATGCACCCATGCCTTTCAAAAATAAGTATGCCATTCCTGCTGAAAAGCTTCAAGAATACATGACCGAGATTGATCGGTTAATGCAAAAATATTCAGATCAAATTCAAATTTTGAAATCTTTGGAGTTTGACTACATACTTGGTGTTACCAAAGATTTTAGTTTGATGATCGATAAGTACCAGCTTGATTACAGTATCGGATCAATACATTTGGTCGGTGATCAGAATTCTGAGCAATTTTGGTTTACCGATGGAGGTAGCGCCATTCCTTACGACGAAGGCCTTAAGCAAAATTATGGTGGAGATATTCGCAAAGCAGTAAAGACTTACTACCATCAAATTAATGAAATGATTGAAAGTCAACAGCCTGACATTATTGGGCATTTAGACAAGGTTAAAATGCACAATCAAAACCGATATTTTAAGGAGGATGAAATTTGGTACCAAAAAGAAATTGACCAAACCTTAGATCTCATTAAATTGAAAAATTGCATTGTTGAGGTGAATACACGTGGGCTTTACAAAAAACGCTCTGATTCATTATTCCCGGGCATTGAGGTATTGAAAAAAATGAAAAAACGTAACATCCCCATTACCATCAGTTCGGATGCTCACAAACCCGAAGAACTTGCTCTTTTTATTCCGGAAACAATTGAAGTACTAAAACAAATTGGTTTTACAAAAGTTTTAACCTTTGAAAAGGATTGGGTAGAAATACCGCTTAGCTAAAACCGAAACTTACTTCATCGATTTATGGGTTCCATCGCAAAAAGCACCTTTTTTGGAGTGCTTGCACATGCACCAGAAAACATTTTGTTTTTCGGTGAGGGTAACTAACTTGGGGCTAAATTCAGTGCCTTTATGCGACCCATCACAAAAGGGTTGGTTGGCACTTTTTCCGCAGGCACACCAGTAATAATCGCCTGCTTCCATTTCCATAAGTTTCGATTTTTTATCGGCTATTTGTGGTTTTGACATACTTAAAATCTATTAAATACAGTTGATGTCCTGAAAAAATCAGGATTAAAAGTTAAAGACAAAGATGAGCAAAATTTTAATAAACTTCATTCATTTCTACCTCTGCAGGAATGGATAAATGACCTTGTACCAGCAACCAGTTTCCATCAATTTTTTCGAGTACACCAGTAAAGCGCATGCCTTGAAAATACTTAGCCTCTTCTTGATAAATAAAATTATAGGCTAAAAGTTCACTAAAACTTGCAGTATTACCAGTTTCATTAATTCTGATAATCTGTTCACTCACGGTAATGTAAGTTTCTTGAAAAGATTTGAATTGATGTTTGATGGCTTTTTCAATCTGTTTCCAACCTACTAATCGTTCATCCGAATCCGTGCCAATCATTACAATGTTCTCATCAGCAGCCCAAATTTGTTCAATGATGTCAAAATCTTGTTCTTCATTGGCCAGAACATATTGTTCGAGTACAGTTTTAATTTGCTGGATTTCGGCCTTAAGGTCAACCGGGGTGGTAGGTTCTTCGTAATTACAACTCACCATAACAAGGGCAAGTAGCAGAAATGATATTGTCTTTTTCATAGCTTTTCTTTTGGTTTTACTATGTTTTTCTTAAAAATACGGAATTTTTAGCAGAAATCAAACCTCAAGAATGGATTAATGGAAGTGAGAAGGTAAACTATTGTGATAATCCACTTAAATCCTTAGAAATCTGATGAAATAAAAACTAAAAAACCTTTAATAATTCATGAATTATTTGTAAAATTGCAGCCTATTATTAACAGAGTAATTCTTAGATGATCCACATATACAAATTAAGAGATTTTCGAGTTATTAGAAGTTTAGTTCTTACCATTCTGATGGTTGCAAGTTTTAGTGTATTTGCGTCTGATCCAAAAGATGAATCTCACGGAGAAAAGCAAAAAGAATACAATGCAGGAGAAGCAATTATCGAGCACATTATTGACTCCTATAGTTGGCATATTCTGGATTATAACGGGCATTCAGTTGCTTTACCTTTACCAGTCATTTTAATTGATGAAGGAAAATTTTATTGCTTTTCTTCGGCCAAATTTGAACATGGCCATGCAAGCTACAAAGGTTTCGAGATTGCCCATGAGGGACCAAAAAAAGGAAAAATTATTAAAGTCAATCACGATGCCCATGCCGAACAGATTGCACCTTTAGATTTTTCGATTACTAAAAATGTTACCGCAATATTTATCAGCTTGTTTTTAATTTGCTTCATTTTTATCTCGGTTGCAAAATCGTACAAAAAACGAGTTGGAAAATCACCAAAAGGATTACAATCGATGATGGAGCCACTCATTCTTTTTATTAGGGATGATATCGCCAAAGCCTCGATCGGGAAAAACTACGAAAAGTATGTTCCATTTTTACTAACCGTATTTTTCTTCATCTTCATCAATAACATGCTTGGCTTAATTCCATTCTTCCCCGGAGGAGCTAACGTTACCGGTAACATTGCCGTAACCATGGTTTTGGCCTTGTTTACATTTTTTATCACAACTTTTAGTGCCAATAAAAATTATTGGATGCACATTGTAAATACACCGGGTGTGCCTTGGTGGCTAAAATTTCCGGTACCATTGATGCCAATTGTTGAGTTGATTGGGGTATTCACCAAACCATTTGTATTAATGGTTCGACTTTTTGCAAATATTACCGCAGGCCATATCATCGTGCTGGGATTTATTAGTTTGATTTTTATTTTTGGAAACATGAGTGCGGCATTAGGTTATGGAGTATCTATTTTTTCTGTTGCTTTTGCAACATTTATCGGATTACTTGAGTTTTTGGTTGCATTCATTCAGGCATACGTATTTACATTGCTATCCGCGCTTTATTTTGGAATGGCAACAGAAGAACATCATTAAATTTTAATCATCAATCATTAAATAAATAAAATCATGGAATTATTAACAACTTTATTACAAGTAGCAACTGACATGTCTCCTTTCGCAAAACTAGGAGCAGGTCTTGGAGCAGGTATCGCAGCAATTGGTGCAGGTATGGGTATTGGCCAAATTGGTCGTGCTGCTGTTGAATCAATTGCACGTCAACCGGAAGCAGTAGATGATATCCGATCAAACATGATCGTTTCTGCAGCTTTGATTGAAGGTGCTGCCTTCTTTGCTATCGTTGTTTGTCTTTTAATCGTTTTCTTATAGACAGCAAAAAATATTCTGTATCCTAACGGTTGGTTAGGGTACAGAATTTTAATTTAATTTAAAAATAATACTATGGAATTAGTAACTCCCGGAATAGGTCTGATCTTTTGGATGACTTTGTCATTTGGTATTGTTTTGTTTGTGCTTGGAAAATTTGCCTGGAAGCCCATCATGAAATCTCTTAAAGAAAGAGAAGCAACCATTGATGATGCTTTAAACGAAGCAAATAAAGCCCGTGAGGAAATGAAACAATTGCATGTTGATAATGAGCAATTATTAAAAGATGCAAAAGAAGAAAGAGATGCCATTATGAATGATGCCCGTAAGGTGAGAGATGCCGTAATTGAGGAATCAAAAAAGAAGGCAAATGAAGAGGCCAATCGAATTATCGAAAGTGCCAAAGAAAGCATTCAGAACGAAAAGATGGCTGCGATCACTGATTTAAAAAATCAACTGGCAATCTTGTCAATTGAGATTGCTGAAAAGATTTTAAGAGATGAGCTTTCAACGGATAAAAAGCATAAGGATTATGTTAAGAAATTAATGGATGAGATTAATTTCAATTAATCAGCATCAAAAAGAAATAAATGAAAGAAATTAAGTTAGCAAGTCGTTACGCAAAAGCATTGTTTGACTTTGCCATTGAACAAAATGTTCTGGAGCAAGTTAAGGATGACATGGATTTGGTTGTAACGGTTTGTAAGCAAAATAGAGATTTCAGGTTAATGCTTGACAGTCCGATTATTTTTACCGATAAAAAGGAAACAATCATTACCGAAATTTTTGGCAAACACATTCAAAAAATATCGTATCACTTTCTTTTAATTATCACTCGAAAGAACAGAGAAGCGCTGATTGATGGCATTGCCAAACAATTTATTGAACAGTATAAAGAATTTAAAAATATCACCACTGCCGAACTTGCAACAGCGGTTCCGCTTGATCCTAAAGTAAGAGAAAATGTAATTGCATTACTTAAAGAACAAACACAGGGTGAAATTGAATTAATTGAAGAAATAAAAGAAGAAATGATTGGCGGATTCGTGCTTTCATACAGCGATTTTCAGTACGATGCAAGTATCAAAAAGCAAATCAAGGAATTGAAAAAAGAGTTTGCTACCAATCTTTATATTCGAGGATTTTAATAAAGAAAAAAAATAGATATGGCCGAAATTAAACCAGCAGAAGTATCCGCAATTTTACGTCAACAACTTGCCGGATTTCAAAATGAAGCAGAACTTGAAGAAGTTGGAACTGTACTTCAAATTGGAGACGGAATTGCACGGATTTATGGTTTGAATAATGCAGAATCAGGTGAATTACTTGAGTTTGAAAAAGGATCGCTTAAAGGAATTGTACTTAACCTTGAAGAGGATAACGTAGGTGCAGTTTTGCTAGGAGAAGCCAATGATATTAATGAAGGTGACAAAGTTAAGCGTACCGGTAAAATTGCATCGATTGAAGTTGGTGAAGGAATGCTGGGTCGTGTTATTAACACACTGGGCGAACCCATTGATGGAAAAGGTGAGATTAAAGGTAAAACTTATAACATGCCTTTGGAAAGAAAAGCACCTGGTGTAATTTTCCGCCAACCCGTTAACGAACCCTTACAAACAGGTATTAAACCAATCGATGCCATGATCCCGATTGGTAGAGGTCAGCGTGAGTTAATCATCGGTGACCGCCAAACCGGTAAAACGGCTATTGCGGTTGATGCTATCATCAATCAAAAAGAATTTTACGAAAAAGGAGAACCTGTTTACTGTATCTATGTAGCTATCGGTCAAAAAGGGTCAACAGTAGCTAATATTCATAAAATACTTGATGATAACGGTGCTTTACCTTACACAGTTATCGTTACAGCAACCGCCTCTGATCCTGCAGCCATGCAGTTTTATGCACCCTTCACCGGAGCAGCTATTGGTGAATTTTTTAGAGATACTGGTCGTCCAGCCCTTGTAATTTATGATGATCTTTCAAAACAGGCTGTAGCTTATCGTGAGGTTTCCTTGTTGTTAAGAAGGCCTCCTGGACGTGAAGCCTATCCTGGTGATGTATTTTATTTACACTCACGCTTACTTGAAAGGGCGGCAAAAATAATTAACTCGGATGCAATTGCCAAGCAAATGAATGATTTGCCTGCTAGCTTAAAAGATGTAGTAAAAGGTGGAGGTTCCTTAACGGCGCTTCCGATTATCGAGACGCAAGCAGGTGACGTTTCTGCCTATATCCCAACTAACGTAATTTCGATTACTGATGGTCAGATCTTCCTTGAGTCTAATTTGTTTAATGCAGGTATCCGTCCGGCGATTAATGTAGGTATTTCGGTATCGCGTGTTGGAGGTAATGCCCAGATTAAATCGATGAAAAAAATTGCCGGTACTTTAAAACTTGATCAGGCACAATATCGAGAACTAGAGGCTTTTGCAAAGTTCGGCTCCGAGTTGGATGCTGCTACCATGGCCGTGTTAGGAAAAGGTGAAAGAAATGTTCAAATCCTAAAACAGCCTCAGTATTCGCCATTAACTGTTGAAAAACAAGTTGCAATTATTTACTGTGGAACCAAAGGGTTATTGAAAAATGTGCCGGTTAAAAGCGTAATTGATTTTGAGACTGAATTTTTGCATTTTCTGGAAATCAAACACAAAGACCTCCTGAATAATTTAAAGGAAGGTAAGTTGTTGGATGAGGATATCAAAACCCTTGAAAAAGTTGCAGCAGATATTTCAAGTAAATATCAAAAAAAATAATTTATCAAATTTGTTAAAGTAGATGCCAAGTTTAAAGGAAGTTCGCACAAGAATAGAATCGGTTAATTCGACCAAGCAAATTACCAGTGCCATGAAAATGGTATCGGCCTCTAAATTGAGAAGAGCACAAAATGCCATTCTTAAGATGAGACCCTATGCCAATAAGTTAAACGAAATTCTACTAAACTTAAGCAAGAGCATTGAAAATAGTGATGATGGAATTTATTCTGCTGAACGATCAAATCAAAAAATATTATTCGTTGTAATTGCTTCTAATCGTGGCCTTTGCGGAGCCTTTAACACAAATGTAATTAAACAGGCAAATAGAACAATCGAATCTGAATACCAGAAACAATTTGATGAAGGAAATGTATTTATTCACTGTTTCGGGAAAAAGGTTGTTGATTTTTATAATAATAGTGCCTATCAGGTTGTTGGAAAAGAAATCGATTTATATTTAGATTTGACTTTCGAAAATGTGGCAGCAATTTCCGAAAAATTAATGGCTGACTTTGTTTCCAAAGAGTATGATAAAATCTTTTTGGTTTACAATCGGTTTAAAAATGCGGCTGTTTCAGAATTAATGACCGAACAATTTCTTCCTATCGTTGGTGATGAAACTGAAGATGGAGAACAAGCAAGTGAAACTGATTATATTTTTGAACCCAACAAACGGCAAATTGTTGAGGAGTTGATTCCTAAATCACTTAAAATTCAATTTTACAAAGCCGTTTTAGATTCATTTGCTTCAGAGCACGGTGCACGTATGACAGCCATGCACAAAGCAACAGACAATGCGGAAGAACTTCTGAAAGGATTAAAACTGAGTTACAACAAAGCACGACAGGCTTCAATTACCAATGAAATTTTAGAGATTGTTAGTGGTGCCGAAGCTTTAAAAGGATAAAAAAAATAAACTCTTATGAAAGGCACGAATCGTAAAATTCGTGCCTTTTTTGTTTTTTAATGGCTTCATAAAAATGTAATTTATAGAATGCTGTTTTTTCGTAAATTTGTATTGAATTAATCTAAAAATAAAATACCATGATTAAAGAAAATGTTGAAAACGCAATAAACGAACAAATAAAGAAAGAAGAGTATTCTTCCAGATTATATTTACAAATGGCTTCCTGGTGTGAAGTAAATGGATTTAAAGGAGCAGCGGATTTTTTATATGCCCAGGCAGATGAAGAGCGTGTGCACATGCTTAAATTTGTTCATTACCTGAACGATCGTGGCGGCCATGCCAAAATGATGGAAATCGAACAACCACCCTATGAGTTTAAAAATATTACCGATATTTTTGAGCAGGTGATGGAGCACGAAGTTTTTATCACAAATTCAATTAATGAAGTTTATGAAGTTACTTTGAACGAGCGGGATCACACTTCTGGTACCTTCTTACAGTGGTTTATTAACGAACAAATTGAGGAAGAAAGCACCATGAGTACAATCCTGGATAAAATTAAGTTGATTGGCGACGACAAAGCTGGCTTTTTTCACATCGATAAAGAATTGGAGTCTATGGCAGCAGCAAGACCTGCTCCTGAAGCTATTTAATTTAAAGCCAAATAAAATAATAAAGCCAGCTCGAAAAACTCGGGTTGGTTTTTTTTGTATTTTTTTAAAATATTTACGAATGCACGCAACGTGTTTAAACGATTATGCATCATTAATAGAAATGTAGATTGATAAAACTAAAAATTATTTAAAATGAAAAAATTAGTTGTTGCAGTTGTATTATTAGTAATGATTTTACCTGCATGTAATAAAGATGATCAGTTACCACAGTGGACCAGTATTGGCACCATTGAAAAAACAGATGCTAGCCTTGACGAATATACAATCTTGCTGGATGGAGATGAAAGATTAATCCCCAATACAACAATTGAAAATAATAACCTGGAAGATGGGGAACGGGTAGTTGTTCAATACGAAATTATTGAAGAGCTGGGAAATGATGAATACAAAGTAAAGGTTTACGACCTTGACAGGATCTTAACAAAAGATATTATTCAACTTACAGAAGCAATTAATGACAGTATTGGCAACGATCCAGTTTTTGTAAAAGAGGAGAATATTTGGATTAAAAACAATTATTTGAATTTTATTTTCAGTTTCTATGGTGCTTACGAAATGCATAGGATTAATTTAGTAAAGCCATATGAAATTACCCACACTGATGATGGGAAATTGATACTTGAATTTAGGCACAATAGTAATAACGATTTTTCAAGTGCTGTTTATAAGGGTGTTGTTTCGTTTAATTTAGAAAGCTTAAAAGAGGAAGGTTTGAATGACATTGATTTCGTGGTTAAGGTTAAATTATACGATGATCAATCATTAGAATGGGAAGGAAATTATACTTTTAATTCTTCTTTGAAATCAAAAGCTTTTGAAACCAGAAATAAAGTGACAAGTAACCCGTTGATTAAATTAGAATAAGTTGATGTATTATTTTGATTGCAACTTAGCCTCCGAATGGAGGCTATGTTTTTTGCCTGTCTTTATTTTTGTGCGCAATTTCTTTTTCCAGTTTCTGAAACCATTCTTCCCCAAATTTTCGGGTTAAGGGATCTTTTAAAAATTTATAAAGCGGTAAACCTAACTCTTTACCATTTTTAATTGCAGGTTTGCAAACCGACCATTCGTGATAATTTACGGCTGTCATGTCGTTTACTGTGCTTAATCTAACAGGGTATAGGTGGCAGGAAATCGGTTTTTGAAAATCTATCTTTTTCTCTAACCAGGCCTTTTCAATGGCACAGTAAGTAATATTATTTTTAAAATATACAAAGGCGCATTCGCGATCGTTTACCAAAGGGGTGACAAAATTACCTTCAGCATCGTAATCGAAAACACCATTTTTTTCAACCACATCTACCCCTTTTTCAAGCATGTAGGGTTTGATAAAGTCAATATAATCTTCAAGTATTGAAATTTCTTCAGCGTCGAGTGGGGCACCCGCATCTCCTTCTACACAGCAGGCTCCTTTGCATGCTGCCAAATTACAGCAGAATTTTGCATCGGCTAAGTCATCCGAAATGATGGTATCGTCAATAATTATCATTGGGCTAAAGTAAATAAATTCTCATTCTATAATTATATGTATAGTTAGACTTTTTTATTAACTTTACTAATCTAAAACATAATAATCTCCCCAAATTAAACTGATTGGAAAAGTTAAATATTAATGAATTTGCTAAAAATTCATCAACCTATTCCAATTGCGATATTGTAACTTATGAAAATTTACAGATAAATAATTTCCGAGATGATAGATTACTTGATTAAAAAGAAGTTGTTTAGTGATATTAATGATTTAGATATATTTTTCGATTCATTAAAGGCAGATTATGAAGAGTTTAATGATTGGTTTCTCGGAAAAGCTAAAGTTAATAGTGAAGCATTTGTAATTGAAAGCAAAACTGGACTAGAAGCATTTCTTTATTTAAAAGAAGAATATGAGTCACTTGATGATATTTCACCAATATTACCACTAAAAAGAAGGCTGAAGGTTGGGACATTAAAAATTAATCCTCACGGAACTAAACTTGGCGAGAGGTTTATTAAAAAGATATTTGATACAGCTATCAATTTAGGCATTCAAGAAATTTATATTACAATA
The DNA here is from genome assembly GCA_942491855.1 of uncultured Bacteroidales bacterium. Lineage (GTDB taxonomy): Bacteria > Bacteroidota > Bacteroidia > Bacteroidales. Next base: position 42,260 of record CALOCL010000019.1, read on the forward strand.
TTCCCCAAACATAAAACACTAATTGAATTAGTCTTAAGATATGGTTTCATTCACATGGCTAAAAAATCTACACAGAATGGCGTTGAAAATGTTTATTTGAGGTCTCTTAATCTATTTCATCAAAATATTTTACTTGATTATCCTTTAATTAGTTTAAGATCTTCAAAATTTATTCTTGCTATTTATCCACAATTTCATACTAGATTATTTCCTGACTCCAAATTGCAACATGAAAAACATAACAAGATAGAAGACACTTCTCATACAAATAGCATTCATAAAATATATATTTGCTTTATGGATGTCAGTATGCTGAAAGAGGGCGATCTAATTTTAATTTATCGAACTTCTGACGGAAAGGGTCCAGCTGAATATAGATCTGTTGCTACTGCGGTTTGTGTAGTTGAAGAACTTTATTCTAAAGAAGAATTTGCAAATAAGCAAGATTTTATTGATTATTGTAAGAAATATAGTGTCTTTGAAGAAAGCGAACTAAGTAAATGGTATAACTATAGTAGAGTATTTGTTATAAAAATGACTTATAACTTCTCTCTAGAAAAGAGAGTCACTAGAAATATTTTAATAAATAAAATTGGATTAAATCGGGACAATTATTGGGGCTTTTTCCAACTAACAAATCAACAATTTAACGATATTTTAAATATAGGAGGAGTTAATGAAAGTCTTATTATCAATTAAACCTGAGTTTGCTAAGAAAATCTTTTTAGGAGAAAAGAAATTTGAATATCGAAAAATCATATTCAAAAATGAGCAGATAAAGGATATAGTTGTTTACGTAACAAAACCAGTTGGAAGAATTATTGGAGAATTCAAAATAAAGCAAATTATTAAAGATTCACCAGATTCTATTTGGGAGCAAACAAATGAATATGCTGGGATAAGCCAATTATACTTCAATGAATATTTTAAAAATAAAGAAAAAGCCTATGCAATTCATATTGAAAGCTATTGCCTTTACAAAGAAGCCATTGATCCATATAAGAATGGTAGTAAATTTATTGCCCCTCAATCTTTTAAATATATCTAATTTGTTAGAATAATTTAATGAATGATTATTTTAAAATTAATGAAGAAGCTTACGATTTGCTTGTCCCTTATTATAAAATAAGACGAGATCAAAAGAGTAGGTATGAGGAAAAACCAGAAGCTCTTGCCAATTTTATTTTAAGACATGTTTCTAAACCATTAAAATTAATCAAGTATTTAGAGGTTGGGCCAGGTAGCGGTGAGATATTAAAAATTTTTGAATCAAAAAATTGTTCGACTACGGCAATAGATATTTCGAAGAAGATGATTAATCTAGCCAAAGAAATAGCTCCCAAAACTAAATATTTCAAGGATAATGTTTTACACGCTAAATTTCAAGTAAATTATTTTGATATAATCTATGCTGGGGCATTAATACATCTTTTTAGATCCAGAGATGCTATAAAAATTATTGATAATTTTTATAGCTGGATAAAACCTAATGGTTTGCTTTTTATTAATACTACTATATCTTTAAACTCAGAAGAGGGTTTTTTAACTAAAGAGGGAGTTAAAAATGTGATGCGATATAGAAAAAACTGGCAAGAAAAAGAATTAAAGGAGACCATAACTTCAAGAAAATTTAAAATATTAGATATAATTTATACGAATGAAGTTGATAGAAACAAGATATGGATCGGTATTCTGTGTAAAAAACAAGGATGATATGAAACACACAAATCGTTATAAAGATAAAATCCTATATAGAGGTAGTACACTAAATGTAATAAGTAGGGATGTGGAAATACAAAATCAGATTATTAGTTATGAAGTCATTAATAGACCTAATGTTGCTATAGTTATTCCTGAGTTAAACAAGAAAGAAATTGTTTTCATTCACCAATACAGATCTACAATCAATACGGAGATCATTGAATTACCTGGTGGCAAAATTAGTAAAAACGAAACAGGTAAGGAAGCAGCAAGAAGAGAATTGCTTGAAGAAACAGGTTATTATGCTAATTTAATAGAGAAGATAGGTGAGTTCTATACTGCGCCACATATAACAAATGAGTTAATAAAAGTTTATGTTGCCAGAAATTTAGAAAAGCGAAAAAAAGATTTACAGCCGAAAGAATTAATTACGAATAATATTTTATTAATTAATGAAGTTTCGAATATCTTTAAAAAAGGGCCAATTGACGGAAAAACAATAACTGCTCTCTCTTTTTATTTAAATTCAAAGATAGGATTATGACAAAAAAGATTCAGAAAATCATTCTAACCTCTCTTGAATATTTACCTATAATCTTAACGGTCTTCTTCGGAGCTTTATTTGTCTTCAAGGGTCAAGAAAAGGAGATTTCCATTGAAAAACAATTGAACTGGGTGGTTACTTTACTGTGTTTACTGGCTACTTCAATCTTATTTGATCGTTTCAGTAAGCTGAGAAGAATTGAAAATCAAACAAAAGAATTGGGTGTTCAATTGAAGAAGATTAATAGTGATAGCATGTCTGTTGATAATATTCTATTAACACGAAAAACGTTACCACCTCTTGAGAAAAGACTACAAACTTCAAAAGAGGTTTTTATAACTGGAGGGTCACTTATTAGGCTATCAAATGAATATCTAGGGCTATTCGAAAATTTAGCAAAAGAGGGATGCGTAATAAAACTTCTTTTGCTAAATCCCAATGCTCCATCTGCTAAACTTACTGCAGATAATATTGTTTATGAAATTGATGATTTTGAAACGTATCAAAACTATATAAAGTCATCTTTAAAAAGTTTCACAAAATTATCAAAAAAATATCCCAATTCAATTGAAATTAAAATTTCAGATTTTTTACCCTCTTACAGTTTCTTCGGTGTTGATTTATCGAAAGATTACGGTTCGATTATGGTTGAAATTTATACATTTAATGAACCAACAAGAGAAAGACCACATTTTAATCTATCAAAGATGAATGATCCCGTTTGGTTTAATTATTTCTTGAATCAGTTTGATAAAATTTGGGAAATATCAGATTCTGTTAATAGTTAATTGTTATTTTTTTAGAATGTAGTAATTTGGTATTACCATTGCATGGCGAGTGTTCTTGCGTGAGGGATAGGAGAGGCATCCTTTTTTTCTTTTCAGAAAAAAAGATAAAGCGAATAGCCCGACCCCAACCACCGAAGGTGGATCGGGGAGACACGCCATTAAAATACTCGGAATTAATGAACAAAAATCAGATTAAATTTTCTAATTTTGCCGCTGATAAAAACAGAGTAAAAAATTAGTAATTAAAACCGTAGGAGGATATTATGGCTTTCAATTTAAGAAACCGAAACTTTTTGAAATTATTAGATTTCACCCCCAAAGAAATTAAGTTTTTGCTTGAGCTTTCAGCTGATTTAAAAAAAGCAAAATATGCAGGAACTGAAGTAGAGCGACTAAAAGGTAAAAATATCGCATTAATTTTCGAAAAAGCTTCTACCCGTACTCGTTGTGCGTTTGAGGTTGCAGCACACGATCAAGGTGCAAATGTTACTTATTTAGGGCCAACCGGTTCGCAAATTGGTAAAAAAGAAACCATGAAAGACACCGCCCGTGTGTTAGGCAGAATGTATGACGGAATTGAATACCGTGGTTTTGGTCAGGAAATTGTTGAAGAACTAGGTGCCCACGCAGGCGTTCCTGTGTGGAACGGATTAACCAACGAGTTTCATCCTACCCAAATTTTAGCCGATTTCTTAACCATGATGGAGCATTCGGATAAACCACTCTCTCAGGTTTCGTTTTGCTATACCGGCGATGCCAGAAATAACATGGGTAATTCCTTAATGGTTGGTGCTGCAAAAATGGGCATGGATTTCAGAGCTGCCGCTCCTAAATCTTGTCATCCAGATGAAGCATTGGTAAAACAATGCCGCGAAATTGCAAAAGAAACCGGTGCAAAAATTACCATTACCGAAAATGTAGATGAAGCTGTAAAAGGTGTTGATTTTATTTATACCGATGTTTGGGTATCAATGGGCGAGCCGGATGAAGTTTGGGCAGAGCGCATTAAATCAATGATTCCTTATCAGGTTAATTCGGCAATGATTGAAAAAACCGGAAATCCGAATGTGAAATTCCTTCATTGTTTACCAGCATTCCACAACCGCGATACCACTGTTGGTGAAGATATTTACCAAAAATTTGGTGTTGATGGGATGGAAGTTACTGAGGATGTTTTCGAATCGGAACGATCTATCGTTTTTGATGAAGCTGAAAACAGATTGCACACCATTAAAGCAGTTATGGTAGCAACCTTAGGTAGATAAAAAATTAAGTATTAAAAATCTAAAACCTCCTCATGAAAATGGGGAGGTTTTTTTATCTTTATCAATCACGATTTTTTTAACCTTAATTTTAAATAGTATGATTAACTCTTCAAAATACCTTTGCCCAAAGTGTGGAAACAAACAATATGAATTAGACGAAATGAGAGCAACTGGCGGTAATTTTGCCAAGATCTTTGACGTTCAAAATAAAAAATTTACAGTTGTTACCTGCACCCAATGTAAGTATTCGGAGTTCTTTAAAGGCACAACCAGTACATTAGGTAATGTTTTTGATTTCTTTACGGGCTGAGATTTACCCAATGAGGTCATCCATGACTGTCAGGTCAGGCTGGTTTGCGGATGCACGAACTTCTAAATAAAAAATGATTCTGGTAATTCGATTTCGATTAAAATCGAAATATTTCACTACGCTGAAACCGAATGGACAACCTAAACCCACATTTTAGGTCTTATCTATTCTTGAAATAATTAATTTTAAAACATGAAACGAGCATGTTCGTTAAATGCAAACCAGGATGAAAATCTCATATGCGAGTTGCATCCGACCTATTTATTAAAAATTATTTAAGGATGAAAGCACCAACCAAAATTTTATCAGCAGTACTAATTTGCCTACTTCTTTTTCCGGCCATAGCAGTCCAAAGTCAAAGGCAAAGACCTGAGTTGACCGATGAGCAAAAATTATTAAACATCATGCACACCATTAAAAGCCAGACTTTGTATAACTATATTGACACCTTGGCAAGTGATGAGTTTGAAGGAAGACTCTCAGGCCATGCCGGATATGATAAAGCCGCAGAATGGGTGATTAAAAAGTTTAAAGACTCGAACCTGAAACCTTTAGGCGAAGATGGGACTTACTTACAAAAATTCCCTCATCCTTATACTGATATTTTTCCTGGCTGTTATGTAAGATTAAATGTTGAGAATAAGGGAGATAAAATTGTTAAAGATTATATTTATGTGGATGATTTTATTCCGGGTTCAACTTCTGCCAATGGTGAAATTACAGCCGAAGTAGTTTATGTGGGTTATGGAATTACTGCTCCTGAATTGGGTTACGATGATTATAAAGGGATGAATGTAAAAGGGAAAATTGTGGTTATGGAGAGCGAATCGCCACTTAGCCCTTCTCACGAAGATTTTCTTAAATGGCGAAATTATAGTTTCCATCAGTATAAAGTTTTAAATGCCGTAAAACATGGTGCTGCCGGAATGTTGTACAACTATGGTCCAATTTCTAATCCGAATAATGCCTATGATGAAAACCTTATTTATTCGCATATAGGTAAAAATATCATGGCCGATATTTTTGCAGGAACCGGAAAAATTCCTGTTGATGTTAAGAATGAAATTAAAGAGAAATTAAAACCACAGTCTTTCAAAACCGGTAAAGAATTTTCAATTAAAAACAATACGCTTCATCATCCGGATGGTAACACCTCAAATATAATTGGCTATATCGAAGGTTCTGATCCGGTGCTCAAAAATGAATTTATTATGGTTGGTGGGCATCTCGATTTTATGGGAAAAAACTGGGAGATAATGCCGGGTGCCGGAGATAATGCAGCCGCCGTTGCGGTAACATTGGGCGTGGCCGAAGCCATGGCCAAACTTGAAACGAAAATGAAAAGATCTGTTGTATTTTTTATCATTGGTGCCGAAGAAGCCGCTTTAAAAGGTGTTCAGTATTTTCTTAAAAACCCAACAACAGGTTCCTTAGATAATATCGTCGGATTTATAAATTTAGAAGGAGTTGGAATTGGTAATCGTATGTCATGCGGATTTGCTGAAAATTATCCAAATTTCTTTTCGTATTTAGAAGAAGCAAACAATAAATACACCCATCGGTATCTTGGTGGCGGCTTTTCAGCCAATTTAGCCCGACCCAGACAGGATGCGGTTTTCTTCGACTGGTATGGCATTCCTGTCCTTTCGGTAGGTGCAGGTGGAGATGGTGGCGGAGCCGGAACCTATCGGTATCACACTCCTTACGATAATATCACCAATATTACTCCTGAAATTACTGAAGACATTGCTCAAATGTTATTTATGGCCATTTATAAAATGACTAATGCCGATAAACTCGATTTTAAACGCGGAGAAAAAAAACCTGAATTTATTGATAAGGACATTAATTTTATCAATTAATACTTTTTCATCTCGACTTTTGAAATTCGAGAAATAGCTTGTTAAAAATCCCTGACTCTCAAAGTTGGGGACTTTCTTATTTTGTGAGAATGTTGTGTGTTGACAAGCCATAGAGGTGTGATTGAAATACTATGGCCATTCAGTAGTCATTCGATGGACATTCAATGGGTATATTTTAGAAATATCTTAGCCCTCCTTTGGTTTACCATTTATCTATTTACTACTTAACAAATTATCAAATTAGCTCATCAACCAATTAACTAATTAACTATTTTTGCAGCATGGCAAACGAGGATATTTTTAAAAAAATTATTGCCCATGCTAAAGAGTATGGATTTGTATTTCAATCGAGTGAAATTTATGATGGATTAAGTGCGGTTTACGACTATGGTCAGAATGGCGTAGAGCTCAAAAAGAACATCAAAGATTATTGGTGGAAATCGATGGTTCAGTACCACGAAAATATTGTGGGGCTTGATTCCGCCATTTTTATGCACCCAACTACCTGGAAAGCTTCCGGTCATGTTGATGCTTTTAGTGATCCCATGATCGATAATAAAGACTCAAAAAAACGATATCGGGCAGATGTTTTGGTTGAAGATTATTTGGCAAAAATTGAAGCAAAAATTAACAAGGAAGTAAACAAAGCCGAGAAGCGATTCGGGGAAAGTTTTGATAAAGATCAATTCGCGGCAACCAATCCCAGGGTTTTGGCAAATCAGGAAAAGATTGATGGAATTAAAAATCGACTTTATCCTGCCATGGAAAGTAACGATTTGGCCGGCATCAAAAAATTGATTGAAGATTTAGAAATTCCCTGCCCCGTTTCCGGGTCAAGAAATTGGACCGATGTACGCCAGTTTAATCTCATGTTCTCAACCCAAATGGGATCACTAAGTGAAGATACCAACCAAATTTATTTACGACCGGAAACTGCGCAGGGAATTTTTGTGAACTACTTAAATGTTCAGAAAACCGGAAGGATGAAAATCCCGTTTGGCATTGCTCAAATTGGAAAAGCATTCCGTAACGAAATTGTAGCACGGCAGTTTATTTTCCGCATGCGTGAGTTTGAGCAGATGGAAATGCAATTTTTTGTAAAGCCCGGTGAAGAAATGAAATGGTATGAATACTGGAAAGAGGATCGCATGAAATGGCATCTTTCATTGGGTATTCCTGCTGAAAAATATCGCTTTCATGATCATGAAAAATTAGCACATTATGCCAATGCTGCCGCTGACATTGAATTTGATTTCCCATTCGGATTTAAAGAATTAGAAGGTATCCATTCGAGAACTGATTTTGATTTGGGAGCCCATCAGGAATATTCAGGTAAAAAACTTCAATACTTCGATCCCAAGATTAACGAGAGTTATGTGCCTTACGTTGTAGAAACTTCTATCGGTGTTGATCGTACTTTTCTGGCAGTATTAAGCCATGCATTTACTGAAGAAAAACTGGAGGATGGATCAGAACGGGTTGTGATGAAAATACCACCGGTTTTAGCTCCTGTTAAAGTTGCCATTTTGCCTTTGATGAAAAAAGACGGACTTCCCGAAAAAGCACGCGAAATAATGGATTCGTTAAAAGTTGACTACATGTGTCAGTACGAAGAAAAAGACGCCATTGGTCGTCGTTATCGACGTCATGATGCCATTGGAACGCCATACTGCATTACCATTGATCATCAAACTTTAGAAGATAATACTATTACTATCCGAGATCGTGATACCATGGAACAGGAGCGGATTTCTGTTGATTTGGTTTCGTCAATAATTGAGAAAAAAATTAAAGGATTGTAAAATAAAAAAAGCGAATCGGAGGGTCGCTTTTATTTTTTATTGTACTTCGTCATCGTTAGCCCAATACCGATGCTGACAAAACTTTTTACGATATCTGTTGCCACTTTAATTCGGGGGATTAGAATTTCTTCTTCGGCTTTGGTCCATTTCCCTAAAACATATTCCGATTGATAACCTCTCGCAAAATCATTTCCAATTCCTACTCTTAAGCGCGGAAATTCTGTTGTTTCCAGGTGCTCGATTATACTTGTTAAACCATTATGACTTCCATCTCCACCCTTGCTTTTTAAGCGCAAGCTACCAACCGGGAGGGCAATGTCGTCCAAAATACTTAATGAATTTTCGATTGGAATTTTTTCCTGGTTTAACCAGTACTTTACCGCCTTGCCACTCAAATTCATATAGGTGGTGGGTTTTACTAAAATGAGTATTCTTCCGCGATGTTTTATTTTTGCGATAGATGCCAATCGGCCGGATTCAAATTTCACCCCTGCTTCCTGCGCAAGTGCATCCAGAATGATAAAACCGATATTATGACGTGTATTTAAATACTCATCACCAATATTTCCTAAACCAACAATTAAATACTTCATTTTTTAAGCAAAAAATATGGGTGTAAAGTTAGAAAAAACCTCACACCCAAATTATTGAATTTTATCAGTGCTATTCAGCAGCGTTTTCTTCTGCCGGAGCATCTCCTTCAGCTCCTTCTTCACCTTCTTCACCTTCTTCCTCTGTTTCTTCCACAACTGTACGTGCAGTAAATACACCAACAATCATCGAGTTAGGATTTTCAAGGAAAGTTAATTTATCATCTTTAACATCGGAAACCAAAATTGAATCACCAATTTTTAGCTTAGAAATGTCAATAACCAATTGATCTGGTAGATCTTCAACCAAAGCACTTACTTTAATTTTTCTAATTTTTTTGATCAATCGTCCACCGGAGATTACACCAGGTGCTGTACCTTTTAAGGCAACAGGAATAGAAATGCTAACAGCTTTGCTAGGATTTAATTCAAGAAAATCAGCATGTAAAATATTATCATGCACTGGATGATACTGAATGTCTTTCAGTATGGTTGAATAAGTTTTACCATCGATGTTTAATTCGATGATATACACATTTGGTGTAAATACGATTCCTTTAAAATTCTTTTCTTCTGTGAAAAAATGAATTTGTTCTTCTCCGCCATAAATCACACAAGGAACTTTACCCTCTTTTCTGTGTTTTTTAGCATCTTTTTTCCCTACGTTCTCTCTCAGAGAACCGCTCATTGATACTGATTTCATAATTTGATAATTTAATTTATTAGAATTTAAATAATGAACTTATCGACTCTTTGTTTTCCAGTCGTTTTATCACTTCTGCAAATAAATCGGCGGTCGATAATACCGTAAATTTTTCATGTGTTTGTTTTAGTGGAATGGTGTCGGTTACAACAATCTCACTAAATGATGAATTAATTAATCGATCGTAAGCCTGACCTGAAAATACAGGATGTGTACAGAACGCACGAACACTTTTAGCACCGTTTTCCATCATTAAATCAGCAGCTTTTGTAATGGTACCGGCTGTATCAATTATATCATCAACGATTACAATATCTTTGCCTTTTACTTCACCTATCAACGACATTTTTGCAATTTCGTTGGGCTTTGCTCTTGTTTTGTAGCAAATTACGAAGTCTGTGTCTAAGCTTTTGGCGTAAGCAGCAGCTCTTCTGGTTCCACCTGTGTCGGGCGAGGCCATTGTTAAACTAGGTAGGTTTAAGCTTTTCAGGTAATTCATAAAAATGGTCGATGCATATAAATGATCAACAGGAACATCGAAAAAGCCTTGTATTTGATCTGCATGCAAATCGATGGTGATGATTCTGCTTACACCGGCAGCGGTTAATAAATTGGCCACAAGTTTTGATCCAATAGCTACCCGGGGTTTGTCTTTTCTGTCTTGTCGGGCAAAGCCAAAATATGGAATTACCGCAACAATGCTCTTGGCAGATGCACGTCTGGCCGCATCAACCATTAACAACAATTCAAAAAGATTTTCCATTGGAGGTTGGGTAGACTGGACAATATAAACGTCTAAACCTCGAATATTTTCTTCGTACGAAGGTTGAAATTCCCCATCAGCAAAAACAGTCAGAGAAGAATTACCAAGCTTGGATCCATAACTTTCAGCTATTTTTTTGCTAAGATATTCTGTATTTCTTCCTGAAAATATTACACTCATAATGGTTGATTTCTAGTTAAATAATTGGGTTGTTAGCGGCTGCAAAATTATGACAATAAAACTAATCTTGCAATTATAATCATGAACAATCTTAAAAACTTAACTTTTTTTCTGAGAATCGTATACTTTTTTGAGTATTTTTGCACTTTCAGAGACGACCTAATTTCATGTATGCCCGGATGGCGGAATTGGTAGACGCGTTGGTCTCAAACACCAGTGAGGTAACACTCGTGCCGGTTCGACCCCGGCTCCGGGTACAATTTAATGAGCGCTCTCTTTTTGATAAAAGTTGAGCGCTTTTTTTATCTTTATATTTTCCATTTCTTTTGAAATGATCATGTTCTTTTAACTTAAACAAGGATGAAAATAGCTCATGAAAGTTCCATCCGATCTATTTAATAAATTTTTACGGATGAAAAATTATCTAAAAAGCGCGTTTGTATATCTTCCAATACTGTTTGCGATGGTGTTAATGGCAGGAATTTATGTTGGTAAGAATATTTCTCAGGGCGGACTAACACTCGATCAGGCGCTGTTGCCCTCAAAGTCGGATGGGCAGTACAATAAGTTGGCCGATATCATTAATTATATTGAGAACGATTACGTAGATCAGGTTGACAGAGATAAGCTGACAACAAAAGCGGTAAAATCGATTATCGAAGAACTTGATCCGCATACTTCATACATAAGTCAAGAAGATTTTAATGTAGTTAATGATCCGTTGTTAGGTTCGTTTCATGGTATTGGTGTGCAGTTTAATGTGCTTGAAGATACCATTGCAATCGTTAGTGTGATCCCAGGAGGACCTTCTGAAAAAACCGGAATCATCGATGGGGACAGAATTGTTAAGGTTAACGATTCGTTGGTTGCCGGAGTTGGTTTAAGTAGTAACGGAGCCATGAGATTATTAAAAGGACCAAAAGGTACTATGGTTAAAGTTACAATTTTCCGTCGTGGCTTTCCTGAATTAATAGATTTTGAAATTATTCGAAATGTTATTCCAACCTATAGTCTGGATGTGGCCTACATGGTTAACGACAGTGTTGGTTTTATAAAGCTAAATACTTTTTCAGCGACTACTTACTCTGAATTTAAAAATGCAGGGAGGGAATTAAAGAAACAGGGAATAAAAAAAATAATTTTGGATTTAAGAGGAAATACCGGGGGATACGTTAAACCAGCTGTTGAAATTGCAGATGACTTTTTGGAAAAAGACAAACTGATTGTTTTTACCAAAGGCAATAATCGTCCTAAAAGCTCAATCTATTCAAGAGCCAATGGCATGTTCGAAACGGTTGAGTTGGTTGTTTTAATTGATGAAGCATCAGCTTCTGCCAGTGAAATTTTAGCGGGTGCTATTCAGGATAACGATAGAGGAACTATTATTGGCAGACGTTCTTTTGGTAAAGGTTTGGTACAGGAACAATTAAGTTTTCCTGATGGTTCGGCTATGAGAATGACCATTGCCAGATATTATACCCCTACCGGTAGATCGATTCAAAAACCTTATGGTGAGGGTTTTGACGATTATTACAAGGAATTTTATCATCGATTTTCGAATGGTGAAATGCAAAGTGCAGACAGTATCCATTTTATTGATTCGTTGATGTTTAAAACACCAGGCGGAAAAATCGTTTACGGTGGTGGAGGTATCATGCCAGATATATTTGTTCCGATTGAAATGAATAATCCAATATTTTACAATATTGTTGTGAATAAAGGACTGGCTTATCGATTTGCCTTCAACTATACCGATACTCATCGGGAGGAATTAGCTAAGTTTAAAAATGCAGAAGATTTTAATAATTCATTTAAAATTAGTGATGAATTGTTTGACGAATTTGTTGCATTCACAAAAACAAACGATGTGAATAGAGCAGATGCAGAGATCCAAAAATCTAAGAAAAAGATCAAATACCTCATGAAGGCTTACATCGGACGAAATATTTTGGATAATGATGCTTTTTATCCTGTTTTTCACCAAATTGATCCGATTTTTCTGAAAGCTAAAGATTATCTGACATTAAAATAAAACTAATTTATTAACCTAAAACAAATAGTCATGTCATTTGAATTACCAACTTTGCCATATGCGATGGACGCACTTGAACCATACGTTTCAAAGCAAACCCTTGATTTCCACTATGGGAAACATCATCTTACCTATGTAAATAATTTGAATAAATTGATTGTAGGAACAAAATTTGAGAATGTGAGTTTAGAAGAAATTATTTTAGAAGCTGAAGCTGGAATTTTTAACAATGCCGCACAGGTTTGGAACCATACTTTTTACTGGAATTGTTTATCGTCTGAAGGCGGAGGAGAGCCGGAAGGAGTTTTATTAAATGAAATCATCAAAGAATTTGGATCATTTACCGAATTTAAAGAGAAGTTTTCCTTAGCATGCACTACCTTATTTGGTTCTGGATGGGCTTGGCTTGTAAAGGATGGCGAAAATAAGCTTCAAATAGTTCAAACATCAAACGCAAATTGCCCCCTAAAAGATGGACTTACTCCACTTTTAACCTGTGATGTTTGGGAGCACGCCTATTATTTGGATAAACAAAACAGGCGTCCTGCCTATGTTGAAGATTTCTGGAAAATTATTGATTGGAAAGCCGTTGAAAAAAGATTTTAATTAATCTCTAAAGACATATCAAAGCTCCTTGTTAAGGAGCTTTTTTTTGTTTTGGCTTGTCAGCTTCTTGATATCTTATTCATTATTATTTGTTTAAAATAAAAATAAGTGTTAAAATTGTATTAAACTCTTTTAACCTTGAATAATATGAAATCTGGTGAAAATCAAAACCCCATTCTGATTCCCGAAGAAAGCATCATTGAGGGATTTATTAAAACAAAAAAATCATTCCGAATTGAAAGTAATTTTTATGGTACGTTGCTATCAACCGAAAAAGTCATTATTGATGAAATGTCAAAAGTGGTAGGCGATATCGTTTGCTCTGAACTTCTGATTAGCGGAAGTTTTGAAGGAAATATTTTTTGTACTGGTAAATTTAGTGTGATTGGTAATTCAAAAATTAAAGGGCAGGTTTTTACAAAACTTTTTCAGAATGAAGAAAATTGTGATTTAAATTGCTTTATCCAGATTCCAAACAATGCAGTTATCAATGCCATTCAGGATATTTTGATCAATATCGATTCGAACACAAAATTATCAACAGACAAAAACCTGAAGAAAATAATTCAATTATTTAAGGAGAACGTTTATACGGCTGAAGATGACTCTAAAAAAATAAAGCAAGAAGCCCCCTCTGTAGAAGAAGAAAAGAATCCTGATTCAGAAGGAAAATAAAAACTAAATTCTATTCAACCGTTACTGATTTGGCAAGATTTCTGGGTTGATCTACATTACATCCCCTCATTACTGCAATATGATAAGAAAGCAGTTGCAGTGGAATTGTAGCTAATAAGGGAACGAGTAATTCTTCACATTCAGGGATTTCAATCACGTGATTAGCTATTTTCTTAACCTGTGTATCACCTTCAGTAACAATGGCAATTATTTGACCTTTTCGAGCCTTCACTTCCATGATATTACTTTGTACCTTTTCGTAGGTTCCTTTGTTGGTAGCAATAAATACCACCGGCATTTGGGCATCAATTAATGCAATAGGCCCGTGTTTCATTTCAGCTGCCGGATATCCCTCCGCATGGATGTATGAAATCTCCTTTAATTTAAGTGCGCCCTCAAGTGCCACTGGAAAATTGTAACCTCTTCCTAAATACAGAAAGTTTCGAACATCTTTAAATTTATTGGCTATTTCAATTATTCTCGAATTGGTTTTTAGTACTTCCTCAACTTTTTCAGGAATTGAATTTAACTCAAACAATAGCCGTTGAAATCTGGATTGGGCAATGCTTCCTTTTTTGTTGGCGATCAAAAGTGCCATAAGTGTTAGTACAGTTACTTGTGCGGTAAAAGCTTTGGTTGATGCTACTCCAATTTCTGGTCCGGCATGAGTAAAAGATCCGGCATGAGTTTCACGCGCAATGGATGAACCTACAACATTACAAATTCCTAAAATAGTTGCGCCTTTTGATTTTGCCAATTTAATGGCTGCAAGGGTGTCAGCTGTTTCTCCCGATTGTGAAATGGCAATTACAATATCATCTTCATAAATTACCGGATTACGGTATCTAAATTCAGAAGCATATTCAACCTCAACAGGTATCCTTGCCAGATCTTCAAAGAGATATTCTCCAACCATTCCGGCATGCCAGGAAGTTCCGCATGCAATGATTATAATCCTTTTTGCGTTAACAAGTTTTTGCTCATAATCTTTAATCCCACCTAGCGAAACAACTCCGTTATCCAAACTTAATCTTCCCCTAAAGCTATCGCGTATGGATCTCGGTTGTTCGTAAATTTCTTTTAGCATGAAATGTTCAAACCCACCTTTTTCGATGGCACTAAGATTCATTTCTAGGGCTTGGATATATGGAGTCTTGAGTTTGTTTTTGATGGTCTTAATCTCCAGTTTCTTGTTTAATCCAACCAATGCAATTTCTTCTTCTTCGAGATAAACGACTTGTCGGGTATATTCAATAATTGGTGAAGCATCGGAAGCTATATAATAATCGTCATCTCCAATTCCAATCACAAGCGGACTGCCTTTACGAGCGGCTACTAAAATATTGGGTTCCAATTTAGATATTAAAACGATGGCATAAGCACCTATTACTTGATTTAAAGCAATTCGTGTAGCTTCGTATAACCCAACATTTTCATTCTTTTGAATATCCTCAATCAAATATACCAATACTTCTGTATCGGTATCACTTTGAAATTCGTAACCTCGGTTTAAGAGTTCTGCTTTGAGAGAGTTATAATTTTCGATTATTCCGTTATGAATGATGGCAATTTCTTTACTTGCAGAATAATGTGGGTGTGCATTTTGATCATTGGGTTCACCATGAGTTGCCCACCTCGTATGAGCGATCCCAACGGTTCCTTCAATGTTTTTATCCTTCAGGGATGATTCAAGATCGGCTACTTTCCCTTTATTTTTATAAACATGTAATCCTCCGTTTAATAAGGCAATTCCTGCACTGTCGTAACCTCTGTATTCAAGTCGTTTTAAACCTTTTAATAAAATAGGACTGGCAGTTTTATGTCCTATATATCCTACAATTCCACACATTTTACGAGAAAAGCTTATTTAATAATTCAAAGTTAAAAAATATGTAATACAAGCGGGTAAGCTATATATCGTTAGTTATTCAATAATTGTATAGGTAACTTTTAATTTTATACGATCAGAATAAGGAGTTGGTAGCGATGGGTTTGTTCCTTTGAAAATATACTGGCCACCATTGGTATAGCTTCCGTACATTTTTAAAAATATTCCATAATCGGTCGCATCTGTTTTGAGTAATTGCTGAATATATCTTGCAATTTGAAATGTATATTCATCATTAATGGTATCATGAAACCCTCCGAAATACGTTTCACCTTCAAAAACATCAATTATTGCATTAGCGGCTCTTCCATCTGAATTAACTTCGACAATTGTAAGTCGATCTGGCATGACTGAATTATTTTCTTCTAAACCTCGAACAGTCAGTTCGGCACTATTGATTGCTATTTTTCCAATAGACTTAAAATTTTTAATAAATGGGAATTTAATTTTTGTAGCAACCCCACTAAGTGATTGAATATAAAGTTTATCTTGTCCCAATGATGTATCCCCATCAAGTACTTGTGATTTAAATTCGGGAGATGCATCCAAATAGTTATTATGATCGTATTGAGTAAAGTGTGTTACTGAATCATAAAGATTCATTATGTAAGAAATATCATTTGAGGCGTCATTTCTATAATAAACTGTAAGATCAGTATATGAAGATAATATGTTAATGTACATTATCGCCCCACCTTCATTAACGGGATCAGAAATAACACACAAACCATTGATATAATCATCGAACTTTTCATTGTCGCCTAAAGTTTCTATTGGTGTATTGAGGAATTTATTACCAAACTCATCAGTTAACTCCATTAAATTAATACGAATGTGAGGAGCAACAGCATTGCTGTCTTTAAGATAAACAGGTGTATTTGGTTGGGGCTGAAAAGTTGTACGTCCAATTTCTGTCGCGTAATGAGAGATTTGATCATTTGAATAGTAGTAAAAACCACTATCAGAAATCATTTTTTCATTTAACTCATAAACTCTTAGTGTTTGCATGGTAGTGGTGTCGCCATAGTATCCATCATAGGCAAGAGTAAGAATTAATGAATCAATAACAGCATTTTGGCCAAAGTTAAAATTAACAATTCCTGATTTTAAGCGTAGTTGAGTGAAATAATTTGCTGTGGTTTTACCAAACACAGGATCCATTGTACTGCCTAATAAAATGCGCCCATAATTGGTTGTAATAATTGGCTCTGTAAGAACCGAATAAGCTACAATAGAGGCAGTATCGTTCATTTCAACTTCAATATCGGTTGTAGGACGAATTTCTTTACCAATAAGTTGAGCTTTCTTTGTACAGGCAGTTAGATAAATTCCAGCCGATAGTATCACTAGCATGGAAATTTTCCATGCGCCATCCAATATTTTCAATTTGCGCTCTTTTTTAGGTTTATAATTTTATTACTAAGATGACTGCTCTTCAATGAGACTATCATAAAACTGGTTATAGGCATCAATATAGGTTTCTTCCGGATGATATTCTAAAAACGATTTACCAGAACCTCTTAAATAAGCTTCAACCTCTTCATTAATCTTTTCGCTACCTATGATTAAAGCATCTGAGAAATCAATAGCAGCCTTCATTAGGTTCACATAATTTCCTTCTTTATAATGCTTTAGGTCATCCTCACCAATTCCTTCAAGAACCACTTTATTAGCAAAGTTTTTATTTAATTTTTCTGTAAACTCGTCATCATAAATAGAGGTGATAACTTTTGAATCACTAAATAACGGGTTATCTACAAATGCTTTTTTAAGATAAATTGGAGTGAGGCTACTAATCCATCCATGACAATGAATTACATCGGGAGCCCAGCCAAGTTTCTTAACTGTTTCTAGCACACCACGTGAGAAAAATATTGCTCTTTCATCGTTGTCATCGTAAAATTTATTGCTTTTATTTCGGAGCGTAAATTTGCGATGGAAATAATCTTCATTATCGATAAAGTAAATTTGCATTCGGGCTTGTTGAATCGAAGCTACTTTGATAATTAAAGGGTGATCAGCATCATCAATGATTAAATTCATTCCAGAGAGTCTGATTACTTCATGCAACTGATTACGGCGTTCGTTAATCAAGCCATAACGAGGCATAAATGTTCTAATTTCTTTACCACGCTCCTGAATTCCCTGAGGTAGTGAACGACATATTTTCCCCATAGGTGTTTCTTTGAGATATGGAGTAATCTCTTGGGCAATAAATAAAACCCTTGCTTTTTGCATAGTCATCGGTTTTTGAAAACGCAAAATTACGAATAATTTGCTTATTATTCAACGATTGGCGAAAGCAGGAGTATCAAAAAATATCAGAAAGACCCTAATTTTCAATAATTTAAGAGAAATATGTTTAACTTATTTTAACAGTAAGCTAAGCTTATCCTCTAAAAAACAATGCCTTAATAATTAGAAAAGCCATTTTAGGGTTCTCTTTTAATCGACGTGTAGAATAAGCAAACCAATCTTTTCCATATGGTACATAAACCCTCATTCGATGCTTTTTTTCTACGATTGTAGTACGTAATTCGGGCGTAACACCGTATAACATTTGAAACTCGTACATATGTTTAGGCACATTATACTTTTCAATTAATTTATAGGCACCTTCAACCAGTGGTTTGTCGTGAGTTGCTATGCCGGGATAAATTTTATTTTGAAACATGTATTCCAGATCGGTAAGAAAGTGCTCATTAATTTCTTCGTATTTTTTATAAGCAATTTCAGCTGGTTCAACATAAATACCTTTGCAGAGGCGATAATTAATGGGTAATTCGGCCGAGTTTAAATCTTGCAACCCTTTAATATCATCAAGTGTTCGTTTTAAATATGCCTGGAAAACTAAACCAACATTTTTAGGGAATTCCTCTTTTAATTTTCTAAAGATCTCCAATTCTAAATCTACACATTGCGAGTCTTCCATATCAACACGCACAAAGTTGTCATAGCTGGCTGCTTTTGCAACAATTTTTCGTATGTGCTGATAACAAATATCTTTATCTAAAAGTAAGCCAAACATCGTTGGCTTTAATGAGTAATTACCATTGATATCATGTTTTTCAACTGTGTCAATTATTTCAAGGTAAGTGTTTGTGTTTTCTTCAGCCTGATCAAGCCGGGTAATAAATTCTCCAAGTAAATCGATGGTAACCATGATTCCTTCTTCATTCAATTTTTTGGAAACAGCAATGGCCTCCTCAAGTGTTTTACCGGCAATATATCTTTTAGAAAAAAGCCACACAAAACTTTTAGGCATATAAGGTAAAATTGCAGCAATCAGTTTATTAATCATGATTTTAATTTTTTGTTTAGAGATTTACTTTTAAACCGATGCAAAAATATGCATTCTTATTTTGATTAAGTAAAAATTACCCCTTTTTTTTATTCGAATTAACATTAGTAAAATAGAAAAATTAACTTTGCCTGTTAAATTATTAACAATGATTTAAACTGTTTAATATTCAATCATATGTATAAAATAGAGAAGCACCCAATCATTGATGTAAAAGACTGTGAAAAAATCAGCTTTAAATTTGATGGAAAAGAGATAATTGGAGACAAGGGTTTTACCATTGCTGCGGCACTTCATCAAGCGGGGTATCCGGTTCATAGTCATAGTTTACAGAACAGAGAGCGGAGTTTGGAATGTGGAATCGGAAAATGTGGTGCATGTGAAATGTTAGTTGACGGGCAAATAAAACGAATTTGCATTACCAAGGTTGATGATGTTAAGGAGGTTAAGGAGGTGCCTTCAGACTTTCAGCCCAATCAGGCCAATTTTTTTAAAAATGACGCAACCAAAGTTTTTAAAACAACTGTGGCGATAATTGGTGCCGGCCCTGCCGGATTGGCTGCTCGTGAAGAATTGAAAAAACATAATATCGAAAATATTGTTATCGATAACAACGATAAAATTGGGGGGCAGTTTTTAATGCAAACCCATCAGTTTTTCTTTTTTGAAAAGGAGAAAAAATTTGGTGGAATGCGTGGATTTGATATCGCCGAAACATTGGCAGGTGAAAGTTTAGATGGAATTTTTCTGGACTCAACCGTTTGGGATATCCTGGAAGGAAAAAGAATAGCCGTTAAAAATATTTCAACGGAAGAAATTTTTTACGTAGATGCAGAACATATGGTTATTGCTACAGGTGCAGTACCGTTTATGCCTACATTCGAAAATGACGATTTACCAGGGGTTTATACCGCTGCGGTTGTTCAAAAAATGATGAATAGCGAGCTCACTCTCTTGGGTAAAAATGTACTCACTGTTGGAGCGGGAAATATTGGATACCTAACCTCTTACCAATTAATGCAAGGAGGGGCAAAGGTTAAAGCAATCATCGAAGCACAACCCAGTGAGGGAGGCTTTCCGGTTCAGGCTAACCGGGTTCGACGATTGGGCATCCCGATCATGCTTTCAAAAATATTGATCAAGGCCATCCCAAACAAAAATCATACTGGGGTTAAAGGGGCGGTTATTGCCGATTGTGAAAACTTTGTTCCCATTCCGGGCACTGAGCAAATTATTGATGGAATTGATGCGATAAATATTTGTACTGGTTTGGTTCCGGATGATCAGTTACTGATTAAAGGAAATGAAATTTTTGGTCGGGCTTGTCATGGAGCCGGCGATGCCATTCGAATTGGTGAAGGTACCAGTGCTGTTTTAAAAGGCAAACAGGTTGCTTTCGAAATTCTTCAGGCCATGCATGTCCGTTTCGATCACGACGAATATTTGAGTCTGTCAAAAGAATACATCGACTCACAGCAACATCCTGTCAGAATTCAGGAAAACCCTCATTTCCCAACCGATTCACGACTTGATGAAAAACCATTCGTGCTGATTGATTGTTTGTACGGTTTTGCGTGTAATCCTTGTGAGTTCTCTTGCCCTCACGGAGCCATTACAAAAACATCCACCAGTACCATTCCACAACTCGATTTTGATAAATGCATCGGGTGTATGCAATGTGTTTACCAATGTCCGGGCTTGGCCATTTTTGGTTACAACTTAAAAAAGGATTGGTTGTTTTTACCTATCGAATATGAAGCAAACGAGGGCGAAGAAGTGTTTTTGGTGAATAATAATGGCGAAAAACTAGGGGAAGGAATTATTGAAAAAATTCTGAAAAAACCAAACAAAACAAATATCGCCAGGGTTAAATCAAATAATCTCCAAGGAAAGGCATTAACCGAGGTTCGTGGATTTATTGTTAAAGAAAATTATCCTGAAGAGGTTAAGACTAAAGATTCTGAAACCATCGAATCGGAAACCTATGTTTGCCATTGCGATGATGTTAGTATGGATGAAATTTTAAATGTGGTTGGGGACCGTAAATTTATTTCGGTTGATGAAATAAAACACACCACCCGTTTAGGCATGGGAGCCTGTCGTGGTAAACGATGTATCCCGCGTTTAAAACAAAGCATACGTAAACATGGAATTACCATTGTTGGCGATGCAACTCCTCGAGGGCCTCTGTCAAATCAGGTGACCTTAGGTGAGCTTTATCCAAATAATCTTAAAGAAAAAGTTATCGTTTACAATAACGAAAAGACACCTAAAAAGATTAAAGTTGAAGCTTTAATTGCCGGTGGTGGAGTTGGAGGAAGTGCCTTGTTCCGATATTTGGCCGAAGGTGGACAAAAACCTGTACTCATCAATTTTGGTCGTGGTGCCTCATGGAGAAATATTGCTGGTGGACGACCGAATTTCAGTATTCCTGAACTTTCTGATATTGCAACACACAATCTTGAAATTTTTAAGGACTTACAAAAAATCAAAAACATCGACTTTTTGCCCATCGAGTATGTCACTTTTGCTCACGATGAAAACATGTACAAAGCGCTGGAAGCCTCCATGGCATGGTCGGATGCAGAGATGATCCAACCTAAAGATTTTAAGGATAGGATTTCACCTTACATCAATCCTAATTTGGATAAATATCAATCTGCCCTAATTACGCATAATTGCTGGCAGGCAACTCCGGGTAGGGTTGTTGATTTGATTCGCCAAATTGGTATTGATAATGGAGGAGAAGTAAAGGAAGATTGTAAATTGATTGATGTTAGCAAAGCTGGCAGTACTTACACAGTTTTGGTTCAGGATCACAATAAAGAATATATCGAATTTGAGACCGAGGTTTTCATTAATGCGCTTGGACCTGATGGTGAAAAATATGCTAAACAACTTGGGATTTCAACAGGTATTTATCCGGTAAAACATCAGGCATTCATCACACGACGTTTACCGATGATGGGACATAACAATATTCCATTACCTATGATTATCGACCGCAGAAATTATAAAGGTTTTACGGCAGTTTATGGTCAGCAATTGGCCGAAACGGGCCAGATTATTGGCTGTGCTTCGCCTGGCATTGAGGCCATGGAAACGGATAAAGACGTCCGTTTTAATTCCAAAGAATTTGTTGAAATCGTTTCTGAAGTATTTACCGATTGGATTCCTGAATTATCTTCCGTAGGTTTTCAGGCCATCTGGTCAGGTTACTACGTTGAACCCAAAATGGTGATTGATCCGGAGCTTGGATTATTCGTTGGATTACGTGGACAGGGTTTTATGCTTGGTCAGTATTTGGCTAAATTATACGTTGATAAACTTTTGGGCAAAGAAGTTCCGGCCTATTTCAATCGTTTGAAATTAGGCGAAGACGGATTATTAGAAAAAGCTTTTAAATAGAAATGTCATGAAAAGCCCTATTTTACAGGGACTTTGTAATGTTGTTGATAAATCACTGTAACTGTTGATATATATTTGTTATTCACAATTTTAATCTATAATTTTGCAGGCCGAAATAAAAAAGGCTTGAAGTGAGTTATTTAAAGGATTTTATTATTCCTTTTGAAGGATTAAGCATAGGAAACCATGAATTCGGTTTTGAGGTTAATCGGTCGTTCTTTGAAGAGATAACGTATTCAGAAATAAGCAATGGTCTTGTGAATGTGAACCTGGATTTTGAAAAACAGGAAACCATGTTCATTCTGTCATTTTCAATAGAGGGAAATGTAGAGGTTATGTGTGATCGTTGTACCGATAATTTTAATTATTCCATCAAAGGCGAGCAACAATTATTGGTTCAGTTTGGTGACGAATTTGTTGAAGAGGATAGCGAAATGATCGTAATTCCGAGAGGTGATAACGTGATAAATTTAGCACCTTTTATTTATGAATACATTTTTTTAATGCTTCCGATACAAAAAATACATCCTGATGATCAATCGGGAAATTCGACTTGTAACTCGGAAATGTTGAAAAAGCTAGACGAATTATCGTATACCAAAATACAAGATGATCCCAGGTGGGATGCTTTAAAAAAACTTAAGAAAAATTAACAGCATAAAATAAATACAAAAATGGCACATCCAAAACGAAAAATTTCAAAACAGAGAAGAGATAAAAGAAGAACACATTACAAAGCGGTAGCACCTACCATCGCTATTTGTTCTAATTGTGGAGCCTCTGTATTATACCACCGTGTTTGTTCAGAATGTGGTTTTTATAAAGGAAAACTTGCTATCGAAAAAGCAGGAGTAGAATAACAATTTAATTTCTTTTAAATATTTTTCAAAATTAATTAGATGCGATTAGGATTAGATGTAATGGGTGGTGATTATGCCCCAGCGGCTACAATAGCCGGGGCCATCATGGCTAATAAAGAACTCGGAGCATCTGACAAGATTGTTTTAATTGGTGACGAAAAAGTCATTCGCGATCAACTTAAAAAGGAGAATGCCGATTCCTCAGCATATGAAATTATTCATGCTTCCCAAAGCATTAGTATGGGAGAGCATCCTTTAAAAGCCTTTAAATCCAAACCTGAATCAAGTATAAATATTGGTTTTAAACTTTTAAAGAATAATGAGATTGATGCGTTTTCGGGAGCAGGAAATAGTGGTGCCATGGTTGTTGGTGCAACCTATTCATTAAAACCCATTCCCGGAGTTATTCGCCCATGCGGAGCTGCAATTCTTCCTAAGCAAAATGGTGGAATTACCATTCTTTTAGACATTGGTACAAATCCGGATCCGAAACCAGACGTGATGTATCAGTTTGGCATTTTAGGTTCTATTTATGCTGAATTCGTTCATGATATAAAAAACCCCAAAATAGGTCTTTTAAACATTGGTGAAGAAGAAGAAAAAGGAAATTTACTGGCTCAATCGACCCACCAGCTAATGAAAGATACCAACGATTTCAATTTTATTGGAAACGTTGAAGGAAGGGATTTACTGAATGACAAAGCTGATGTAATCATTTGTGATGGTTTTACCGGTAATGTGGTGCTAAAACAGATGGAATCGATGTATCGGGTTTTGGTGAAACGCGGTTTGTCTGATGATTATATTCAACGATTTAATTATGAAAATACTGGAGGTAGCCCAATTCTTGGGATCAATGCTTCGGTAGTTGTTGGCCATGGTATTTCAAGTCCAAAGGCCATCAAAAATATGTTACTACTCTCCAAAGAAATATCTTACGCTGATTTGTTTGAGAAAATAGCTCAAACACTGAATAAGTAAAAATCATTACTTTTGATTCTTTTTAAATTAAATAATTCTCATGATTAAACATAAAGCTGCTATTACTGGTGTGCAAGGTTGGGTTCCTGAATTTAGACTGACCAATGATATTTTGGCTTCAATGGTTGATACCAATGATGAATGGATCATGACGCGAACTGGCGTTAAGGAACGAAGGATTTTAAAAGGAGAAGGATTGGGAACCTCTGATTTGGGTGCCCCTGCGGTTAAAGCTTTATTGGAAAAAACCGGAACTTCGCCAGAAGAAATAGATTTGTTAATTTGTGCTACAGTTACTCCCGATATGCAGTTTCCTGCTACGGCGAACATTATCAGTCATAAATGCGGTATAAAAAATGCATTTAGTTTTGACCTAAATGCAGCTTGCTCAAGTTTTATTTATGCTTTAACAACTGCTTCTAAATTTATTGAATCGGGAAGCCACAAAAAAGTTATTGTAGTTGGTGCTGATAAAATGTCTTCAATTGTTGATTACACCGATCGTACAACCTGTGTGTTGTTTGGTGATGCAGGAACTGCTGTTCTTATGGAACCTACAGAAGAAGAAGTAGGAGTGATGGATGCGATTCTTCAATCAGATGGATTTGGAATGACTCACTTACATCAAAAAGCAGGTGGATCGGTAAAACCTGCCTCTCATTCAACTGTAGATGCCCGGGAACATTTTGTTTATCAGGAAGGTCAACATGTTTTTAAACATGCAGTATCAAAAATGGCAGATGTTTCGGTTGAAATAATGGAAAAAAATAATTTAAAATCTGAAGACATTGCCTACCTGGTACCTCATCAAGCCAATCTTCGGATTATTGAGGCTACAGCTCGCCGTATGGGAATTAAAAAAGAACAGGTAATGATCAATATCGAGCGTTACGGAAACACAACCTCTGCTACAATTCCACTTTGCTTATGGGAATGGGAAGATAAGCTTAAAAAGGGCGACAATGTTGTTCTTTCTGCCTTTGGAGGCGGGTTTACCTGGGGTTCGGTTTGGTTAAAATGGGCTTATGATCCGAAATAAAGAGCATTTAAAAACATAAAAAAAGCAAGCTAACCAGCTTGCTTTTGTTTTTTATGCGAAATAAATTTATTCCGCTAAAATCAGAATCTTATTTTTTAAAACCTCTACAACCCCTCCGTTAATCTCAAAAAATTCAATTTGATCTTTCTCATTTTTGATTTTAACCTTACCCTTTTTTAGTACAGAAATTAATGGTGCATGATTATTTAAAATTTCAAATAATCCATCAATTCCCGGAAGCTGAACCAGAGAGGCTGTTCCTTCAAAAATGGTAGTGTCTGGGGTAATTATTTCAATATTCATAGCTCTTATTGATTACTATCGGCAAGTAATTTTTTACCTTTTTCGATGGCCTCTTCAATGGTTCCAACCATGTTAAAGGATGCTTCCGGATACTCATCCACTTCACCATCCATAATCATGTTAAAGCCTTTAATTGTGTCTTCAATCGAAACCACAACACCAGGAACTCCGGTAAACTGCTCAGCAACATGGAATGGCTGAGAAAGGAATCGCTGTACACGTCTTGCACGATGAACAACCAATTTATCTTCTTCCGATAATTCATCCATACCCAAGATGGCAATAATGTCTTGTAGTTCTTTATATCGTTGTAGTGTTTCTTTTACACGTTGTGCAGTATTGTAATGCTCGTCACCCACAACATCCGGAGATAAAATTCTGGAAGTTGAATCCAATGGATCAACTGCAGGATAAATTCCAAGCTCGGAAATTTTACGACTCAATACCGTTGTTGCATCAAGGTGAGCAAAAGTAGTAGCAGGAGCGGGGTCAGTTAAATCATCAGCAGGTACATAAACGGCCTGAACTGAAGTAATCGATCCTCGTTTTGTTGAGGTAATTCGTTCCTGCATGATACCCATCTCAGTTGCCAAAGTGGGCTGGTAACCAACTGCCGAAGGCATACGTCCAAGCAGTGCAGATACTTCTGAACCAGCCTGGGTAAAACGGAAAATATTATCGATAAAGAACAGGATGTCTCGACCACCCGATTTTTCGTCACCATCACGGTAGTATTCTGCCAGTGTCAATCCTGAAAGGGCAACTCTTGCACGTGCTCCGGGAGGTTCATTCATCTGACCGAAAACCATGGTTAACAAAGATTTTTTTAATTCTTTCTCATCAACTTTTGAAAGATCCCATCCGCCTTCTTCCATGCTTTTTTTAAATTCATCACCGTATTTTACAAGTCCTGATTCAATCATTTCTCGCAAAAGGTCATTTCCTTCACGGGTACGTTCACCAACCCCTGCAAATACCGAAAAGCCGGAATATTGTTTCGCAATATTGTTGATGAGCTCCTGAATTACAACCGTTTTTCCAACACCTGCACCACCGAATAATCCAATTTTACCTCCTTTTGAGTAAGGCTCAATTAAATCAATCACTTTAATCCCGGTGTATAAAACTTCCTGTGTTGTTGTAAGATTTTCGAATTTTGGAGGATCGTTGTGAATCGGATAAGTCTCTTCTTTCGAAACCGGACTTAAACCATCAATGGGTTCGCCAATTACGTTAAACACCCTGCCGTTGATTTTATCTCCGATAGGCATAGAAATTGGAATACCTGTTCCGATAACTTCCATTCCACGACTTAAACCATCCGTTGAATCCATCGCTACCGTACGAATGGTATTTTCTCCAGTGTCTTGTTGTGCCTCTAAAACAATGATATCTCCGTTTTTGTTTTTAACCTCAAGGGCATCGTAAATATTTGGTAATGCCTCGTTTTGGCCAAAAGTAACATCAATAACAGGTCCAATAATTTGAGATATTTTACCAACGCTTTTTTTCTCCATTATTCGTAAATTAAATTTGGGTCAAAGATAAAAAAGTAAATTTAGTTTGAGTAGAAAATTCGGTATTTTTTACAGGTTTATTGCTTGATTTTCTTCGATTTCCTTTTCTTTCGTTTTTATTCCTTTGGCTAAAAATTTTCGCTGGAAGAGAATCAGAATTAAAACTCCAATGGTAATGGCTGAATCAGCAATATTGAATACAGGTCTGAAGAAAATAAAATCTTTTCCACCC
Source organism: uncultured Bacteroidales bacterium (assembly GCA_942491855.1). Classification (GTDB taxonomy): domain Bacteria; phylum Bacteroidota; class Bacteroidia; order Bacteroidales. The sequence goes on from CALOCL010000019.1 coordinate 69,610, forward strand.
ATAAAAGGAACCCAATCCGGATAATAACTTTCGATAATCGGGAAATAGAACATATCAACTACTTTTCCATGCAAAAGACCGGCATAACCTCCACCTTCGGGCAGGAATGTAGCAACGCTAAAAAAGGTGCTTTCAGAGAATAAAACACCATAAAAAACACTGTCCAGGATATTACCCAGAGCTCCGGTTAAAATCAATGAAAAGCTTAAGATTAATCCAAAATTGGTCTGCTTTTTAACTAATTTATTGAGATACCATCCAAGTGTTCCTATGGCAAAGATTCGAAATACCGTAAGAAAAACTTTTCCAAATTCACCGGCAAATTCCATCCCAAAGGCCATTCCATTGTTTTCGATAAAATGAATGATAAACCAATTTCCGATCACATTGTATTCTTCACCTAAATGCATGTTGGTTTTGATCCAAATTTTTAAAATCTGGTCGATCAATAGAATTGGAATGATAATTAGTAATACTTTTTTCAAGACTATTTTGATTAAAAATGAAAAGAAGTAACCAAATCAAGCCTGATTACTTCTTATCTGGTATTTTTACAATTTTATTTATGCTGATTCAGTTTTGCATCCATGCTTAAAGTTGCGTGAGGAACACTTCTTAACCGCTCCTTGGCTATAAGTTTTCCGGTGACCCTGCAGATGCCATAAGTTTTATTCTCGATGCGAATTAAAGCATTCTCGAGGTTATTGATAAATTTTTGCTGGCGGGCTGCGAGTCGACTATTTTCTTCTTTCGAAAGCACATTATGACCTTCTTCGAGCACCTTAAAAGTTGGCGAGGTATCATCAGTACCATGATCGCCTTTATTGGTATAGGCTTCCGTAAGCAACTCTAAATCTTTGGTTGCTTTCTCAAGTTTTGCCAGAATTAATTCTTTAAACTCCAGTAATTCCTGATCAGAAAATCTAGTTTTCTTTGCGTCATCTTTTGCAGCGTTCTTTTCCATGGTCTAAAAATTTTAATAAAACCGTTTTTCTTCTAAGTTAATCTACCTTAATAATTTTAATTTGGGTCTGAATGTCGTCAGTAAGCTCAACAAGTAAGGTATTTTCATCGCTAAAATTGTCCACTAAGATTAGGGATTTCGCCAGCGTTTCAGAACAAATATATGAATTATTGTCAATAATTGCTTCATCAATTTCATTGTTTCTCAATAGTTCAATTTTAACCCGATCCGTTACCTCAAATTTTTGATCTTTACGGTAGTTTTGAATACGGTTAATTAGCTCTCTGGCAATACCTTCCTTCTTTAATTCAGGGCTGATTGAAATATCCAAAGCTACAGTTAAACTTTCCATATTTACAACAACCCAACCCGGAATATCTTCCGTAAGAATCTCAACATCCGAGATTTCAATTTCTATTTCCTGATTTTCAAGTTTAAGCAAATACTTTTTATCCGTTTCAATTGCAGTGATATCCTCCTGATCAAATTGATTAATGGCAGCTGCAATTTGCTTCATCATTTTGCCGTACTTTGGCCCAAGTGTTTTAAAATTAGGTTTTACTTTTTTAACCAAAATTCCGGAAACATCAGTCAGGTACTCAATGTCTTTTACATTGACTTCCGAAAGAATAAGCTCTTTAACAGCTTCTACCTGTGCCTTAAATTTATCCGTTAAAACCGGTACCATTATTCTATTCAATGGCTGGCGAACACGAATATTTGTTTTCTTTCGTAGCGACAAAATCATTGACGAAATTTTTTGCGCCAATTGCATTCGTTCTTCCAAATCTTTATCAATCATACTTAAATCAGCCTGAATAAAATCGGTTAGATGAACTGATTTAGCATCAACTCTGCCGCTAATTTCATTCAAATCATTAAACAAGCGATCCATGTAAAATGGGGCAATCGGTGAAGAAATTTGAGCAATGGTTTCTAAACAAGTGTAGAGGGTTTGATAAGCTGATATTTTATCGTGGCTATAACTACCTTTCCAAAATCTCCTTCTCGAAAGTCGAACATACCAATTACTTAAATGCTCATCTACAAATTCCTGAATGGCACGACCTGCACGAGTTGGTTCGTAATCATTGTATGACTCATCCACATTTTTGACCAGGGTATTTAATTCTGAAAGGATCCATCGGTCAATTTCAGGACGTTCATTTATTGGAATGGAATCTTCCTTAAACGAGAATCCATCGATATTGGCGTAAAGTGCAAAAAACGAATAGGTATTGTAAAGGGTGCCGAAAAATTTCCGGGTTACTTCTCCAATTCCGTCCAAATCAAATTTTAAATTATCCCAGGGTTGAGCATTGGTAATCATGTACCAGCGAAGGGCATCAGCCCCATATTTTTCGATGGTTTCAAAAGGCTCAACTGCATTGTTTAAACGCTTCGACATTTTGTTACCACTCTTATCGAGTACCAGTCCATTCGATACACAGGTTTTGAAAGAAACTGAATCGAATAACATGACGGCAATGGCATGCAAGGTAAAGAACCATCCTCGGGTTTGATCTACACCTTCGGCTATAAAATCAGCCGGAAAGCTGGATTCAAATTCTTCCATGTTTTCGAAAGGAAAATGGAATTGGGCATAAGGCATGGCACCTGAATCAAACCAAACATCAATCAAATCTGCTTCACGAACCATTTTCTGTCCTGTTTTCGAAACCAATGTGATTTCATCAACAAAAGGTCGGTGAAAATCGAAAGTTTCATAATTTTCATCCGAAAAATCATCCGGATTAAAATCAGCCAACGGACTTTCAGTCATAAAACCTGCTTCAATCGCTTTTTCAATTTCAGCTTTTAATTCTCTGGCCGAGCCAATGCAAATTTGTTCTTTTCGGTCTTCGGTACTCCAGATAGGTAATGCAACGCCCCAGTAACGGGAGCGGGATAAATTCCAGTCGACTAGGTTTTCGAGCCAGTTACCAAACCGTCCGGTTCCGGTTGATTTAGGTTTCCAGTTGATGGTATTGTTTAGCTCAATCATCCGATCTTTAAAATCGGTGGTTTTAATAAACCATGAATCAAGCGGATAGTACAAAATGGGTTTATCAGTCCTCCAGCAATGGGGGTAAGAGTGTTCGTATTTTTCGGTTTTAAATGCCCGGTTTTCATTTTTTAATTTAACGATGATGCTGATATCAGCACTTTCGTTTTCATTTGTTTCCGGATTGACATCGTATTCATTTTTAACATAACGTCCGGCAAATTCACCCATTTCTTCAGTGAATTTACCTTGCTTGTCAACCAGGGTTAAGGATCCAATTCCATTTTCTCGGGCTATCTTAAAGTCATCCGCTCCAAAACTAGGCGCGATATGCACGATGCCTGTTCCATCTTCAGTAGTTACAAAATTACCGTTTAGTACTTTAAAAGCCTTGCCATCGTTGGGTTGAGCGTAAGGCAATAGTTGTTCGTAATTAATGCCTTTAAGTTGTTTTCCTGTAAATTCTTCACCTAACTCAAATGGGATATTTTTTTGACCTTTTTCGTACTCGCTTAATTTCAGCTCTGCATTTTTTTCGGGGAAATATTTTACTGCTAAATCTTTAGCCAGAATGACCGTAATGGGTTCGAAAGTGTAGGCGTTGAAAGTTTTAACTTTAACATATTTTATTTTTGGGCCAACTGCTAAGGCGGTGTTTGAGGGTAATGTCCAGGGAGTAGTAGTCCAGGCTACAAAAAATAAATCGCCATGATTATCTTTAAACAGAAAATTCGATTTTTCATCCTGCTTGATTTTAAACTGAGCAGTAACGGTATTGTCTTTTACGTTTTTGTAACAGCCTGGCATGTTTAATTCATGTGAGCTTAAACCAGTTCCTGCAGCAGGAGAGTAAGGTTGAATGGTGTATCCTTTGTAAATCAATCCTTTTTCGTAAAGTTTACTTAAAAGGCTCCAAACCGACTCAATGTATTTGTTGTCGAAAGTGATGTAAGGATTATCCAAATCAACCCAATAACCCATACGTTTGGTCAGGTCGTCCCATTTGTCTTTGTACTTCATCACCTCTTTACGACAGGCTTTGTTGTAGTCTTCAACCGTAATGGTTTTACCAATGTCCTCTTTGGTAATTCCAAGTGTTTTTTCGGTGGCTATTTCGATAGGCAGGCCGTGGGTATCCCATCCGGCTTTGCGCTTTACATAAAATCCTTTAAGCGTTTTGTAACGACAAAAAATATCTTTAATGGCACGAGCCATTACGTGATGAATGCCGGGTAATCCGTTGGCAGAAGGCGGTCCTTCGTAAAACACAAATGGTTTTTCCCCTTCTCTGTTCTTCAAACTGGCATCAAAAATAGCCTGATCTTCCCAATACTTTTCAACCTCAGTTCCGATCTGTGATAAATTAAGTTTTTCGTATTCCCGGTATTTCATATTAATTTATTGATTACTTGACTTTTAATGAAATTTTATTCGATAAAGACAAGAAGTGATTTATTGCGAATTAATTAGTGCGTGCAAAGGTAAAAAAAAATGTAAATAATTTAGCCAAAGCTGGTTAATACTGTTGATATTCGTTTTAACTCAATTTTTTTTAATGTGAATAAATAAGATGTAAACTAAGTGGATTGTTAATTAGAGATAATATACTCTTCCATTTATTATTACGCAATCCTTGTTGATGTGATTTCCATCAATATTATTGATGAAATGTATTGGTATTGATTTTTTAGTTAATTGACCAGAAACAAATTCGGGTATAAAAACAACAAAATGTAAATGGGGATCGCTTGAATATCCAGTATTCCCTGATAACCCTATTGCTTGTAGAGTTTTTACTGTGTCTCCAATCTGAACTAAACTACCTTTGTATTTTAAATGAAGATACTGAGAAAATGTGTTGGTTTTGGGATGATAAATTGTAATTCTATTAGCAGAATCAGTCAGGTTTTTATTTTTACCTCCTTTTTGATATTTGTCTATTAATCCAACAACAATGCCTTCTTGTGAAGCACAAACTGTGTCGTTAATAGATAAATTAAAATCAATCGCATATTTATTAAAGGCATCTTTATTATGAGAAAATTCACCATTATAACCTTGCATTACCCTATAGGTTTTATTTAATGGAAAGGGAAACGCATATGATGTTTTCTTAACCAAGGCTTTTAAATCTCCAAAACAGACTTCCCCTGGGAATTTTATAAATTCTTTGATAATTGGGTTAGTAAACTTTATTATGAAAGTGGATGTATCCCCTTCCCTAATTGTTACTGGAAATATGTTTGAAGGTCTGGTATCAATACTCTTTCCATTGTAGACTATTTGTTGATTTATTGTAATAGGACATTTTAGTGGATGAAAATAAGTTAAAATTACACTGTCTTCCGATAAGGCTTTGTATCCTGAATAATTAATTTCATTTTCAACACTGACAATTTGCCCAATAGTATAATTATGAAATATAATTAAACTCAGAAAAATAAGACAAATAAAATGTTTTAAGTTCATCTATGCATATTAAAAGATAATTCAATTTTGGGGAGTGAAATAAAGATGTAAAGATAAAAAAGCCGTGAATTTCAAGGCTTTAAATCGAAAATTTTAAATTGAAAATCGAATATTGTAAATTTTAGTACCCGGCTGCTTGCCCGTCTTTACGCGACTCAGATGCACCGAAATAAACTTTATTTTTAGCATCCCACATGATGGCCTGGTAACCTCCATAGCCGCCTAAATCCCATTGGATTTTATGACCCATGTGCATGAGTTTCTGAAGTTCTTCCCAACGGATTCCGCTCTCTAAATAAAGAATACCTCCATCGGTCATTGTACCACCAGTTGGCTGTGAAGAGCCTCCATGGCGAATTCGTGGGGCATCCCCTGCCTCTTGTAAATTCATTCCGAAATCAACGAGATTGCTCACCATTTGAGCATGTCCTTGAGGCTGCATGGCTCCACCCATTAATCCAAAACTAATAAATGGTTTTCCATCTTTGGTAATAAATGCCGGAATGATGGTATGGAAAGGCCGTTTGCCAGGCTCATAAACATTGGCATGCCCTTCTTCCAAACTAAACAATTCTCCCCGGTCTTGTAAAATGAAACCTAAACCGGGCGCACAAATTCCTGATCCCATTCCCCGGTAATTACTTTGGATTAAGGAAACCATGTTCCCGAATTGATCGGCAACGGTCATGTAAATGGTGTTTCCTTGCTCAATTTCTCCGGCAGGATACGATCGAGCAGCTTGCTTTGGATTTATAAGTTTAGCGCGTTCTGCAGCATATTCTTTTGAGATAAGTTCTTCAATCGGATAATTGTTAAAATCAGGATCGGCATAATATTTTGCGCGATCTTCAAAGGCTAATTTTTTAGCTTCAGTAAAATGATGAATGTATTCGGCAGTTCCAAAACCCATGGCAGCCATATCAAAATTTTCCATGATATTTAATTGCTGAAGCGCAGCAGTCCCCTGTCCGTTTGGAGGTAATTCCCAAACATCGTAACCACGGTAATTGGTAGAGAGTGGTTCTACCCATTCAGAATAATGCGAAGCGAAATCTTCGTAAGAAAGAAAACCTCCTTGCTCTTTTACAAATTTATCGATGGTTTTAGCGATGCTTCCTTTGTAAAATTCATCCCGTCCTTTATTGGCAATTTTTTCTAAAGTATTCGCTAAAGCAGGATTTTTGAAAACTTCACCTTTTTTAGGAGCGGCTCCGTTTGGCATGTAAACGTCGGCAATATTTGGGAATTTTTTTAGGTTTCTGGTTCCTCTTTCCATGTAGTAGGCGATAAGTTCCGAAACCGGAAATCCCTCACGTGCGTAATTTATCGCAGGTTGCAAAATATCTTTCATGTCCATGGTTCCAAATTTACCATGCATGGTAAACCAGCCATCAACAGCGCCCGGTACTGAAATTGGTAAAACACCGTAAGACGGAATTTTTTCGTAACCATTCTCTTTAAAATAGTCTATGGTTAGTGATTTTGGGGATCTTCCACTGGCATTCAGACCAAAAAGTTTTTGATCTTTGGCCGACCAGATAATGGCGAATAAATCGCCACCAATTCCGTTTCCGGTTGGCTCAACCAAGCCTAATAATGCATTGGCAGCAATGGCTGCATCGATGGCGTTACCACCTTTTTTTAAAATATCGAGAGCGACTTGAGTTGCCAAAGGCTGGCTGGTGGCAGCCATTCCGTGTTGTGCGATTACCTCTGAGCGGGTTGCGAAATCATGACCTGTAATTCGATCTTGCGAAAATGCAAGAACAGTGAAGGCCATGATTAAAGTGAGTGCGAGTAATTTTTTCATGTTTAAGATATTTTGAGTGTTTATTTTGTATTGAATAAGTCGATCACATTTTTTGACATGGCAGCTACACCAGTTGTGAAGGTTACAGTAAAATCAGGGATAAAGGCTGAATTATGCAGTCCGGGAATTGGGCTTCCTGTTTCTTTACTTTTCTTGTAAAATTCAGGATTTACACTGCCTAACCAAAATAGCGCAATCGGGATATTATCAGCTGTTCGTCCGTATTTGCCAAAGTCTTCTCCAACCGTTGCAGGATTTACCTGATAAACATTTTCTTTTCCGATGATTTCTTGCATTGATTTTACACTGTTCAATACCAGTTCGGGATTGTTTGCAACCGGTGGGGTAAACTCTTCTTTAATTTCAACGATGGGTAACAGATCTTCAGGAACACCAGCTGATAATGCGATTCCTTTTGGAATTCGATTTACCGCATCACATATTTGTGCGTAAACTTCGTCGGTAAAAAAGCGAACTGTCAATTGCATTTTCACTTCATTAGGGATGATGTTATGTTTGGTTCCCGCATGAATAGATCCAACGGTAATTACTGCCGGATTAAAAGGATTAATTTCTCGACTTACAACGGTTTGTAATGCGAGTATGGTTCGTGCGGCGATAACCACTGGATCGATGGTGGTATGCGGCAGGGCACCATGACCACCTATTCCTCTAATCGTTAAATCTACCGAATTTACACCCGCAAAAATGGGTCCCGGGAAATAACCAATCTCACCTGCCGGTAAATCGGCACTGACGTGGTAAGCAAAGGCATAGTCAGGTGTTGGAAATCTTTCAAACAGTCCATCTTTAATCATGGCCATGCTTCCAATACTACCTTCTTCTGCAGGTTGTGCTATGGCTAAAATGGTACCTTTCCATTCATCTTTAAGCTTAACAAGTGTGGCAAGTGTTCCAAGCCAGGTACTCATATGCATGTCGTGACCACAGGCATGCATTACCGGCGATTCAATGCCTGCTGCATCGTTCATTACGACCTCACTGGCGAATGATAAACCTGTTGTTTCTTTAATAGGTAGTGCGTCCATATCGGTGCGCAGCATGATGACTTTTCCTTCACCGTTTTTAAAGACACCAACCACTCCGGTTCCTCCAACGCCTGTTGTAACTTCAAATCCTAATTGTTTGAGTTGATGTGCCATCTTTTTGGCAGTCTCGAATTCCATTAATGAGAGTTCAGGATTCTGGTGGAGGTCGAGGTAAAGCGCATTCACATCCTCAATTTGATTTTCGATGGCACTAAATATCTTTTTATCTATTTCCGAAGAATTTGATTGTGCTTGTATGAACAAGTGACTTGTAAAAAGTAAAAATGTAGTTACTAATAAAAATTTTTTCATTTTCATGTTGATTTGGTAATGTAAAGATACATATATGGAAATGCTAATATAAAAGTTTTTTATCTCATTTATTGCTTTGATTAATCACAAATCGACAAGCTGAATATTTCATCCGATAAATATTGATTTGAATATTTGATTAAGATTAAAACAAGCGCATTTTTATTAATTTAGCAAAAGCTTAAAAGAAACCATTGATAAAACCAGCCACCATACAGGAGATTTTTGAAACAGCCAAAATTGAAGAGGTTGTTGGTGATTTCGTATCCTTACGAAAGAGAGGAATTAACCTGATTGGTTTATGCCCGTTTCATAACGAAAAAACCCCTTCGTTTACCGTTTCTCCTGCCAAAGGGATTTACAAATGTTTCGGATGCGGTAAGGGTGGAAATGCGGTCAATTTTATCATGGATCACGAGCATTATTCCTATCCTGAGGCCTTAAAATTGCTGGCTCAAAAATACAGCATTGAAATTGATGAAGAAGAACAAACCCCTGAGCAAATTCAGCAACAAAGTGCAATGGAAGGTTTGTACCATGTTTCTGTGTATGCACAAAAATATTTTTCAAAAACCTTAGTCGAAGCGGAAGAAGGCAAAGCCATTGGACTCTCCTATTTTACCGAGCGTGGTTTCACAGCCGAAACCATCGAAAAGTTTCAACTGGGTTATTGCCTGGATAAGTTTGACGATTTTACGAAAATAGCATTAAAAGAAGGCTACAAAAAAGAGCAGTTGGTAAAATCGGGATTAAGCATCGAAAAAGACCAGAATATTTTTGATCGATTTAAGGGCCGGGTGATGTTTCCAATTCATAATTTAACCGGTAAGGTTATCGGTTTTGGTGGTCGAATTCTGAACAGTGAAAAGAGCAAGGCCAAGTATGTAAATTCTCCTGAATCAGAAATATACAACAAAAGCAAAGTGCTTTATGGCATTTTTTATGCCCGTAATGCCATCCTAAAAAATGAGAGTTGCTTATTGGTTGAGGGTTATACGGATGTGATTTCCTTACATCAGGCAGGGATAGAAAATGTGGTGGCCTCGTCAGGTACTTCGCTCACTACCGACCAGATTAAACTGATCAAACGATTCACCCCAAACATTACCATTTTATTTGATGGAGATGCAGCCGGAATTAAAGCGTCTTTTCGCGGCATTGACATGATTTTGGAAGCAGGGATGAATGTTAAAATCGTGCTTTTCCCGGAAGGTCAAGATCCAGATTCTTATGCCAGGAGTCATTCGCGAGAAGAGGTTACTGATTTTATTAAGGCAAATGCCAATGATTTCATTTCTTTTAAAACCAATTTACTGGTCAGCGAGGCTGATAAGGATCCCATTAAAAAGGCCAATTTAATTAAAGAAATTGTGCAAACCATTGCTTTAATTCCTGATGGAATTTACCGGTCGGTTTATGTTAAGGAGTGTAGTTCAATCATGGATATTGCAGAGCAAACCCTGGTGAATGAGCTGAATAAATTGCTTCGCAAGAAATTTAATGACGACAATAAAACCCAGTATATTCCTGCTGTTCCGGAATTTGCTATTCCTGAAGTTAAAGAAAAAACCAAGGTTGACCAAACAGAAACTTACAGTCATGAACTTGAAATAATACGCTTGTTACTGACCTATGCTGATCAGGAAATTATTTTTGAGGATGTTGATGAAAATGGATTAAAAATTGAGGTGCCGATTAAGATAGCCGAATATGTAATTCATGATTTAAAATCAGATGAAATCAGCTTTCAGGATGCAATATTGCAAGAAATCTTTAATGATTTTGATCAATCGCTGGAGAATGGAAAAATTCTTGGAAGCGAGTATTTTATTCAGCATCCTACCCTTGAAGTTTCGAAACTGGCTGTCGATTTGATGGCTACACCTTATGAGCTTAGCGATAATTGGTTACGCAACAAGATTCCGGTTAAACACGAAAGCGATAATTTACGAAAACTAATAACTTCCTGTGTACTATCCTTTAAGGCAAAAAAAATTGACCAAATGATTTTGGCTAATCAAAAAGAGTTGAATGAAATTGCTGATCCGGAAGATTATTTATTGTTACAGCAAAAACACATGAGCCTGAAAACCATCAGCATCGAAATTAATAAGCAGTTGAGTCGGATAATTACAAAGTAAGATCTTTAGATATTAGACTTGAGACATTAGAAGACTGTTTTATCTAATAATCTAATTTCTTTCATCTTTTAATTCTTAATAAAAACACAACGGGAACCTAATCTCGCCGAATAGATTCCCGTTCACTTGCCGACTGCCGTG
>CALOCL010000020.1:0-26610 GCA_942491855.1 uncultured Bacteroidales bacterium
GCAAACTGTTTAAAGAATGTAAAGTCAGAGGTTGTTCTGATGAGAAAGGTGTTGACTTCTGTTTTCAATGCGAAGAATTTCCCTGCAACAAAACAGGATTTGATGAACATCTCCAAAAGCGCTCTGTTAACATCAACAAACACATAAAAGAAATTGGCATTGAAAGTTATTATCTTGAAATTAAGGATAAATCGAGGTATCTTTAAATTTCTTTTCTACACCTGCTAAATGATGAAGAATAAAACCGCGGTATTGTTAATTAATGTTGGAACCCCAGACAGTCCTGCGACCAAAGATGTTCGGAAATTTCTCTTTGAATTCTTGAACGATGAATACGTCATTGACTTGCCTTTCCTGCTCCGCAAGTTTTTTGGTCAATTGTATTATCGTACCTTTCAGGGCACCGAAATCAGCAAAATTATACCGGCAATTATGGGATAAAAAGGGTTCTCCACTCCTGTACTACAGCGAATCACTAAAGGACAAGTTACAAGCCAAATTAGGTACAAAGCATGAAGTTTTTATTGGAATGCGATACGGAAACCCTTCCATTAAAAAGGCCATTACCGCAATCAAATTACAAGGTTTTAAAAAACTGATCTGCATCCCCCTTTATCCCCAGTACGCCACTTCAACTACCTACACATCAATGGGGGAAGTAAACAAGCAAGTGAAAAAGCAGGCCCTGGATATCAACCTGGAATTTATCGATGCTTTTTTCGATAAACCGAAGTTCATTGAGGCTATCACAGCACAGGCCAAAAAACACGATCTTTCAGCATACGATCATATTATTTTTTCTTACCACGGATTACCTGTCAACCAAACAGAAGACACCCATAAAGGCCATTCCTGTAAAGAGCTTAATTGCCACACCGAATACAATGCAAGTAATAAACACTGCTATCATGCATCTTGCTATGCCACTACGCGCCTGCTAAGCAGGGCTCTTAAACTCGATGAAACCCAGTATACTTCTGCCTTTCAATCACGTCTTTCAAAAAACTGGCTCGAACCTTTTACCGATGATATCATCCTCGAAAAAGCAAAAACAGGGAAGAAAAACATTTTAGTCATTTGTCCGGCTTTCGTTGCTGATTGCCTCGAAACCACCATTGAAATAGCTTATGAATATGATGAGCTCTTCAAGCAAAACGGAGGCAAAACACTGCAATTGGTGGAGAGTTTAAATGATAGCAATGCATGGGTGCATTGCCTGGCAAGCTTAATAAACTAAAAAAATCAATTATTTTTAAACTTTGAAAGCTTGATACTTATATTCATTAACCTGAAAAAAGGCGATGAAATTCAATTTAACATAGCTGAAGATAATGAAATGATTGAACTACTTTGGAATAATCAGTTTAACTTTATAAAGCAAATTTAAAAGCATCAAGCGAATCTAATCACCTAAAATAGAAACCCATGAAAAGACTAAACTGCTTACTATTGGGACTCTTTATTTTACTGACTCTCAATAACCACGCCCAAGAATTCGGCAAATTGTTTGACGAAAGAGATCAAAAAACTTACAAAACCATTCAACTTGGTGAGGATATCTGGATGGCCGAAAACCTTCGGTTTTGGGTAGAAAAAGACTCTCCGCATTATGTTGGTGTTTCACACTTTTATGAAGGCAAGAACATGAATTATCAGCTCTACGGCCGGCTTTATCCCTGGGAAGTAGCCATGAAAGTCTGCCCCGAAGGATGGCATCTTCCAAGTCCGGAAGAATGGATTGCCCTCATGAACAGCTTTGGGGATTTGTTTGACGAAAACCATCGCATCCCCACCAAAAAACAATCCTCAAAAGAAGAAGTAAAGCGAAGAAAAGATCTTTACAAAGAAATTTACACTACACTTACAGAAGGCGGTTCATCTGGTTTTAATGTTGGTTATGGCGGATTTCGCGATCCCCATAAATTTCAGGGTGTAAGTATTAGAAAGGTTCCCGGCTATTACTCAGGGTTAGGAACTATCGCCCGGTTTTGGACCAACGATGACAACATTGAACAAGGGATGTTAAAAAAAATTAAAGCCCATGCCTTTCAATTTACAAAAATGGGGAAATCCTTTTTTTATCTGCCTTACCGAAAAAGCAACGGAAATTCAGTGAGGTGTGTAAAAAACAAATGAGCTGAGAAGCTGTTTGTTTTTGATACTTTTGTTCAAACTAACACAACTTGTATGACCAGATACCTAGCTATTCTGAGAGGAATTAATGTTGGCGGCCACAAAAAAAATACTGATGGCTGACCTGAAACCACTCTTTACCAGTTTGAAGTTTGAAAATGTTGCAACCTACATCCAAAGTGGCAATATTGGTTTCGACTCAAAAACGAATAGTAACATTGATCTCATTGCAAAAAAGATTAACGAAGTATTTTTAAAAAACAAATATCCAACCTTACTGTTGGGTGATCTAAATGCAGAGTCGAACAGTAAATCCATCAATTTCCTTGAAGAATTTTGGTCTTCGGCTTACGAAAAAAAATGCCTAAATTTACTTTCCCTTCTGATCAGCCTGATAAAAAGATTGATTACGTCATGTTTTATCCCAGAGATAAGTGGAGGGTAATTAAAACTGAGGTGATCGCAGATAAAATTGCATCCGATCATTGCGCTTATCTGGTAACCATTGAATTGCTTAACGATTAAAAACAAACAAATCCAATCAAAAATTCAGAAACATGAAAAAGACAATTTTATTTCTTGCAGTTATCCTTTTTGCAAGTTTAACTACAAAAGCACAGTTAACCGAAGGCCATGTAAAATATGAGATGACGGTTTCCTCAGATAATCCGGCCATGGAAATGGCCATGGCCATGATGAACGGAGCCTCCATGGAAATTTATTTTAAGGATGAATCTACTCTCGTAAAAATAAACATGGGTATGGCCATGAATATGGCTACCACCACCAACTCCAAATCAGGTGATGTACTCATTAAAATGGGCGGTATGATGGGTAACAAGGCCATCAAATCAACCATTTCAGAAGTAGGTGATGTACAGCCCGAAGATCAGGATGTTGCGGTTGAAATGATTAGTGAGACCAAAGATATTCATGGTTTCAAATGTAAAAAAGCAACCTTAACGGATAAGGATGGCAGGAAAGCTATTTTCTGGTTTACCGAAGAAATTGCGGTAAGTAAAGCCGGACAAAACTACCTGAGTAAAGAAATCCCAGGATTCCCGATGGAATTTGAGATGAATCAAAAAGACATGAAAATGTCGATGAAAGCAATCCTGGTAGAAAAGAAAGTCAGCAATGCCAAAGAGTTATTCAGCATGGAAGTACCAGCAGGATATCAGATTATGACCATTGATCAAATGGGAAGCTTTGGGATGTAACTTATAAAACAGTGAATTTATAAATTAACTAACCATTTAAAATCAGGAGAATACCCGACTCAAATTGAACACCCTGAAACTCATGAAAACTAATTATACGAAACTAATCTCCCTCTTACTTTTATTGGGATTCTTTTCGGCCTGCCAAAAAGAAAGGCTCACACATCTCATCCCTATTAATGCAACCCTCACCGCTTTTTACGCTGAGACTGGTATTCTGGCCAGGTATGTGGTCGACACCAGTTTATTAAACTCTGTCAGAAGCTGGCAAGGAAAAGGTGATTATCCTGGTGTGGATAATTGGACTACAGCAAAAATCCCACATCATTTTGATCTTTATGGAGGTTTACTCGGGCAGTCGGAATACTATACCATCAATCAAACTTTAACAGAAACCGATACTGTAAAAAAACCTTATTGGGAGGCTTTACAAGTAAAAGAAAATCCTCAGTTCGGTTATCGGCCCTTGGTCGGAGTTTTCGACATCAAGGATTCACTGGTTATAGCCATCTCCAAAACTTTAGCTAACCCTCAATACGGTGACGGTGGTAGATGGCAAATTTATGTCGAAAATTACCGCACCGACCTCAGTATTTTAGATACCATTTACCTAAAATAGTAACTATACACCCACAAACTTGTGCGATTCTGAATTAATGTTTATATTTTAGCTTAACTATGTGGATTGCATCATTAAAAGAAATAAAACAGGAATTAAGTCACCGTTCGCAAGGTGAGTTGCTTGAATTGTGTTTACGTTTGGCAAAATTCAAAAGGGAAAACAAAGAATTATTGACCTACTTACTATACGATTCTGTTGATGAAGTGGCTTATATCGAGAACATTAAAAAGGAAGTAAAGCAGGAATTTGGGCAAATCAATACCAAAACTCATTTTTACATTAAAAAGAGTGTTCGTAAAATATTGCGCAATATCAAAAAATACTTAAAATATTCGAAAAAGAAAGAAACAGAGGTGGAATTATTGATTTACTTTTGTAGCGAATTTAAGGACATGGGATCGTACATCAATCAAAATGTTACGCTCAACAATATTTACCAACGTCAAATTGAGTGCATTAAAAAAGCGATCTCTTCCTTACACGAAGACTTACAGTACGATTACGGGATAGAACTAAAAAAGTTGATTGACAGAAATTAGAGACCAGGCCATGATACAGATTGGAAAATATAATGAATTAAAAATCCTGAGAAGAACACCTTTCGGGCTTTACCTTGGTGATGATTCAGGGGAAGATGTTTTACTTCCGAATAAGTATTGTCCTAAAAAATACGAAATGGATGATGAACTTAACGTTTTTGTCTATCTCGACCATAACGAAAAACCCATAGCCACCAATATCATTCCTAAAATTGAATTGCACCAATTTGCCTTACTTGAAGTAATCGATGTTTCAGTAGTAGGTGCATTTATGAACTGGGGTTTGGAAAAAGATTTATTTGTACCTTTTGGAGAGCAACGCCAGCGAATGGAGGTTGGGAGACGGTACATCGTTTTTCTTGATATTGACCCAAATTCGGGCAGACTCTATGCCAGTAATCAAATCAAGAAAATTTTAAGCAATGAGGAATTAACGGTGAGCAAAGGTGAAAAAGTTGATTTGGTGGTATTAAAAGAAACCGATCTTGGTTTTAACGTCATCGTTAATCATCGACACGAAGGCCTGATTTATGAGAATGAGATCTTTACAAAAATTAACATAGGTGATAAGTTACAGGGTTATGTAAAACATATTCGCGAGGACAATAAACTCGACATCTCCCTTCAGGCAATTGGGTATGGTAATGTTAACGATGCCAATGCGGAACTTATTTATCGTAAATTAGAAGAAAATGAAGGCTTTTTAGCAATTACCGACAAAAGCACACCCGACGAGATCTATTCAACTTTCGGGATGAGTAAAAAGGCATTTAAAAAATCGCTGGGCTCTTTGTACAAACAGCGAAAAATAACGATTGAGCCGAACGGAATCAAATTAATTTAAACCTAACAATTAAAAAAATAAAGTCATGGGTAAAGAACAAAATGCAAAAAAAGAAGTGAAAAAAGCTCCAACCAAAACAAAAAAAGAAAAGAAGTTAGAAAAAATGGAGAAGAAGGCCAATAAGGCTTCGAAACTTTAAAATAGTGAATGGAGCGGTTGCTCATCCTTCAATTAGGAAATATCAGACTTCAGACCAGAAGACTTTGCTGGCTATTTTCAGGCACTATATTCCTTCGGACTTTGCGTCTGGTGAAATTGACGATTTTAAGCAACATTTAAAAACACATGGTGCTACTTACTTTACCTTCGAGCTTGAGGGTAAACTTATCGGTGGAATCGGTTATGAAATGACTCATGCAGATTCCATCGGTCGTATTAAATGGATTTTATTTCATCCTGATTATTCTGGAAAAGGTTATGGGAAACTGGCCGTTGAGCATTGTCTGGGAATTTTAAGAATAAAACCTAAAATCAAAAAAGCCGTTGTAACTACCTCGCAATTGGCTTATCGGTTTTTTCAAAAATTTGGTCTTATTTTAGAAAAAACTGAAAAAGACTTTTGGGGTAAAGGACTTGATCTTTATTTGCTGGAAAAAAAATCGGAAAAAAACTAGGCCTTCTCTCATTTCAAAATTCAAATACGCAACCAAATGTGATTTCTTCGCATCATTAAAGTATTAACCATCCATCTTTAGCCGATGAAAAAAACTTTAATAATTCTCCCACTGGTAATCATTCTCCTTATTTCTTCATGTCACAAAGACACATTGGAGTTAAACATTTCACATTTGCCCGGACAAGGCGTTGAAGTCTATCTTTTAAAGGAATACGAAAGGGTTGAGGGGCAGTGCAAGATTGATAATTCAATGATTAAACTTGAGTCCACAGCTTTGGTTTTTAATGATGAAATCCGATACTACGATTTAAGTACACACACCATGGGCCTAAACGAATCTGCAATGGAAAGGGTTAAAGAAATTGGAGATTGGGGAGCTTTCTGTGTTACTGTTAATAAGGCAATTATCTATTCTGGATTTTTCAAACCTGGCTATTCCAGTTCTAGCTGTGAGCATTCTGTAACCATCGATCCTCTATCCTATTCCGGCAATAAAATCCATATCAATTTGGGCTATCCCTGGTCAAGCATTGCATCCTTTGATGGTGCAGACCCGAGAACGAATGAAGTTTTAATGCAAGCTTTAAGAGATCAAGGGAAACTAAGAGAATAAACATCCATAGTTAAGTGTAATTGAAGTTTCAAAAGGCTAACATGAAATTATAAATTTATGCCCTACCTTTGCATAAATTATTTTTATGAATTCTTTTGAAAGTTTAAATCTGTCGAAGCCATTGTTTAATGCCATCCAAGAGCTCGGATTTGACAAACCCACCCCCATCCAAACTGAAGCTTATCCGGTTATTCGTTCGGGTACAGACGTGGTTGGGATTGCACAAACCGGCACCGGGAAATCATTTGCATACATGCTTCCCCTCTTGCATGATTTGAAATTTTCGAATCAAATAAATCCCCGAATTTTAATTTTAGTCCCTACCCGCGAATTGGTTTTACAGGTTGTTGAGCAGGTTAAAACCCTTACAAAATACATGACAGTTCGAACCTTGGGTGTTTATGGCGGAACAAATATTAACCCGCAAAAGCAGGCAGTTGCCGAAGGCGTTGACGTACTGGCAGCCACACCTGGCCGTCTTTACGATCTTGTACTTAGTGGCGCCCTTCAACTAAAAGGCATTAAAAAATTAGTGATTGATGAAGTGGATGTGATGTTGGATTTGGGCTTTCTGTATCAGTTAACCAATATTTTTGAACTGATTCCTGATCGCCGGCAAAACATCATGTTTTCTGCGACGATGACCGATGAAGTGGACGCTTTAATTGATGAATTTTTCATCAGCCCCGCTAAAATTTCAATTGCCGTAAGTGGAACGCCCCTCGATAATATTTCACAACAATGTTATCCTGTTCAGAATTTCTACACTAAAGTAAATTTGTTAAAGCATCTGCTTAAAGACAAAGAAGCGTTTAAAAAGGTTTTGGTATTCGTGTCGAATAAAAAAAATGCCGATAAAGTTTTTGAGGCATTGGAGGAAGATTTTAGCACGGAGGTGTGCATTATTCATTCCAACAAATCTCAAAATTATCGCATTCGATCCATCGAAGAATTTGATGAAGGAAAGAATCGAATTTTAGTGGCAACGGATGTGATGGCCCGAGGTTTGGATTTAGAAAAAATCACCCATGTCATCAATTTTGACACCCCCAATTATCCTGAAAACTACATGCATCGAATAGGCAGAACCGGCCGCGCGGAGGTTGAAGGGAAAACAATTTTATTCTTTACTGAAAAAGAAGAAGAGTGGAAGCTGAATATTGAAATGCTGATGAATCTTGAAATCCCGATGCTTCCTTTTCCTAAAGAAGTTGAAATTTCGAAAGAATTGATTCCAGAAGAACGGCCAGTAATTATTGAAAAGAATCATCCTAAGGTAAAACTTAATGAAGGTGGAGGAGCTTTCCACGAGAAAAAAGAAAAAAACCTAAAAGTGAACCAGGGCGGATCCTATCTCCGAAAAGGAAAAAAATACAAAAAACCTAAAACCAGAGGCGATAAAACTTACAATTTAAGAAAGAAGAAAAAAAAGTAGGTTTAAAATTCTTCACTAACAGTTGTTCAAATTTAAAATGAGTCAGGCATATCATCCGGAAACATATTGGGATCAGGTGGCAAAAACCCTTGCTAAGCGCGATGACCTTAAGCTCATTGCAGGAGACAGTGATCCTTACTATCGCTATAAACGCCAGCAGTTTTTGAAGCTGCTCAGTTCATTAAACTTTACCGATAAAAAGGTTTTAGAATTCGGCTCCGGCCCCGGAGGTAATTTAGCCCATCTTCATGCTTTGGGCTGCAAGAACCTGACTGGTGTGGACATTTCAAGTAAAATGCTGGAATTATCAAACCAGCTACTGGACGGAAAAAACATTCGACTCGTAAAAATTGATGATGCTAAATTGCCTTTTGAAAAAGATTCCTTTGAAATTGTTTTCACTTCCACAGTACTTCAACATAACCCCGACGAAGATGAATTGATGAAAATCATCAGTGAAATTTGCAGGGTGTCGAAAAATGAAGTTTATCTTTTTGAAAGGATAGAAAAACGCATAAAGGGTCATGAAAGTAATTTGGGCAGACCAGTAAATTACTATGCAAACCTGATGTACAAAAATGGATTTCAGCTCGAACAACAAAAATCCTTAAAGATTCAGGCCAGCTATTACACTTGTGGTTTCATCCGAAAAGTCTTCAATTCAAGATCAAGAAAGGAAGGAGAAGCTTTATCTAAACTTTCTGTTTTTCTTGAAAAAATGATGTTGCCTTTCACCATTCAACTTGATAAATTAATTCCCAGTAAGCGGGATGTCACTTTATTAAAATTCAAAAAAACACCATAGGGCACAGCTTGGAGAATCATTAGAAGTTTTACAGTCAGGCTTTTTAACTAAATTGCTACACAAAAGAAAATAGTTCATGCTTCCTAAAAAGAAAAAACATCCTAAAGTCAAAACCCGATTACATGCCCGAAACAAACATCGTGAACGTTACGATTTTGATTTATTGGTAAAAAGTTGCCCGGATCTTGCACCTTTCCTAAGCTTGAATGTCTACAAGGATCAATCCATTGATTTCTCAAATCCTGCCGCTGTTAAAATGCTTAACAAAGCGCTTTTAAAACAGTATTATGAAATTGATTTTTGGGATATCCCTGACGGATATTTATGTCCTCCGATTCCAGGACGAGCTGACTACATCCATCACATCGCTGAATTATTGGGAGCCTACAATTACGGAAAAATACCCTCAGGTAAAAAAATTAAATGTTTAGACATAGGAGTTGGAGCTAATTGTGTTTATCCAATTATCGGCGTTCAGGAGTATGGCTGGTCATTCATAGGGGCAGAAATCGATCCGGTTTCAATTGCAAATGCCAATAAAATAATTGAGGCGAATCCAAATATAAAGGGCATGGTGGAAGTAAAACTACAACCCGATTCAAGAGATTTTTTTTACGGAATTATTGCCAGAGATGAATTAATTGATTTATCTATTTGTAATCCCCCTTTTAATGCATCCCAAGCAGAAGCTAATGCCAATAATTTACGAAAGTTAAGTAATTTAAAAGGCGAGAAAATTACTGATCCCAAATTAAACTTTGGCGGCCAAAACAATGAATTGTGGTATAAGGGAGGTGAAGAACGATTTGTAAGAAACATGATTCGTCAAAGTAAAAAATATTCAAAGTCCTGCTTTTTATTTTCCAGCTTAATTTCAAAACAATCAACCTTAAAAAGCGCTTTTAAAGTTTTAGAGGCAGTTGAAGCAAAGGAAGTTAAAACCATTCCGATGGGGCAAGGCAATAAAACCAGTCGTTTAATCACCTGGACTTTTCTCAGTAAACCAGAACAAAAACAGTGGAAAGAGCAGCGATGGAAATAAGCCAGATCTTATGTTTTCATACAAGATTCTCCGGCCAGCCAACCCGTTGAGTAGGCAATTTGCAAATTATAACCTCCGGTTTCTGCATCTAAATTAATTAGTTCACCGGCAAAAAACAATCCTTTAATCAGCTTTGATTCCATGGTTTTAGGTGAAATTTCGCTTAAAGAAACTCCTCCGGCTGTGATGATGGCTTCTTTAAAAGTCCGGTGCTTAATGATTTTAAATTTCAAATTCTTGATAAGATTAGCGATCTGTTTTCGCTCTTTTGAAGAAACCTGATGACATAATTTTTCGGGATTCATTCCCAAAACTTTGATAAAAGAATTAGTCATTGAAGCCTTCAACCAATAGCGGAAGATATTGCTGAGTTTCTTTTTGCCATGCACGTTTAAGTCTCGGATTAAGCGGTCGTCGAGTTGCTTTTCATTCATGGAAGGTTCCAAATCGATGCTAATCTCAACTTTTTGTTGTTTTTGTAACCCTTCAACAGCAATTCTACTTAGCGTCAAAATGATGGGGCCTGACAAACCGAAATGCGTAAAAATCATTTCTCCCGTCGCTTCACCCATCTTTTTGTTGTTCACCCAAGCCATGGCCTTAACATCTTTCAGGTTCAATCCTTGAAGGCTTTGAGCAAGATGACCATCTGTCACCAAGGGAACAAGAGCAGGCCTGACATCTTCAACCATATGACCTAATTGTTTTGCTATTGCATAACCATCACCCGTTGAGCCGGTGACAGGATAAGATTTGCCTCCGGTGGCAAGAATAACCTTCGCAGCCAAAATTTCTTTGCCATTCGACTGCACGCCATGAATGGCACCTTCTTCAACCACTAACTTCTCAACAGGAGAATCAAATCGAATCTCCACATTCAGATCTTTAATCCACTGAAGCAATGCCCCTAACACATCCTTTGATTTATTGCTCGTTGGGAAGTACCTGCCCAACGGTGCGAGGCTGCATCCTACACCATAATTTCCCAGCAACGCAAGAATATCCTTAGAAGAAAACTTTGACAAAGCCGTTCTGAAAAAACGACCATCGGGATAAACATGTGTGATGAATTCGCCAATTGGAGCATTGTTGGTAACATTGCATCTACCCGATCCAGTGATTAAAAGCTTACGTCCGGCACTCGGCATTTTTTCTAAAATGAGTACTTTGCCTCCTAATTCTGCCGCACGTCCTGCAGCCAATAAACCAGCCGGCCCTGCCCCTACAACAATAACATCAAAACTACTCATCACTTGCAAAGTTATTAAATAGCCTGAATATTTAACAGATGTTTCGGGCAAGCATAAATTTCTTAATTTCGAAAGAAGATAGATAAAATTTCAGAGACCTAGAAAACACTCAATTGGTAAGCCCAGAAAAAAAAATACAAGCTGAAAGGCCAGATCCAATTATTTCGGATATCGAGGTGATCCCCTATAAAAAACGTATGGATCCGCAAGAAGCCGTTGATGCCCTGTTGCTGGGGTATTATGTTTTAGTCGTCGATTTCTACAGCAGTGGACTTCTGGTTTTACAAGCATTAAAAGACTTCCTGCGAAACACTAAACCAGATCAATCCTTCAGCGCACAACACGATACCCGTTCCTTATTTCGAGAACTATCTCACAAATTATTACTGCTAATTCGTGACCACAGAATCATCGTGAGAAAAGCACCGCAAATTGGCTGGTTTAAAATCCTTTATTCTGAATTAGATGAATTTTTATTGCCTTTTCCTCAGGTGCAAGGATTAAACAGTTCGTGGCAATGGCGAGAAAAAGGGATCGCAATTCCGGTTCTTAAACAAAAGCTGCATCCCTATTTCGGAACATATTTCCCAACTCGTTTTGAGCATTTAAAACTTTTTGACAAATGGTTAATGCAATACGATGGGGAAAAAAAATCAGCGATTGATGTGGGCATTGGCTGTGGAGTTTTATCTTTTCAAATGCTTAATCATGGATTTGAAAAAATATGTGGAACAGATTCTAATCCGAATGCCATTATTGGCTTAAGCGAAGATTTGAATAAAAATGAGATGCATTTAAAAATGGACTTATCTCATGGTGATTTATTTGCCGATCGTGATTCAAGAACCGAATTAATTGTTTTTAATCCCCCCTGGATTCCGGCTCCACATAATCTGAAAGGGATTGACAAAGCCATTTACTACGAAGCGGATTTATTTCCTCGTTTTTTTAAGGAAGCTCAAAAGCATCTTAAAAGCGATGGAAGAATTGTTTTGCTTTTTTCTAATTTGGCGGAGATTACCTATTCCAGTTCATCCCATCCGGTTAAAACAGAATTAGAAAAAGGAAGCCAATTCCAAAAAGAATTGTTTTGGACTAAGAAAGTAAAAGCGGCTTCCAAAAAAACCCGCCGAGATCAAAACTGGCGAGATTCTGAATTGGTTGAACTCTGGGTTTTAAAATTAAAAAAAAGTTAAAAAATGATCGGACCTAGCAAAAAAAATTAGCCATGAAAATCAAACCCTTTAAACTAGAACGCTATTTTGCAAAACATGAGTTTACAGCACCCTATTTACTAAGTTGTTCTGATTGCGAACCTCTCAGTCAAAGAGAACTTTTAGCAATGGCTGATGATGAATCCAAAAGTTTGTGGGATGCGTTAAAACTGGCTTACACTCATTCTCCGGGTCATCCTGTTTTGCGCACAGAGATAGCGAAACTACACACAAAAATTACTGCCGAAAACATAACAATTGCAGCTCCCGAGGAGTGTATTTTTATCGCAATGAATGTATTGATTAATGAAGGAGATCATGTCATCACGACCTTTCCTGCCTATCAATCATTGTACGAAATTGCAAATAGCTTGCAAGCCAATCTTTCAAAATGGGAGCCCTCCAAAGAAGGGAACTTCAATCTAGAAGATTTAATTGCAATGATAAATAAAAATACCAAGCTCATCATCATTAATTTCCCACACAACCCAAGCGGAGAAACAATTAGTGCCACTCAATTAAAAGAAATTGTAAAAATTGCTGGAGAAAAAAACATTACCATTTTTTCGGATGAGATGTATCGTTTATTGGAATACGACAAAAAAGATCGGCTACCCTCTGTCAGTGATCTTTACGAAAAGGGAATTTCGCTTTGCGGGATGTCAAAATCTTTCGCCTTGGCAGGATTAAGAATTGGCTGGTTAAGTACTCAAAATAACGATCTTACCGATAAGTTTATTGAATTCAAGGATTACACGAGTATCTGCCCTCCTGCACCCAGCGAAATACTTTCGATAATCGCACTCCGAAACAAGGAATACATCATTCAACGAAATTTATCCATCATCAAAGAAAACCTTAATTTGCTGGAAGAATTAATCAATCGCCATCCTGATAAATTAAGTTGGCGCAGGCCCGTAGCTGGCCCCATAAGCTTTGTTGAATTAAGGCTTGAACAAGGGGTCGATCTATTTTGTAAGGATTTAATCGATAAAAAAGGGGTGATGCTGTTGCCGGCAGGCATTTACGATTATCCACATCCGAAGGTGCGCATAGGTTTGGGCAGAAAGACTTTCACTGATGCCCTTAGCAAATTTGAAGATTTTTTAAATGAAGCTTAGTATTCTCCCTCATCCATCATTCTAAATTAGAGAATCAGGTACCTATGTAATTTTTTATCCTTAATTTAGCGCTCTTATTTATGAATTTTAATAATTTACAATGCAAACGATTGGCCTAATTGGAGGAATGAGTTGGGAATCGTCGCTTGAGTACTATCGACTGATTAATCAATTTGTTAAGCAGAAATTGGGAGCCATGCATTCCGCACAAAGCCTAATGTATTCGGTCGATTTTGAACCCATTCAGCAGCTTCAACATGAGGAGGATTGGGGCAAACTAACAGAGATGATGATTGATGCAGCTATGCGTTTGGAAAAAGGGGGAGCAGACTTCATTGTAATTTGCACCAACACCATGCATAAAATGGCAGAGGATATTGAACAAAACATAAACCTGCCACTCATCCATATTGCGGATACAACAGCCGAGGCCGTTAAAGCACAAAGTCTAAAGAAAATTTCCCTACTCGGTACCCGATTTACCATGGAACAGGATTTTTACAAAAAACGCCTTGCTGACAAACATCAATTGGAGGTGATCATTCCATCGGAAGAAGAAATGGACACCGTTCATCAAATAATTTACAAGGAGCTTTGCATGGGTCAAATTAAGCAGAACTCGAAAAAGGCCTTTCAAAGTATCATAAATAACTTACAACAAAACGGAGCCGAAGGAGTCATTTTAGGTTGCACCGAAATTCCTTTATTAATTAAACAGGAAGATGTCTCGATTCCAATTTTTGACACCACAACCATTCATGCCAGACAGGCAGTTGAGTGGGCAACATCATAATCACGAACCAATATTTAACCTACAAATAATTTATTTATCATTATTTCATTGCAAATTTTAATTAAACATTATGAATCTTAATACATACTCAGTAATTATCGGAAACGGAAGTTTCACTCCGGAGAAAGTTGTTAAAAACACAGATTTTTTACAGAACGAATTTTACAATGCTGAAGGCGAGAGAATTCAAAAATCGAATGAGGAAATTATTACCAAGTTTAAAGAGATTACTGAAATTGAAGAACGACGCTACGCCGATGATGATTTAGTAGCCTCTGACCTGGGATTTTTTGCTTCGGAAAGAGCCATTGAGAATGCTAAAATTGATAAAGAAACACTTGATTATATCATCGTTGCCCATAATTTTGGCGATGTAAAAAGCACCATTCATAAGGTTGACATCGTACCAAGTTTGGCAGCCAGGGTTAAAGCCAAACTAGAAATTGAAAATCCTTACTGTGTAGCTTACGATTTACCATTCGGTTGTCCGGGTTGGGTACAAGGCGTAATTCAGGCAGATTATTTCATCAAATCGGGTGATGCCAAAAGGGTTTTAGTGATTGGAGCCGAGACCTTATCTCGTATTTCTGATCCTCACGACATCGATAGTATGATTTATGCAGATGGTGCAGGTGCTGTGATTCTTGAAGGAAAGCAGAGTGAAACTCCACTAGGAATTATTGCGCATAAAACACGATCGGATACCTTGCTTTATGCAAATCTATTAAATATGGGTCATACCTATAACAAGGATAAAGATGACAATCGTATTTACATTAAAATGAATGGGCGAAAGCTTTACACTTATGCCTTAACCCATGTTCCGCAGCTGGTTAAAGATACGCTTGAAAAAGCCGGAATTTCACTCGGAGAGATTAAAAAGGTACTCATTCATCAGGCCAATGCAAAAATGGATGATGCCATGTTGCTAAGGTTGTTCAAACTTTATGGGTTAAAGGCCAAGGACATTCCGGCCGACATTATGCCCATGACCATCTCTGAACTTGGAAATACCTCGGTTGCCACAGTACCTGTTTTATACGACATGGTAATGAGAGGCGAAATGAATGGACACAGCATTAACGGTGGTGACCATGTAGTTTTTGTTTCGGTGGGTGCAGGAATGAACGTGAATGCCTTTGTTTATAAAATGCCCTAAGATATCATTCGATTAAAAGCGGTTCAAGCGCTTTGTAAATTCGTTTGGAAGTTCAAGAAAGTGAACTCCAATTCTGCAAGCTGAAAATCCTGAATGGGTTTTTACAAAGGCTGTATGCTAAGTAAGAAATTGCCCCAGGATAAAATAGATTTAGTCTATTGGCTTAATAGTACTTGTCTACTTAGTTTAAGATTCCCTTATCTCTTCAATAAGTCCTTCGGCACAATCTTCTAAAATATCCAGTACTCTTTCGAAACCCATGCTACCTCCATAGTAAGGATCAGGAACATCTTCCCCATCGTATTTCTCACTAAAATCGGTCATCATGACAATTTTATTTTTTTGGGTTGGGTTTTTTGCCATGCTCATCAAGTTTTGAAAGTTACTAGCATCCATCGCAACGATCATATCAAATTCATCAAAATCTTTAGGAGTGATTTGACGGGCAATACTTGTCAATTTATAACCACGTTTAATCGCATGGGAAATCATTCTGCTATCAGCCGAATCTCCTTCGTGATAACCGGAAGTACCTGCACTATCCACTTCAATTTCCTTATCCAGTTTGTACTTGTTCAGTTTTGCCTGAACCACCGCTTCTGCACTTGGAGACCTGCAAATATTCCCAAGACAAACAAATAAAACCTTCATCCGTTAAACTTTTCTAATGTATAGGTAAAGATAAAATTTTATTTTGAGCTGCCGGTTCTCACCATTAATTTCAATAGATTTGCTTTTTTAATCTAAACGAAATTAATAAATGCCAATTATCGACTTAACACATTCCATTAAATCAGGCGACCTTGTTTTTGAAGGGATGAAGAACCCGGAATTAAGAATCTTAAGAAGTGTTGAAAAAGATGGCTTTGCCATAACAGAATTTACTTTACACTCACACAACGGAACTCATATTGATGCGCCTTCTCACATGCTTGCCAACACCAAAACACTGACCGACTTTTCCGTGGATCAGTTTAGTGGAAGCGGTATTAAAATTCCTTGTCAGCAATTCGTAAATGAGGAAATCTCTTTATCCTACCTTAAAGGTTTTGAAGAAGAAATTAAAAAGTCTGAATTCATCATTTTTCATTCAGATTGGTCAAAAAAGTGGAATACGCTTGAATATTACGATCACTTTCCTGTACTCTCAGAGGAAGCCGCCCATTGGCTTGCGCAGTTCAAACTGAAAGGAATTGCCTTCGATGCCGTTTCAGTTGATCACATAAAAAGCCAAACCGTGCCAATCCACCTCATCCTGATGAGTAAAGGTTTCTTGATCATCGAAAATTTGACCAATCTCGATGCCTTGGGATCAGATCCTTTTATCTTTCAATGCCTCCCACTTAAATTCGATAAAATTGATGGTTCACCCATCAGAGCAGTGGCGTTTGTAGATTAGCTTATTTTGCAAAACCTTGCTTCGATATTCTTTTTTAACTTTAAGGCATAAACTAACTACTAAACGCTTACCAAATATTCTACTTATGAAAAAAGCATTTTTTATCTTGGCTCTTGGCTTGTTTTTGACTCAAATCACCTTTTCACAAACAATCGTGAAAAGAGATGCCGCTATCAAAAAAATGGTGGATGAAATCTCCAGAGAAAATATTGAAAAAAATGTTCGAAAACTGGTTAGTTTTCATACACGCCATAATTTGAGCGATCAGACTAATCCAGAACAAGGCATCGCTGCTTCCTGGAATTGGATCAAGTCGGAGATGGAAAAATCAATCCCTGCTTCTGGAGGGCGACTAAGTGTTGAACTGGTTGGATACCAGGTTGGTGGTGAAGGACAGCGAATTAAAACCCAGTTTGAATTAAAGAATGTGGTCGCAACCCTAAAAGGCACAAACCCTGATGATGATCGCATCTTTTTAATCAGTGCCCATCTCGACTCTCGTGCTGCCGACAATAACGATGGAGAGGTTTTTGCCCCGGGTGCTAACGATGATGCTTCAGGTGTTGCTGCGATTATGGAAATGGTGAGAATTATGTCGAAAAAAGGATTTTCAGGAACCATCATTTTCACGGCTGTTTCAGGTGAAGAGCATGGGTTACTGGGTGCTGCACACATGGCCTCTTTAGCAAAAAAAGAAAACTGGAACCTGGTTGCCATGCTTAATAACGATATGATTGGCAACAGCGGATCGAGTGGAACTTTACTGAACGATAACATGAAGGTGAGGGTATTCAGCGAAGGTGTTCCTCAGCTCGAAACAGAAGAAATGGCAAAAATGCGTGCTTACACAGCTGCCGAAAATGATGGTAAAGCCAGACAACTTGCACGTTACGTAAAAGAAGTGGGTGAGCGCTATGTTGATCAATTAGAGGTAACCTTAATTTTCAGGAATGATCGATTTGGCCGCGGCGGTGATCATACTCCCTTTTGCAAGCAAGGATTTACGGCAGTAAGAATTACCGAATTCAATGAAAACTATGATAGAACCCATAAAGTGGTTGAAGAAAAAGACGGCATCCATTATGGTGATACGCCGGAATTTGTGGATTACGAATACGTAAGAAAAAATGCCGGAATTAATTTGGCAACACTTGCGAATTTAGCTTCAGCACCTTATGCTCCGGAAAATGTCGGCATTAAGTTGTCAGGATTGAGCAATTCAAGCACCCTTAGCTGGGATGCTCCAAAAAAAGGGAAAAAAGTTGCGGGTTATTATTTATTGATGCGAGAAACTTACCAGCCACTTTGGGAAAGAAAAATTTATGTTGAAGAAACCAGCATCACCATTCCTTACTCAAAAGATAATTATTTCTTTGCGGTACAGTCGGTTGATGAAGCAGGACATGAAAGTATTCCCATATTTCCGACACCGGCCAAAAGAAGGTAAAATTTAACCACATCCATAATGAAGAATTTCAGATTTTCAGAAGAAGTTCCGGAAACAAATCAGTTTATGGAACTCTTTTTAACTACCGGATGGAATGATTCCTATAAACTATCGACTGAAGATTTAGCACATGCATTAAAACATAGCTGGTACACTTATGCCCCTTACGATGAAAGGAAACTGGTAGGTTTCGGGCGCATTATTTGTGACGGTATTGTGCATGCATTGATCCTCGATTTAATTATTCAGCCTGAGTACCAAGGTAAAGGCTTAGGTAAGGTAATCCTAGAAAAACTGGTTGACAAGTGTAAACAACACCAGGTTAGGGACATTCAATTGTTTTCGGCAAAAGACAAGGCAGGCTTTTACAAAAAGTCAGGATTTACTGAGAGACCTGAGATTTCGCCCGGCATGGAATTGAAATGGTTTAGGTAAAACTAAGACAAATCTAAATTTAATGATTTGGTATGAATGTATTCCTTGTAACGTTCGATAATGCTTTTATAAAGTTGCATATCGGTTGCAGCTAAAACGAAAACATCACTAAAATTACAGAACTCAATAAAATCAGCAATTTCATTTTCATCCTTCAAACCAGTTAAAGTAGTGATAATTTCAAAATTTAAACGTTCACCAACTTTCTTTTTAGTTTCATCAGCCAGTAATATTTTTCGGTACTTTTTTTCATTTTTAGCATGGCGGCTAAACAAATTATAAATTGCCGTAACAGGACCACTAAGTGAAAGGCCACCTTTGTCGTCCATACGATCCAAAGCCTTTGTTCTACGAGAAAGCATCGCCATATTTCGTTCAAAAGCCTTCATGGCAGCATCCAAGTTTAATTCTTCAGGGGTCATCTCGTATTCAAGAATACCCCGTTTTAGTTCAGAATAAGTTGGGTAGGCTCTGATTTTTATTTCGGCCAATTCGTAAGCTTTCGGAATCATCGAGACATTGATATCTAACCTATTCTCGTATAAGGAATCCTTCAGATAAATAACCTTATTCTCATAGCCAATCGCAGAAACTGTTAAACTATCAACTTTTTCAATTTCAAATTTAAATTCACCCTGCAAATTACTGGCAGTACCTATGCTTAATTCAGGAATATAAATATGGGCAAATGAGATAGGTTGACCGTTCTTATGATCATTAATCCTACCATTAATTTTGATCTTTTCCTGGGCATTGGCCAATATCGCTATGGTAGCTAAAAAAAAACTGAGATAAATCTTTCGCAAAATCAAAGCCTTAAATATTTAATTCAAATTTAGGGCGAATGTGAAATATTTGACTAAATTTTAACATCTCTTATGAATTATAAGCTTTTTTAACATTTAATGGGCAATAAAGGAATCACTCGTTACAAATTGAAACAGGAATTGAGCTTATGGCTCATTATCTGAATCGGCTCTTAATCTATTTTGAATCATCCGGTTATTGTATTGCTGAATAAAGGCCTTTTGAAATTCCCATAATTTTGAATAATCTACCTCATCTTTCAAATTCTGCTTGAGCATAAAATCCTGATGATAGGCATAAACCGCCTCAATCTTATTTTCCTGAATCTGCAGCATTAAGCGGTCATCAAATATTTGTGTTTTAAAATTTGAATAATTGATGGCAAAAGGGAAATAACAGGCATCAAAAATTGAATTTCCAAAACATAAGATGGTATCTGTAATTCCCAGATAATTCAATACGCTTGGAAATACATCTGCCTGCTGCACCGGAGAATTATAGGTTTTTGATTTTAAAGAATCATCGCCTGAGCAGAAAAAGGCAAGCGGAATTTTAAACTGCCCCAAACTATTTTTGTATTCCTCCGAAACCCCTTCGCTGGTATGATCTGCGGTAATCACAAAAAGTGTTTTGGCATACCAATCCATGGATTTGATCTCATTAAGAAAATGCCTTAAGGCCCAGTCGGTATAGGCTATGCTTTTTTGAATTTTGTTCATACCTTGAGGCAGCCGGCCTTTGAAATGTTCCGGGATCTGGTATGGACTATGAGAAGAAAGTGTAAACACTGTAGTAAGGAACGGTTGCTCCAACTCATTAATTTTCCCAGCACAGTATTTTAAATAAACATCATCCCAAATCCCCCAAAATCCATCAAAATCCTCTTTATTGGGATATTCATTCAAACCGAAATAAGATTGAAAACCTGCAGCCAAAGCATACGCATCCAGATTCATGGTTCCGTTTTTTCCGCCATGGAAAAAGGCCGTTTGATAACCATGCTTTGATAGGGTTCTGGCTAAACCTTCGATTTGATCTGCGGCATAAGGCCCCATCAAAAAAGATTGATTTGTTAAGGTTGGAATAGACGATAAAATGGCCGGAATTCCTTCAATACTTCTCTTACCATTTGCAATGGCCGAAAATACCAGGCTTTGATCAAATAAACTATCCAAAAACGGTGTGCATCCTTTGCCTTTATTAAAATATCCGATATGCTCAGTTGAAAAGCTTTCAAGGATGAGTACCAATACGTTTTCAATTTCTTTTGGCACATTACTTAAGGGTTGGTACGAATGTATCGGATTAAAAATCTTTGTTAACTCTGCTTCGGAGAAATCATTTTTCAATTCCATCCTTTTTTGACCAATGGATTTAATGATGGTGAAAGGGGTATTTAAAACCAAAGGCGTTAGTTCAGGAGATACGTATAAACCGGCATCTGCGATACAAATTGGCCTTAATCTTTTTTTTCCAATTCCACCTCGAATCCCAACGACAATAAAAAATACTGACATCAGAAATAAAATACTGTTCAGGAAGTAAAACCTCCAATCTAATTTTTCAATTTTACTGCTAATTCGGATTTTTGAATAAACAAAGATTAATCCGACGATTGCTACTATCGTAATAAAAACAACATACCAGTAATCAACCAAAAAACGAGGAGCCATCTCTGCCAACCCGGTATCGGCTGCCATGTAATTAAAAATATCAACAGTCATCCGTTTCATGGTAAAACGATAGTAAATCGCATCTGCCAGGTTTGAGAAAATCGCTAATGAGATTAAACACAGAGTTACATAATTAATTATACGCTGATAAATCCGGTCTCGACGCAATGGTATTGGGATGGTATTGGCCAGGATGAATAAAAATGTAAGCATAAATAAAATGCTAATATCAAACTTCAATCCTTTTAAATAAATGCTTAATAGGTCATTCAATGATAAAACACCAAACAAACCAGGGTTCAGGAAGTACAAACTCATTCTTGAAATGCTAAGCAAGAGCAGTATACTTAGCAATCGAAGAATGACAACAACAAAAGTATTGTCTTTGACAATAAATTTGAAGATGGCATTTTTCACTTTTCTCTCTTCTTATCGTGTAGCAATTCTTAAAATTTCAAGCCTCATTTAAAGCCAAAAACAGATGATTGTTTTCTGCCGCCAAACGATAGATCCAAATTTACAAAATATTTGATATGGCTGCATTCACGGCTTTGGAAAGCACATCAATGGCAGCGTTAGCTGCTTTCTGTACCACAGCTTTTGAAACAACGGCTAGTGCATTCAGCTCAGCTTCAAGCATTAACTTTTCATCCTTAAGTCTCGACTCAAATTTTTCCTGACTAATATCGCCTGTTATTCTGAGCTCAGCAATGAGTTCGAGGCGTTCCTTTTTTCTTTGTAAAAACTGGTCCGCAACGGTTTTCACTTCTTCCCAGCCTTCTTCAACTGATCCCTTAATGGCACCAAGCATATCACCAAGTACTTTATTAATATCAAAATTCATAGCTTTTAGATTTAAATTATTTATTCAGGAGGATTACTGATGATGCCTTTCGCTTTTTCAGCAACCAGCATGGCATAAAACAAATCACTAAACGTTAGGCGGTTAAGCTTGATTAGCCCATCACTTAAGGTATTATCAGTTTTATGCTCATTTTTGTACTTAACCCATAATTCGAGGGTAATTTCACAAATCCGGGTTGAATTTTCATTCAATGGCCTGATTTTATTTTTATTGAGTAAAGCATTCAGTTCTACCTCAATATCAACATATTTAGTGGCAAACATTTCAAAGTTTCTGCCATTGTTTTCCTTAGAAGTGGTTTCCTGCATCATCAGATAAAAGCGATCTACTTCTTTTGAAACAGTTTCAACTTGAGTTGCAATTGCTTCATCGTATTTGGGAATTAATGAAACCCTGCAAGCATTAAATGTAAAGACAGTCAATAACATAAATAAAATGAGCTGTGCTTTACGGGTTTTAACTGGTGCGATTATTTTCATGATTTATGGGTTAAAATTATTTTTATAAAATTTACTACCGGATTGGTTGTTTCGGATCGAGCTTTTCGAATAACCAATAAGGATTGTCAATAAATCTTTTCCAGTCGGCTTCGAATACCTTAATCATTTGATCCAGCTGATCTTGATCGACATCAGCCTCATCATCTTTTAAGTCGTGGCAGTATTTTAACAAATTGTAGCAGGCGGTAAACATCCCACATGATATTAAATTTTTCAGTCGATGTATTTGTTTATCTTTTTCAGAAAACCAAAGTGTCGTCCCCATTTCACTAGCTATTTTAGCAGCTGCAAAAATCCTGTCACCAGGATTTTGAATTTTTGGGTTCTTGTCATCTTCACCTTTCTCATCCGAATCGTTGTGCTGATATTGCTTTTTGGTCAGTTCATAAATGAGTGCTGTAATTCTTCTGTTTTTTAAATTGTCATCCTTATAAAACAGGTTGTAATTGAGTCGTCGTATTTGTTTCAGGAATATTTCACCAATCATTTTTGCAGCAGAGGTTCCTCTTTCCTCAAGCATTCTCTGAACCAGTTTAATTTTCAAATTCTGGAAAAAATGCAATTTTTCACTAATGAATCCCGGAATTAATTTCATCAGTCGATTCCAAGCCATAAGTCCCCGGTGCTCATATTTTCCAATGTAGAATCGAAGTACTGCAGCCAGAACACCGATCGTCCCGAAAACACTTCCAACAATTAATGTCCAGGGTTTAAAATTAAATGCATAATGCAGCATAAAAAAGACAACACTAGTAAGCAGAGGAATTGCGAGCCACCAAATGCTTTTGGCTTTATTTACTATTAAATCGAATATTTGCTTCAGGCTCAGCCCACCGCCTTTTTTACCGATGTCAAGTGTTGACTGTTCCCATGGATCCATAAAATAACTACCCACATCACAAACCATAATGAGGTCGAAAGCAGGCTCTCCATCGTTTTTCCGTCTGACGTCAGTATTCATGATGCTTCCGATCCCCTGGTTATCAACAATTCCCCCATCCATAATCCCTACACCCTTCTTAAATTTATC
This sequence comes from uncultured Bacteroidales bacterium, assembly GCA_942491855.1. Classification (GTDB taxonomy): domain Bacteria; phylum Bacteroidota; class Bacteroidia; order Bacteroidales. The sequence continues at coordinate 23,563 of CALOCL010000020.1, forward strand.
TTGGACTTTTATCGCTATGTAAGCGTCTGAATTGTGATCCTTCACGAAGTCATCCGGCATAATCATGGGTTCAAAACCCATCGGAAAACAAGATGAAGAAGCGATCGCATCAGCTACCAACATCTCGTTGCTTAGTAAACTCAAATTACCGTTTTGGAGCCGATAATTTCCAAAAGCACCTGTTGTTTGAAATCGAAATGCCAAACCAAAGGAAAAATCTGTAGCGTTAAAGCAAACATCTCTCAAATGCGATTTTCCTTCTTTTAATCCCTTAAAGGTAATGTCCGTTAACATGTCTTTGTATGCCAATGCAAAGGCGTTGATCAAGGATCGCTTTTTATGCGGATTATTCTTCCAGGTATCATTGGATTCCAGCAATGAGAGGGCATTCCCCAACAGCTTATCCTGTTCCAGTTGTCCATAAAAAAATTGATAAAATTCTTCAAAACCATCGCCTCTGGCCTGAAAACTGGCGTAGGTTGCTCCGGTCAGGGTTCCACCGCTTACAGTGCTTAGTCCTGTAACATTCTTCAGCAACGGGTTATTTTTAAACTTTACCTCATTAAAATAGGCAAGAATTCCGAGAGAAAATGTTGAGGCTCTGTATCCACCCCCACTAAAAGTAAGGGCAATATTTTCGAACAGGTTTATTTTTGGATTGGGTTTATTGTTTGTATCTGACATGGTTTTAATGGTTAAATAAAATTAAAGCGTATTACTGGTTAATGCTTTTCTAACTCCAACAAAGAGTCATATTTTATCCTTCCCAAAAATTCTTGTGCGGTATGTTTTGCCCAATAAGGGCTCCAGACAAGGTTGTCTGTTAAGATCGTTTTACTCCAAAGGCTAAGATAATAATTATTTTTTAATGAAATTTCTAACGGATAAACGAACGTTTTCTGATTAAACTGATGCATGTTTCTACGATATCTTCAATCGAAACCTGAGCACAATTAAAAGTAATATCAAACATGGCCTCTTCCAATTTCCCTCCCGTAAAAGATTTAATCATGGCACTTCTGTTTCTATCCATCTCTGCGATATATTTTTGTGCTTCTTCAGTTGAAACCTTATGCTTGTTACTGATCTGATTTATTCTCCAGTTGAGTGGAGCCACCAATCGGATGTTAAATGATTTGGTAACATAGGGAGCAAGAACTACACCGGCTCTGCCAATCATCACCATATTTCCTTTCTTTGCATATTCCTTCATTACATCAATAATGGTTCTTCGAATCACCCGATCACTTTTATAATAGCGAGAAGAGAAAGATTCAAAGATTTGATCCATGTTTGATTTTTTTAATCCATTATAAATATATTTTATTTTACGAACGGGCAGGTTCAGCTTTTGAGCCGAATCTTTCATCATGTCTTTATCAATACATCTCCACTTATCCTCAGGATGTAATACATTTTTATTAATCGCTTTTTGCAAAAGAATGGCTAAATCTTTGCCTGAACATCCGGCCTGTCTTGAAATAGTGATGATGGGGCCATGCACCTCATGATCGAATGCTTTTGATTTTATCAGGGGTGGATGATGATGGAGCCGTTGGTTTAAATATTGGTAAAATAAATGACTCATAAGGCCTCCTTTCTACTTTAAACTTTACAAATGCATGAGTTAAATATACGAAAATAAAGTCCGCTTATCAAGCTGATCAGCTCATGTGTAGAATTTTAAGATTCAAATTTCCGATCGAGATTAATTTTGATTAATTTCACCTAATTCAAAACAAAATAGAAAATGGACAGACGAGATTTTGTTAAATTGGGTTCACTCCTTGCCGCTGCTGCAGCGCCCATCACTACCTTTGCAAATCTAAGTACCGCTTCTAAAGCAAAAAACACTAATGGTGTAGTTAAATTAAGCTGGGACGGACTCTCGCTCACACCCGAAGAATATACCACCCTTTTAATGCGTTTGGCTGATGAAGGAAAAATTAAAGCTGATTACTACTCCAATGGTGGCGTAGTGGAGGAATTGGAACATAAGTTCGCTACTTTACTCGGAAAAGAATCCGCTGTTTTTATGCCGACCGGAACGCTTGCGAATCAAATTGCAGCCAGGCAACTGGCAGGCAATTCAAAAAGAGTAATCGTTCAGGAACAAAGTCATTTTTACAACGATACAGGTGATAGCGGGCAAAATTTAAGTTCACTCAACCTTATCCCTTTAGGAAAAAATCAGGTTGAGTTTAGCCTGGAAGAAGTAAAGCACACTGTTGCCATGACTCGCGGAGGCAGGGTAAAAACTAAAGTAGGTGCAATTTGCATTGAAACTCCTGTACGAAGACAGCATGACAGAATCTCGCCTTACAACAACATGAAAAGTATTTCTGACTATGCTCGCAGTGAGGGCATTAAAATGCATTTGGACGGGGCACGTTTGTTCGTTCAGTCAGCCCATACAGGAAATAGCCCAGCAAAATACAGTGAACTGTTCGACACCGTTTACACTTCAATGTGGAAATGTTTTAATGCGGCATCAGGAGCTATTTTAGCAGGAACCAAAGCATTTACCCAAGATTTATTTCATGTTCGGAGAATGTTTGGTGGTGGCTTACCTTTTGCCTGGCCATTTGCAGCAGTAGCCCTTCACTATGCAGATGGATTTATTGATGAGTACAAGAAAGCTCATGCCAACGCCCAAGCGGTTTTTGAAAAAATTACTGTCGATGAACGTTTTAAAATTGAACGTTTTGAAAATGGCACTCACATTTTTAAACTGTTTGTTCTGCATGATGACCTGAATCAGTTTAAACAAAAGCTTGAAAGAAAAAACATCCTGCTTCCCAATCCACAGAGTGATGGATTTTTAATTAAAGTCAATCCTTCGTTTAACAGAGAAACAGCAGATTATATCGCCGAAAGTTTTCTTGATGCGATGAAAAAATAATACCTTCTAAAATCCAATTCTTATGAAATTTAGTTCCATTTTGAAACGCTTCATTTTTAGTTTACTAATGATAGCCGGCATGCTCAGCCTAAATTCTTGTATCGAAAACAAAGCAGTCAACACCCCAATTGAAACACCCGATTTCA
>CALOCL010000021.1:0-36395 GCA_942491855.1 uncultured Bacteroidales bacterium
TTATAATTACCATGCTGATTTATTTGTATCCAGCTTCTCTTTCCTTTGCTTTCCTATCCCACTCTGGCAATACAACTTTTTTAAACTCTTCTTTTTCTTTTCTCAATTTATCCATAGGCAATCCATAAGGGAGGTGAAGAACGATTCGTAAAAAACATGATTCGTCAAAGTAAAAAATATTCAAAATCCTGCTTTTTATTTTCCAGTTTGGTTTCAAAACAATCAACCTTAAAAAGCGCTTACAAAGTTTTAGAGGCAGTTGAAACAAAGGAAGTTAAAACCATTCCGATAGGGCAAGGCAATAAAACCAGTCGTTAATCACCTGGACTTTTCTCAGCAAACCGGAACAAAAACAGTGGAAAGAGCATAGGTGGAAATAAGCACCCCTAAATTTTCATACAAGATTCCCCAGCCAACCACCCAGTCGATAATCCATGTGCCCGTTAAATTTATGGTTGGTTCCATAAAGTGGTGTGAAAGCTTTATCTTCTGTGGAGTTTCCAATTTTAAAAAATCATTACCTGATAAATATTCAAATCCGGCATCAGCCAAATAAATTGCCTCTAAAGAAAAATAATTAGCACTTAAATCGACATTTGTACCGGTTTTTCCACCTTGAAAATAAAACGCTCCGTTTACATTTACTGAATTCTTTTAAAAAGTTAAACGGGTACCGATAGTCAGGTTATACACAACCTCCGGCTCAGTTCCCCCGTTAAATTGAATCCCATTGTTAAGGAATAAAAAGCTGGCACCTACATTTTCAAAATCCTGATGTGCCCAGATGTACTGAAATCTTTTAAAATTATTAAGGTATAGTCTGTTCCAAAGAGCTTTTTAGAGTTTTGATTAAATGCCAGACCTAAGTCCATTTTAAACTTCTTGTCTTTAATTTTGAAAATAGCCAAATAATGGCTTCTTGCCTGTTGTGCCCAGTTAACGCTACCAAAAATCCGGTGATCATCATAAATAACTTCTTGTCGCCCAAGCTTGATCGAAAATTCTTTACTAAAAAAATACTGCCCCCAGGCTTCATGAACAAAAAGATGATTGTCGGACAGGTTCAATTGAGCTACATCGCCCCAGGTTCTGATATCCTGAAGGCTTAAGCCTGTTTTGAAATTTTCAGTCGTATAAATTGCAGTTAAACGTGTTTGTTAGGTAGTAAAAAAAGCTGCCTTTGCATCAGCTGCCGATAAAGTTTTAACCCCTTTCGGTATTCAGTTCTTGGCCGAAACTCGCCACTTAAATTAAATTGAGCTCTAACTTCATTTGCCAACACTACGATGAAAAGAATAAGCGCTAGCCTTGTAAATTTAATTTTCATATTTTTTTATTGTGCAATTAATTACTTTTATACTTATTAAAAATTAAAATTTAAGGGGAATTAACCCCCTTATCTGCTTTTATGCTAAATCCATTCTTCTGATAGAACCTCTCCTCTAATGCTAACAACAGTCCTTTTAATTGGGATGTTTCGTTCAGCACTTTCAACAGCCACCTTTGCCATTTGGATGAGTCCACCACAACAAGGCACTTCCATAATCATTACTTGTAAAGTGTCAATTTTAGCCACATCAACCATCTGCTTAAGTTTATCGATATAAATCTCCATTCCCTGATCTAGTTTTGGGCAGGCAATTGCCAAACCCTTTCCTTCCAGATAATCGCGATGGAAATTCCCCATTGAAAAAGCTACACAATCGGCAGCTAAAACGACGTCTGCATTTCTAAAATAAGGTGCGTTTGGGTTTAGCAAATGCATTTGAACAGGCCATTGTTGTAGTGCAGATGGCTGCTTTTCAGTTGGTTTTGATGCCGCCGCATTCATTTGCTTTTCATCTACTTTAAAATCACACATCGCCGATCCCGGACATCCTTGACCATGCTCGTGATGTGGATTTACATTAATTTTTGGTTCTTCCATTTTGTCATTTTTTAATAAAACCTCTTCCGAATTAAAATCTAATTCACCCTCAACTGATTCGAGATAACCAATCGCTTGTTTTAAAAAACCCAACTCACCATGATCCTGTAAATGCGCCAGGTGTGCAATAACTGTGTTTTTGCCATGCTTTACAATTTCCTGGATCACCTTAATTTCATCGTAGGGCTCTGCTTCTCTTCTTTCAATCTCGATTGCCCCTTCAGGACACTCCCCAATACAGGCTCCTAAACCATCACACATTAAATCGCTCACTAACCGGGCTTTGCCATCAATCATCTGTAAGGCACCTTCAGGGCAACCCGGAATGCACAAACCACATCCAGTACATTTATCTTCATCAATTTTTATAATATCTCGTTCCATAATCTGGATTCATTTATTTTAAACAACTAGTTATCTGACAATTAAATTTATTTACGCTATTTAAGTATTTAATTACGCAAATATAAATAAATCTTTAATATCAAATCAAAATTTGATTGTGATTTTTTCAACAACGAGGTAAATTCTAAATAAAGGATGAATTACAAATACATTGCAAGTGTTTGTCCTTGAAGATAATCACGGTATTGGTTAGTCATATCCCTGGTAACGCTATTTAGAATGCACTTATCAAATGGACAAACCTGTTTTTCCATTGGGCATTCCTGAACCTCAATTTTTCCTTCGATGGCTTCGTAAATCTCGAGTAAGGTAACATCTTTCGGATCACGCTTTAAAGTGAAGCCTCCGGAAGGGCCGCGATGCGATTCAATAAATTTTTCTTTTACCAAACGTTGGAATACTTTTGCAACGTGATGCTTGGAACTGGTTGTCATTTCTGCTATCTGGACAACATTAATCATTTTTTCAGACTTTGCAACGATGATCATTCCATGTAATGCGATTGACGCAGCTTCGGATAAGGTGACTATTTTTGCCATAAACTATTTGATAAAAGAGGTATTTAATTACCCAAATGTAAAAGGCTTTTCATTCATAACAAAATTTTAAGTCAGAATTCTTGAAAAAATCAGCTATTTTTACCAAATCAAAATAAGCCACCAATGTTTATAGAAATTCTCAAGCATACGATCATGATCACCGCATTCGTACTGGTGATGATGTTAATTATTGAATACATTAACGTTCAAACCAAAGGAAGGTGGAGTAAACCACTTCAACGCAACGGATGGTTACAGATTTTAACTGCAGCAATTCTTGGAGCCATTCCTGGATGTTTGGGAACCTATACGGCCGTTTCGCTCTACTCGCATAAAATTTTCGGATTTGCGGCTCTTGTTACCACATTGATTGCAACCTCGGGCGATGAGGCATTTTTAATGTTGGCCATTATTCCGGATAAAGCACTTCAGGTTTTCGCAGTCATTTTTGTAATCTCTATCATTTCGGGTTTAATTATTCACTTGTTTATGAAGACCAAAACCTTAATGGTATTGCCTGAAAATCATTTAAAAATTCATGAAGAACATTCCAATTGCATTTGTTTTGATTCCAAACTTATCATCCAGCAAATTAAAAACATCAGCTTTCAAAGAGCCATAATTTTAATCGGTTTAATTTTATTTTTAGTCGGACTTTTAATTGGCGAATTTGGGCACGATCACAATTTTATTTTACCGATGGAAGATGCGCATGATCACAGTCATGACCATAGTCATGATGCAGAGCATACAGGTTTTGAATGGACCTGGTTCAGTGGCACTTTCCTGTTTGTAACCCTGGTTGCAACTTTCATCATTTCAACGGTAAACGATCATTTTTTGAATGAACATTTATGGGGTCACATCATTAAAAAGCATTTCCTGAAAATATTTTTATGGACTTTTGCCACCCTATTGCTCATCCATTTTATTAACGACTACATCGACATAAACACCTGGATTCAGGCTAATTTACTAACCATACTCATCGTGGCTGTTTTAATTGGGATTATCCCTCAGTCCGGGCCCCATTACATTTTTATTTTGTTGTTTGCCGATGGGGCTATTCCGTTTAGCATTTTGCTTGCGAATTCAATTGTACAGGATGGGCATGGCGCCATTCCTCTACTTGCTGAATCTAAAAAAAGCTTTTTTGCTGCTAAATTCATTAACCTGATCATCGGGCTCATTGTTGGACTGGCAGGGCTTGCACTTGGATTTTAGCATTCATTCTTTTATTTAATAAATTTTGAGGTTATCTTTGGATGAAAGATTTGATCCAATGAAAACAATTTTATTAGCGATTGATTTTTCTGAAGGAATAGAAAACTGTTGCAGTTACGCTGTACGTGTTGCTAGCAGGTTTGAAGCAGAAATTATTCTTTTCCACTCGTATTTTGATAAATTTTTAGTTGCCGAAAATAATTTTCCGACCGGCATTGAAGCCGACACGCTCATCAACCGAAAAATATTAGATGACATAAAAACACAAGCTGAAGCCGATCTTAAAAACATTGAAGGATGCATAGTTGAAGCACATCCAGAGGCTAAGGTTAAATCAGCATTAAGTGGTGGAAATCCTGAAGAAGAAATACTAAACGCTGCCGCACTTTACGATGTTGATTTAATCATGCTTGGTTCAAGTGGTAAAGCTGTTAAAGGAATTTTCTCGGGAAGCGTTTCAAAAAAAATTATCGAAAACACCACGATTCCTGTTTTGTCAATTCCTTTACATTACACCTACAAAGACATTAACAATGTAATGTATCCGACGGAGTTAATGCCCAATGATCCTGAAATAATTGAACTTATTTTCGATATTTTATCAAAATTCAGCTTTAAAATGCATTGCCTCCATTTGGTACAACCAGGGAAAATGACCGATACAGGAACGCTCGAAAATCTGGAATCACATTTTTCTGATGCCATAAAAAAAGATTTGATTTGTGTTGAGGTTCTTGAATCTGATAATTTTACTGAATCTTTAGAAAGATATGTAGAGAAAAATCAGATTGACATGATCTCTTTTGTAGCTCACAAGCGTGGATTTCTGAAGGAACTATTTACTCAGAAGTTAACAAAAAAAGATCTTTTCCAGCTAAAATTACCCATGCTTACCATTAAGCGATAATGTGAGATTTTTAATTGGGAGCAGATGATCTAATTTCACTATCTTTGATTTGCTCAGGAGACAAATCCAGAATCCCATTCGAATGAAACTTTCCATCATCATTGTTAATTATAATGTGAAACATTTTCTAAAGCAATGTATTCATTCGGTTATTCAAGCTGTTGAAAACATTAGCCATGAAATAATTTGCGTCGACAATAATTCGGTGGATGGATCAGGTGAAATGCTTAAACAGGAATTTCCGAATGTTATTCTGATTAAGAACAAGGTGAATGTTGGATTTGCAAAAGCATGCAATCAAGGAATTAAAATTTCCAATGGGGAATATGTTCTGATGCTGAATCCTGATACTGTTCTTGAAAATGATAGCTTGCTCAAGCCTGTTCAATACATGGATGCTCACCCAGAGGTTGGCAGCCTGGGGGTTAAAATGCTGGATGGTAATGGTAAATTCTTACCAGAATCAAAGAGAGGTTTGCCTACTCCGGCTGCGGCTTTTTACAAAATGTCGGGACTTTCAAAACTGTTTTATCCTTCAAAAATATTTGGAAAATATTACCTCGACCACTTAAACAAAAACGAAACTCAGTACGTTCATGTTCTAAGCGGGGCATACATGCTCCTCCGAAAAAAAGTTCTGGACGAGATCGGTTATTTTGATGAGCAATTTTTCATGTATGGCGAAGATGTTGATTTATCACATCGGATAATTAAGGCCGGTTACAAAAACGTATATTTTCCTGAAACAAGGATTATTCATTACAAAGGTGAAAGCACCAAAAAAGAAAGTGTGAAGTATGTGTTCTCCTTTTATAAAGCCATGCTTATTTTTTCTAAGAAACATTTTTCAAAAAACAACAGCAAAATATTATCAATCCTATTAAATACAGCCATCATTTTCAGGGCCTTTCTTGATTTGGTGTTAAGATTCTTGAAAAGCATTATTTTTCCGCTCCTTGATTTTGCGGTCATCGGAATTGGATTAATTTTTATCACAAAAATCTGGGAAGCTCAAGTTACTTATCCGGATGGAGGCTCCTACCCTCTTAGTTTTTATCAGTTTTTTATCCCGTTTTACACCTTAAGTTGGTTAGCGGCCATTTATTTATTGGGTGGATACGACAAACCATTTAAGCTTAAAAAAATTATTTGGGGTGTTTTTACCGGCTCCATCTTCATTCTTTTGGCTTACTCATTATTGACCGAATCATTGCGTTTCTCCCGATCAATCATCTTATTAGGCAGTGCCTGGAGTTTATTCTCTTTAGCGTTCCTGCGCTTTTGTTACAGAAAAATTGGGATAAAACATTTTATTAAAGAAGAGCTTAAAAGAATTATTATCGTTGGCAACCCCGATGAAACCAGTCGAATTGCAAAACTATTAGAAGAGCATACAAGAGAAATCGAATTTTTAGGATTTGTTTCTCCCAGTGACGAACTCATAAAAGAAGAAAGTTACCTTGGCTCAATCTCAAGCATCAAAGAACTCATTAAATTCTACAATATCTCGGAACTGATTTTTTGTTCTAAAGATCTTACATTTCAACAAATCATTGATCACTTATCTGCCCTGCAAAAACCGTCGGTAAAATTTAAAATTGCCCCTGAAAACACCTTTTCAGTAATAGGAAGCAATTCAATTTTAAATGCAGAAGATTTGTACATGCAGGAAATTTTAGCATTTTCTAGCAAAACAAATATCAGGGCAAAAAGAATTTTTGACGTCCTGCTTTCCATCATGCTGATCATTTCGATACCGCTTAATATATTCCTGGTTGCCAACTTCAACGGTTTTTTAAAAAATATTGGATTGGTTTTGAGAAACAGAAAAACATGGGTAGGATTTCATCCACAGAAAGAGAAACCACTAAAATTTGTTCACCAGAAAACCGGAATTTTGTTTACTTCTGAGGGCATTAAAAATTTCAACAAAAGTGCCGAAGCCATTGATGCCGTTAATATGGGTTATGCTCAAAAGTACCATTTCTTTAAAGATCTACAAATTGTTTATCTGGGATTTAAAAGGCTGGGGAGACAGTGATTTCATTTTTATTTAGAACTATTCCAGATTAAAAAAAATCACTATCTTTGCAAAAAATAAAACCGGATTAATTCCTAATTAATTCTAATGAAAATATAAAATTAGCAATGGCAAAATTTGATTTGATTATGCCCAAATTGGGTGAAAGTATAATAGAAGCAACGATTACAAAATGGTTAAAGGTAGAAGGAGATGTTGTTGAAGATGATGACGCAATCCTTGAGATTGCAACCGATAAAGTTGACTCAGAAATCCCCTCACCTGTTGAAGGGAAAATATCAAAATTATTGTATAAAGAAGGTGATGTTGTAGCAGTTGGAGAAGTGATTGCTCACATTGAAACGGAAGGTGAAGAAGATGGTGAAAATGAAGCAAGCACGGATTCAAAACCAACTGAGAAAGCAGAAAGCGTAGCGGTTGCAACACCCGTAGCCGAAGTTGCAAAAACGGAAACGGCTATTCCTCAAGCTGCTGTTGAAAATGATTTCTCTGCTTCTGATCGCTTTTACTCACCCCTTGTTAAAAGCATCTCTAAGGAAGAAGGAATTGGATTACAAGAGCTGGATTCCATTCAAGGAAGTGGTAAAGATGGCAGAGTAACTAAAGTAGACATTTTAGATTTTATAAAGAACCGAACAAGCGGAACTGTAGTTAAAAAAGTTGAAGCACCTGCCGTTTTTGCATCGGGTGGAGATCAAATTGTTGAGATGGATCGCATGCGAAAATTGATTGCCGATCACATGGTTATGTCGAAACAGGTTTCTCCTCACGTAACCTCGTTTATCGATGTTGATGTTACCAAGGTGGTGAATTGGAGAAACAAGGCCAAGAATATTTTAATGAAAAGAGAAGGAGAAAAAATCACTTTTACCCCTATTTTCATCGATGCTGCCGCTAAAGCCATTAAAGACTTCCCCGGAATTAATGCTTCGGTTGATGGTACAAAAATTATTCTGCGTAAGCGCGTAAACATTGGAATGGCAGCTGCACTTCCAAACGGAAATTTAATCGTACCCGTAATTAAAGACGTAGACCAGAAAAACTTACTCGGACTTTCAAAAGCAGTGAATGACCTTGCCACTCGTGCACGCGACAACAAACTCCTACCTGACGAAATTCAGGGAGGAACATTTACCGTAACAAACTTTGGTAGTTTCGACAGTTTAACCGGAACCCCAATTATCAATCAGCCTCAAGTAGCCATTTTAGGTATCGGAGCAATCCGTAAACAACCGGTAGTTCTTGAAACTCCTGAGGGCGATACCATTGGCATCCGAAGCATCATGATTTTCTCTTTGGCTTATGATCACAGGGTGGTTGATGGAGCCTTAGCTGGAATGTATTTGAAGAGATTAAAAGAACTATTGGAAAACTTTGACCCGAATTTACCGATTTAAGGCTTAGTATTCCCGCAGAATTGGTTAAATTAGCCATCATTTACTAGTTTTTAAATAATGGAATTAAACTTAACCCGCCCAATTGCTTTCTTTGATATTGAGAGTACAGGACTGAGCATCACGAATGATCGCATTGTCGAAATTAGCATCTTAAAGATTATGCCCGATGGCAGTCAGAAAGAACTAACGAAACTTATTAACCCCGGCATACCAATCCCCCCTGAAATTACAGAAATACATGGGATTAGTGATGAGGATGTAAAAGACAAACCGACTTTCAGTCAAATTGCCAACGAACTAAATCAGTTTTTAAGCAACTGCGATTTAAGTGGATACAATGCCATTAAATTTGATATTCCGATGTTGGCCGAAGAATTCTACAGAGCTGAAGTAAATTTCGAACTAAAGAATCGAAGATTTATTGATGTGCAGAACATTTTCCACAAAATGGAACAACGTACTTTAAAAGCTGCTTACAAATTTTATTGCGGGAAAGAATTGATCGACGCCCACACTGCTGAAGCTGACACCAAAGCAACTTACGAGATTCTGAAAGCTCAATTGGACAGGTATGAAGATGCCGAGTTTATTGATCGGGACGGAACAACTTCGATACCTGTAATAAATGAGGTAGAGGCCTTACACCAATTCTCGAAACAGAACAACAATGCCGATTTAATTGGTCATATTATTTTCGATGAAAAAAATGTTGAAGTTTTTAATTTTGGGAAACATAAAGGAAAATCCGTTGAGGAACTCTTCAAAAATGAGCCATCGTATTACGATTGGATGATGAAAAGTGATTTCCCGCGATCGACAAAAAAGGTTATTACTGCCATCAAACTTCGCGGTTTTAATCAGGGATCAATTAATTTTGGATAGGAATATTTAAAACAAAAAATCTCAATGAAAATTATTTGCATCGGCAGAAATTATGTTGAACATGCAAAGGAGCTGAACAATCCTTTACCTAAAAAACCCATCTTTTTTCTTAAGCCCGAAAGTGCACTCATTCAAAAGAATCAACCTTTTTTCTATCCTGAATTTTCAACCGACATCCATTACGAGACCGAGATTGTGATCAGAATTTGCAAGGTAGGTAAACATATTCAACAAAAGTTTGCTCAAAATTATTTCGACAAAATAGGGATTGGGTTTGACTTAACTGCCCGCGATCTTCAAAACGAATGCAAATCAAAAGGTCTGCCCTGGGAAATTGCCAAGGGATTTGATCAATCAGCTCCATTAGGATTATTCAAACCTAAATCAGCTTTTAAGAACATCAATAACCTGAATTTCTCATTAAAAATAAATGATGAAATTAAGCAACATGGAAACACCAAAGATTTAATTTTTTCTTTCGATCAGTTAATCGCTTATGTTTCGCAATTCATGACTTTAAAAATCGGGGATTTGATTTTTACAGGTACGCCTGCAGGAGTTGGCCCGTTAAAAATAGGGGATCATTTGGAGGCTTTTATTGAAGATGAAAAATGTTTGGAATTGAAGATCAAATAATCAGCTAAAAATGATCTCATCCAAAATATCTGCTCCGGCTTCCTTATTTAACGCTTTTACAATCTTCGTTTTTGCATAACCCAGTTCGTTGGTTATGGCTGCCGAATCCATTTTTACAAATAATTTTCTGTTCTTAAGCTTGATGTTAAGCGTGTGCTTGGCAATCATTTTACCAACCACTGTTTCCCACGAATTAATAAGTTTAACTTCCGTCATCTTATCTTCGAGCTTGTAGGTCTTTAAAAGCTCTTTGATAGCCTGGCCTAAAGTCATTTCATTCGATCCTTTGCCCATGACTACTGTGGTTTGTTGTTTTCGATTTCGTTGATGACACCTGCCTCAACCATAAAAATTTTATGATCAATTTTATTTTTTTGAAACAAGCGTTCAACCCTTGTGCGCTGGGTGTCAGTAATAAAAACCTGCCCAAAATTATTCTTACTCACCAATTCGATAAGCTGTTCTACCCGATTTCCATCAAGTTTATCAAAAATATCGTCTAAAAGCAAAACCGGATTAAATCCTTTGATGTTTTTTGTGTACTCGAACTGAGCTAATTTAATAGCAATCACAAATGATTTTTGTTGTCCCTGCGATCCGAATTTCTTAATCGGATGATCTCCAATTTTAAAAAGTAAATCGTCTTTGTGTACTCCTTGGGTTGTATACCTCATCATGCAATCTTTTTCAAAAGACTTGCACAATAAATCACCCAGGCCATTTTCAAATAATTGCGAATCGTAGCTAATGCTCACCTGCTCTTTTCCTTTGGTAATTAATTCAAAATACTTTTGAAAGATAGGTGAAAATTCAGTGAGAAAAATTTCTCGTTTTTCAAAAATCGAATTACCCAACTCAATTAGTTTGGTATTCCAAATCTCAATTTCTGAATGGTTAAACGATCGTCTTTCTGCCATGCTCTTTAAGAGGGCATTTCGCTGGGCAAGTACCTTGTTGTAATTAAGCAGGTGATCTAAATAAATCCGATCAAACTGAGCAATTACCCCATCGATGTACTTACGCCTGATTTCGCTGCCATCGTTTATTAAATCGCGATCGTAAGGAGACACCATGACCAAAGGATATAAACCAATGTGATCGGCCAGGCGTTCGTACTCCTTTTTATTATGCTTAAATTGCTTTTTACTTCCGCGCTTTTGCAAACAACTTACTAAATCATCTTTATTTCCGTTTTTTGAGTAATGGCCATGAATAGCAAAAAAAGGAGATCCATGCAGAATATTTTGTGAATCCATTGAATTAAAGTAACTCTTGCAAAATGACAGGTAATAAATTCCATCCAAAACATTGGTTTTACCGGCTCCATTATTGCCAACAAAACAATTAATTTTTTCCGAAAAATTTAGTTCTGCCTGTTCACAGTTTTTGAAATTAGCAAAAATGAGTTTCTTTAAATACATGATTACAATGCTTTTATTTTCTCGGCAACCCTAGCCATCAACCACTGAGGCGTAGAAGTTGCCCCACTTATCCCAACTGATTTTATACCCTTAAACCAATCAGAATTAACCTGAGTTTCATCGCTTACAAAATAAGAATTTGGGTTATTCTTCTTGCAAATTCCAAACAAAAATTTTGCGTTAGAACTATTTTCACCTCCCACAAAAACGATCACCTCATTTTCCCTGGCAAACAAAAGTAGCTTTTCTTCACGACTTGAAACCTGATTACAAACCGAATTCGTTGCTTCAAAATCGGCGTTATCTCCAATCAAATTATCCTGGATCAATCTCTTTATTTCCTCAAACTCGGTTATACTTTTGGTTGTTTGCGCAAAGAGATGTATTGGTCTGGCAAAATCGATTTTACCAAGTTCATTTTTGCTTTTTATCACAATGAAATCTGATTCAACCTGACCTTTCAAACTAATTACTTCAGGGTGATCTTCTTTCCCAAAAATCACGACCTGCCCGTTTTTATCTTTATTTTTTTCGCATGCTTTTTTAACTTTCTGTTGCAAACGTTTAACAACTTTGCAAG
The DNA here is from genome assembly GCA_942491855.1 of uncultured Bacteroidales bacterium. GTDB lineage: Bacteria > Bacteroidota > Bacteroidia > Bacteroidales. The sequence continues at coordinate 11,960 of CALOCL010000021.1, forward strand.
TTGCATCAATCAATTCAATTCCATTTTGCCCGGCAATTTTATAAGTCTCGGGTGGTTCGCCATGGGCTCGAATTAAAACCCGCACGTTTTTTAACTTCCTAAACTCATCATGATTAATAAATTTCAACCCTTTTGTAGTGAGCCTGGCCACCTCAGCTTGATTATGCACAATTTCGCCGAGGCAATACAGTTGATCTTCAGTAGCTGAATTTTCCTCAGCTAACCGAATTGCCTTAACAACTCCTCCACAAAATCCCGAATAGGGATCTACTACAACTTTCATAATCATTAAATTTGAATGTAAAAGTATAAAATATGCCGAAGCAATTGGCTTAAAAATTCAGAACTAAAATGTATTTATTTATTGAAGAATTCGGAAATGTTTGTAGTAATGGTTAAATAATTTGGGGAACCCACCAAATGATAAGCAGATCGCGCATAACTGAGTCGGAATCGAGAAATTTTAAATTCGAATCCCCATGAAAATCCAACCGTCGAAAGCTTTGTTTCAAGTCCTAACTCCTTCCTTCTCCTATAATTATATCCCAGCCTCAGGCTAAAATTTTCTGAAAGCAATAATTCTCCTCCGATCACAACATGGCGAAACAACTGGTCGCTAAATTTAAGTGAGTTTGCATTTTGATCCTTGTTACCAATCAGCTCATAGCTGTTATTATCAGCATAAGGGTTTTGATAACTTAAGTCCCATTTATTTAAATGGTTTATCAAGATTGAATATCGAAAAGGCATGTGTTGCGGTCGTTTAGACAAGCCAAATTCTACCTCAAACGGAAAACCTTCGTGATTACCGATTCGATAAGCTCTTATTTGCCAACCCATATTTTTAACGATGAGCGATGAAGTAAAACCATTCTCTACATCGATGTATGAACCTGCAAAATCAATGGCAATTCCGTAAGATTTATAACCTTCGAAAGCAGAATAAACATATTTTAAATTTGACCCAACCGACCAATTTGAACTGATAAGCTTTCCCCAACCAACTTGAATTGATAACTCTGAAGCACCAAAACGTCCACTAATTAATCCGGTATCATCCGCATAGTTAAACTTTCCATAATTCACAAATTGAATGGAACCCACAAAGCTTCCATACTTTTCAAAAGTTTGGGAAAATGCTACAAAGCCATAATTTATATCAGAATAATAATCAACAAAACTTAAGGACAGATGCTTACGCATGACAGCATTTATCAAAGATGGGTTGCTCAATGTGAGTGTGATATCATCATCATTAATAGCCAGAAAATCACCTCCCATTGCAACGACACGGGCAGAATTTATCAGATTGAGAAAATCATAGGTATTGCTACCGGCAACTTGTGCTTGAAGTAGCCTGGGTTGTAATCCACAAAAAATCAAAACCATGATTAAATATTGGATTCCTTTCTGCCAGAAAATAAAATAAATTCTCATAATTAACAGTAACGCAAATCTATTGAAATTAATACATATTTGGAATCAATTTAATCAATTTAGCATTGCTTAATTTGAAAGGATACAAATAGTTGATAAAAATGCGAGTTCATTTTGGCATTATTTAATTATTGCTAACTTTACTAAGACAATAAAGTGGCAAATCTCTGAAGAATGACAGACATTCAAATTCTGGTAATTGAAACGGGTTCGGGATTAAACAATCAATTAGAGGAAATACTTCCTTCTAATAGTTACCACTTTCATTATATCACCAATCTAGATACCATTGAACTGAATTGTCTTCAGTATAAGCCGCAGATACTCATCTGGCTTGTAAAAGATCCGAATAAATATCTCTTTAAAAAAGCAGAGGAAATCAGGAGTAAATTCTGGTGCAGAAGCTTATTTATTCTTTTCGACAACAACAATTTAGATAAGTTACCCGACGACTTAAGTGTAATTGACCTCCTGTTATCTTGGCCATTAAGGCCAGAAATTCTATTTGCGAATATAAAAATGCAACTAACGGCTGCAAGCAACCATCCGGAAACACAGCGAATGAAGGAAAAGGAACTTCAAAAGTCGATTGAATTAGCCGAAAGTGCGAATCAGGCAAAAAGTGAATTTTTAGCCAGTATGAGCCATGAAATTCGAACTCCGATGAATACCGTAATCGGGATGCTCAGTTTAGTTGCCGAATCAAAATTAACTGACGAGCAAAGAGAATACGTTGAATTGGTTCAAACAGCTTCAAACCATTTGCTTACTGTAATTAATGACATTCTTGATTTATCCAAAATTGAAGCAGGAAAGGTTCAGTTTGTTGACAAAGAATTTGATCTGAAAAGTATTACCAAAGAAGTGATCGATTCTTTTAAAGCCAATGCAGATGCCAAAGGAATTATCCTGAATTTAAATTTTGGGCATAAAGTCCCACACAATGTTTATGGTGATGCAAACCATTTCAAACAAATTTTATACAATATCATTGGGAACGCATTAAAGTTTACACAGAGAGGGAGTTGTACCGTTGAGGTATTGCCCGAAAAGGAAGAGCTTGAAATAAAAAACGGGAAATTCAAAATTCTATTTTCGGTGCAGGACACAGGAATTGGAATCCCGGAAGACAAAATTGCGGACATTTTCGATTCATTTTCTCAAGCCCACTCAACTACAAAAAGACGTTATGAAGGAACCGGTTTGGGCTTGGCCATTACTCAAAAATTAGTAGAGAAAATGGGGGGTGAAATCTGGGTTGAAAGCATCGAAAACGAAGGAAGTACCTTTAAATTCACAATTCAATTTAAGGAAGTTGTTGATCAAATAAATGACGATATTGAGCAAGGCAAACTCCATTTAAATTTCTCCGTTTCAGGAAATAAATCACTGCATATCCTTATTGCCGAGGATAACGAACTCAATCAAAAATTAATCACCAGACTGGTTAGGAGTCGGGGGCATTCGAGCGTTGTGACTGAAAATGGATTTGAGGCCATTCAGGCACTTAAAAAATTTGATTTTGATTTAATCCTGATGGATATCCAAATGCCTGAAATGGATGGGATTCAAACCTCTGAATTTATAAGAGCCGATAAATCAGGCCTCTTTGATCCTAAAATTCCAATTGTTGCAGTTACTGCCTATGCATTTAATGAAGATAGAGAAAAATGTTTTAAAGCGGGGATGAATGATTTCTTGCCCAAACCCATCAATAATGAGAAATTATACAGCATTCTTGACGAAATCATTAAAAAGAGAAAGAGAATTACCTAAGCCTTCTTAAACTTCCTGACCCATTCACCCTTGAATTGATACTCGGTTTTCCACCGTAATGAATACTTCCTGAACCACTAATACTCGCATCAAGTTCATCAAGTACATAAATATAAGTGCTGCCTGATCCACCAGTTTTCACTTTTGCCCTATCTGCTTTTAAGCGACTCGCCCAAACATCTCCTGAGCCATGAATTGAGGAATTAAAATATTCGGTTTCTCCGGTAAAATAAACACTTCCTGAGCCGTTTATGTCGACATCAATACGACTTGCCCTAATCTCCATATCAATGATCCATAACCTGAAATCCCGAAATACACTTCATCGGTGGTGAAAACATCTTCACTCTCAACATCACCCGAACCATCAATTTGAACTTCCGAAAGTTCGGGCATCGAAATATAAATTTTAATACTTCAGGTATTCATCACACATAATTCATCATAGTCTATCACAAGTGTTCGGCCTCTTAAGCGAGTTCGAAGTATGTCAAGAATGTTTTGCTGACCTTTTACTTCAACTTTAAAAGCATCCACTTTGGCAATAAAAACATGTACAGAAGCTTCCACTTCAATACATTCAAAACCGTCCACATTTCTTATTTCACTTACAATGGGTCAATCACCCTTAATACAATCACATGAGGTGAATAAGATCAAACCTAGAATTAGAATTAAAACTTTTTTGACATGATACATACTTTCGGATTTAATGAATGCTATTTCGTTTGCTTACGAATTAGGTTCAAGGCGCTACCTGACTTAAACCACTCTATTTGGCTCCGATTGTAGGTATGGGTTACATTAAATTTATCAATGGTTCCGTTTTTGTGATGCAGTGTTACCTGTAATTTACGACCAGGCGCAAATTCTGTTAATCCAATAATATCAAAAACATCATCCTCCAGTATCTTATCATAATCATTTTTGTCTTCGAAATTTATGGCCAACATCCCTTGTTTCTTCAGGTTTGTTTCATGAATTCGGGCGAAAGATTTTACCAGAACTACCTTAGCTCCAAGATTCCTTGGCTCCATGGCTGCATGCTCTCGTGAAGATCCTTCGCCATAATTTTCGTCTCCAATGATAATGGTAGCTAAACCCGAAGATTTGTAAGTTCTCGCACTTTCAGGAACAGGCAAATATCCACCTTTAATGTCATTTTTTACGGTGTTTGTTTTGCCGTTAAAAGCGTTAATCGCACCGATCAATAAATTATTCGAAATATTATCGAGATGGCCACGGTACTTTAACCATGGTCCTGCCATCGAAATATGATCGGTTGTACATTTACCTTGTGCTTTAATCAGTAATTTTAAACCGGTATAATCTTTTCCGTCCCAAGGTTCGAAAGGCGTTAATAATTGAAGTCGATCGGATTTCGGATCCACTTTAATCTCAACCGATCCTCCGTCTTCTGCCGGAGCCTGGTAACCACTATCTTCAACAGCGTATCCTTTTTCAGGCATTTCAAGCCCTTTAGGTTCATCTAATTTAACGAATTCTCCTTTCTCATTTACTAATTCATCGGTTAGCGGGTTAAAAGCCAGATCACCTGCAATGGCAAAAGCGGTTGTAATTTCCGGTGAGGCGACAAATCCATGAGTATTCGGATTCCCGTCATTTCGTTTGGCAAAATTCCGATTGAAGGAAGTCATGATTGAATTCTTTTCCTGCTTGTCGGCTCCATGCCTAGCCCATTGACCAATGCACGGTCCACAGGCATTTGCCAGAACAACTCCGCCAATTGATTTGAATACATCCAGAAATCCATCTCGTTCAACAGTAAACCTAACCAATTCAGATCCTGGTGTTACAGTGTATTCTGCTTTAACTTTTAGGTTTTTATCCAGTGCTTGTTTTGCAACTGAAGCTGCCCGGCTAATGTCTTCGTACGAAGAATTGGTGCATGAGCCGATTAATCCCACTTCCAGTTTTTGAGGCCAATTATTGTCTTTTACGGCTTTGGCAAATTCAGAAATTGGAGTGGCTAAATCCGGAGTAAAAGGTCCGTTTATGTAGGGCTCGAGGGTATCAAGATTAATTTCAATAACTTCATCAAAATATTTCTCAGGATGTTCATAAACTTCCGGATCACCCTTTAAATGTTCAGAAATCCCATCCGCTAATTCCGCCACATCGGCACGATCTGTTCCGACTAAATATTCCTTCATTTTTGCATCGTAAGCAAAGATAGAAGTGGTGGCACCTATTTCTGCACCCATATTACAAATTGTACCTTTTCCTGTGCAGGAGATAGTTTCTGCACCTGATCCGAAATATTCAACAATGGCACCTGTACCTCCTTTAACGGTTAAAATCCCGGCTACCTTTAAGATAACGTCTTTTGCTGAAGTCCATCCATTTAATCTTCCGGTAAGTTTAATTCCAATCAGCTTAGGGAATTTCAATTCCCAGGGCATACCGGCCATTACATCAACGGCATCAGCGCCTCCCACACCAATGGCAACCATCCCAAGCCCTCCGGCGTTAACGGTGTGTGAGTCTGTTCCAATCATCATTCCACCAGGGAAAGCATAATTTTCGATCACTACCTGATGGATGATCCCTGCGCCAGGTTTCCAAAATCCAATTCCATATTTGTCAGAAACTGAACTCAAAAAATTGTAAACTTCATTATTGGTAGTGTTTGCTGTGGCTAAATCTTCTTTGGCACCCAGCTTTGCCTGAATAAGATGATCACAGTGCACTGTGGAAGGAACTGCCACTTTAGATCGACCTGCTTGCATAAACTGAAGCAAGGCCATTTGAGCAGTGGCATCCTGCATGGCAACTCTATCCGGTCGAAAATCAACATAGGACTCTCCTCGATTATATTTCTGATTTGTCTTGCCTTCGTCTAAATGTGCGTAAAGAATTTTTTCGGTCAGACTAAGCGGATGTCCAACTGTTTTTCGTGCATGATTAACTTTTTCAACAAAGTTTGCGTATGCCGTTTTTATCATTTCAAGATCGAAAGCCATGGTGGTAAGTTTAAGTAAATTTTTATAAAATAACGTATTCGGCGCTTTGGTTAAAGCACTGTGCAAAGATAAGAAAATTAGAAGATATTTTTATATGGAGCTATCTATATATTTGAATTTATTTCATTAATCCACGACCGGATTTTTTGATTTCACGGCTTTCGCTTAAATCAGCAATAAGCTTATCTAAAATCCCGTTTACAAAAACATTGCTTTTAGGGGTACTGTAGTATTTTGATAGCTCGATATACTCATTTAAAGTAACTTTTACCGGTACCGATTTAAATTCAGTTAATTCTGTTAAAGCCATTTTTAGGATGATCACATCCATTATGGCAATTCTGTCGTAATCCCAATTAACTGTTTTCTCGGCAATCAGATTTTCGTGTTTTTCAGAGTTAATAATGGTTTTGCGGTAGAGGGCTTTTACAAAACTAACGTCTTCGTTATCTACATCTTGAGCTGTTTTGTAAATTACGGGAGGCAGGTGATATTCATCTACTTTCTCTGTGAATGAGTTAATCATTTTTATAACCAGAGCCGTAACTGAGTGGTAATCATCCGACCAGTAAATGCTCATATCTTCGTAAAAGTTTTTAAGTGAATCGGATTTTGCTATTACTTTTTTGAGCAAAAGAATGATAAATTCCTGATCTTCCTCATACGTGGTTTCTTCTTTTGTTGACATGAACTTTTCGTAATAGCTACTCTCAACAACCTTGAGGTAAAGTTTCCGAATCATTTCATTTTGATCGGCCCACGAAATTTTGTACTGATCACACTTTTTTTGACAAATCCGATTATTGCTCAGTTGAGTGATGAATTTATTATTGATAAAATTAGTGTTGGGATTTAAATCTTCGGCTGTAGGAAAATGTTTTTGTTTGGCTCCCTCCAATCTTCCCTTCGAAAAATCAACCAACTCAATTAATATTGATAATTGCCAAAAGCATAATTCGTAAATTTTATCAATACTATTAAATAATTGCTTTTCTCCAAAATCCACCCGATCCGAATCGGATTGAAAGAATGCGTACAGTGCCTGTAGCACTTTGATCCTTAACTGCCTTCTACTAAGCATACAAACAAGTAAATGAACTATAATTAATTAAAATAAGTGGCAGCAAAGTTAAGCTTTTTCTTTCAAAGCGACACGACTAAAATAAAGAGGATTTTAATATCGTAAACCTCAGAAATTTACCTGTTATTGAATTTTGAAGTACTTCTGATTATTACTTTCTTTTTTAAATAATATTTTTATATTTGCTTAAAGATAGCCATCAATTAAAATAATTAACCAAAATGGAAGAGTCAGACAATAAGGAAAGAAGAGAGGAAATATTTTCTAGAGCTATTAGAGCGGGGAAAAGAACCTATTTTTTTGATGTAAAAGCGACACGTGCCAATGAGAAGTATATCACTGTTACCGAGAGCAAAAGACGCTTTAATAATGATCAGGGTAAATTCTTTTATGAAAAACACAAAATTTTTCTTTACAAGGAAGATTTTGAGAAGTTTGCCAATGGTTTGACTGAAGTAATTAATTTTATCACCAGCGGAGAAGAACCTACTGAAGAACCAGTAGAAGCACCTGTGGTTATGGAAGAACCTAAAACCATTGAGTTTGAAGATCTCGCTTCAGAATCAGATGCCACAGAGGTTGAAAACAAGGACGAAGCTTAAAAATTTTCTTTTTCATTTGTTTTTGAATCATAAAGTATTCACTACCAAAGATTACTAACAATTTCTTCTTTTCAGTTAATAACTTAAATTGATTAACCCCTTGTAATGCAAGCAAAAATTATATTTTTGTAGATTCAGGAAGTTTTCATTTATGCATTTATGCAAATAAATCTATGGGTAAAGTAATCGCAATAGCAAATCAAAAAGGTGGAGTTGGCAAAACCACAACTGCCATCAATTTGGGTGCAAGTTTTGCCGTACTCGAATTTAAAACACTCATTATTGATTCTGATCCGCAGGCAAACGCCACCTCAGGTGTTGGCTTCGATCCGAAAAACATTAAAACCAGCATTTATGAATGCATAATGGATGATGTTAAACCTAAAGACATTATCCTTTCAACAAAAACACCCTTCTTGGATATCCTCCCTGCTCACATCGATTTGGTGGGTGCTGAAATTGAAATGATCAATCTGCCAAATCGGGAGAAGATGATGAAGAAGGTTACCGATCAAATTAAAGAGGATTATGATTTCATCATCATTGATTGTTCACCTTCTTTAGGCCTGCTAACGGTTAATGCACTTACCGCAGCTGATTCGGTTATCGTTCCAGTTCAGTGTGAATATTTCGCGCTCGAAGGACTCGGCAAACTGCTCAATACTTTAAAAATTGTTCAATCTCGTTTAAATCAAGATTTAGACATCGAAGGGATTTTACTAACCATGTTCGATAAACGATTACGTCTTTCGAAACAAGTGGTTGAAGAAGTTAAAACGCATTTTCAGCAAATGGTTTTTGATACCCTGATTAATAGAAATACACGCCTTAGTGAAGCTCCAAGTTTTGGCGAAACAATTATCATGCATGATGCAGATAGCACTGGTACAATTAATTATTTAAACCTTGCCCGTGAAATTCTCCAAAACAACGAAATGACTAAAGTTGACGAAGCTGACAAACAAATAGACCTGAAGAATGAAACCTAAGAAAAAAGCGCTAGGAAGAGGATTGGATGCGATACTGCAAAGTCCTAATACCGATATAACTTCTAATGATATTTCCGGCAATTATGTTGTTGGTGCAGTAGCGTTAATGGACATGAGTATCATCGAAACAAACCCCTTTCAACCTCGCATTGAATTTGATGATATTGCTTTGGAAGATCTTTCTAGATCGATTAAGGAGCAAGGCATTATTCAGCCGATAACAGTCCGTAAACTTGGATACGACAAATACCAGCTCATCTCGGGGGAAAGAAGATTTCGCGCTGCAAGACTTGCAGGCCTCAAGCAAATGCCGGCCTATATCCGGGTTGCTAACGATGAGCAAATGCTCGAACTCGCATTGGTTGAAAACATTCATCGGGAAGATTTAAATGCCATTGAAATTGCAATTAGTTATAATCGATTGATTGAAGAATGTCAATTAACTCAGGATCAACTCAGTGATAAAATTGGAAAAAACAGAACCACTATTTCAAATTATATCAGGCTTTTAAAATTACCTGCCGAATTGCAAATTGCACTAAAGGACGATCAAATTACTATGGGGCACGCACGTGCTTTAATCAATACACCCGACGATGAAACCAAACTCAGAATCTTGCAAAAAATAATTGAGCAAAACTTATCTGTTCGACAGGTTGAAGAAATGGTGAGAAAGAATGCCAGACCACGAATCAAAGAAAGACCAAGCACTCAGTTACCCGAAGATTTCCTTCAAAACAAGGAACAGCTCATTGAGTATTTTAATACCAAAGTGGATATCAGAAGGAACAATAAAGGTTTAGGCAATATTGTTATTTCTTTCGAAACTGACGAAGAATTTCTCAGAATCTTAAATCTTATTAAATCCTAATTTCGCTCAAATCAGGTTTTTATTCTTAAAAGCAATTGTGGATGTTTCAAGTTAATGTAAGGAAAACCAAAATTATTTTTCTGTTCATTATTTTCTTATTTGCATCTCTTGCTGAGGGTCAGGCTCAGGCACCTACTGATTTTGGTCAAAAAGAAAAAAAACCACACTCACCCCATAAAGCCAGTCTTTATTCTTTCATACTACCTGGTTTAGGTCAGGCGTATAATAAAAAATACTGGAAAATTCCTCTTGTGTACGCAGGATTCGGAACTTTAATTTACTATATAAATAAGAACAAAAAAGAATACCAGCTATTTAAGGCTGCCTATGAATTTGTGCCTATTGATGAGAATGAGATTCCTCCAAATGATTATTACGAACAATACAGTAAAGAACAACTCAAAATAGGTAAAGATAAATCTAGGAGGAATTTGGAATTAAGCTATATCCTAACCGGTTTTTGGTATCTGATTAACGTTGTGGATGCTGCCGTAGATGCACATTTATTCGATTTTAAAGTCTCATCCGATCTGTCGCTAAGAATTGAACCCCACTTTTATCATCAACCTACCGATAACAAAATGATTCCTGGCCTTCGATTACAGATAGCCATACCTGAAGTTTTCGGTTTTAAGTAATTTTAAGGTTTCTCATTATATTCTTAACATCTTTTAACTTAGCATTCTTAAATCTTTTGTAATTTCGCGTATAAAAAAACAACCAAAATATGCTTTTACTTCTTCTTTTAATCCCACTTTCATTCACCATCCCTGCCATTTTTGCCTACCGATTATTCGAAAAAGCTGGTAAGCCAGGGTGGATGGCTTTGATTCCTTTTTACAATCTTTATATTTGGCTTCAGATTATTAAAAAGCCTTTGTGGTGGTATGCATTTCTACTATTTCCTTTTATCAACGTATTTGTTTTCATGTTGATGATTGTAGAATTACTGAAATGTTATGGAAAATTCAGTCTTTTGCAACAAGGAGTTGGAGCAGTGCTGCCGTTTGTTTATTTGCCTTACTTGGGTTTCAAGGAAGAAATAATTTACACTCATCCCGACCAACAGCCAGAAAGAAAAAAATCATTTATCCGAGAATGGACAGATGCCATCATATTTGCAGTCATTGCAGCTTCAATTATTCGCATTTTTATTTTTGAGGCTTATTCAATTCCTACATCCTCTATGGAAAAAACCTTACTGGTTGGCGATTTTCTTTTTGTTAGTAAGATTGCTTACGGCCCAAGAGCACCAATGACACCCATCGCATTTCCTTTTGTACACCATACTTTACCACTCACACGATCGACTAAATCATATATCGAAAGTATTAAATTACCCTACTTTCGATTCCCGGGCATTACCAAAGTTAAAAGACATGATGCGGTAGTTTTTAATTTTCCGGATGGTGATACGCTTTCGGTAAAATGGCAAAGCAATATCAGTTACTATACCATGATTCGTGAGTATGGGAGAGACCGGGTGATGAACGACAAGGCCAACTTTGGAGAAATCACCAGTCGTCCTTTGGATAAAAGAGAAAACTTTATTAAGCGCTGTATGGGTATGCCAGGCGATAATCTCCAAATTATCGATCGCCAGGTTTATATCAATGGTGAAATTAAAGAAAGCCCTGGCATTCGTCAATTCAAGTATAAGGTTTTTACAAACGGAACCCGTTTCAACCCACGAGTTCTGGAGAAACTGGACATCACTGAAGATATTCAGAGCGGAAACAATACCGGAGAATATTACATGACTTTAACCGAAGAATCTGCTGAAAAAATCAAAGCCTTTAGTAATGTAATTTCCGTTGAACCATTAAATGAACCTGCAGGGGTAAACGACCCCGGTATCTTCCCGCATGATGATGCGCATAAATGGAATCTCGATAATTTTGGCCCTCTTCATATCCCGAAGAAAGGGGAAACGGTTAAACTTAATACTACAAACATCGCCTTGTACAAGCGTATCATTCACTCTTTTGAAAAAAATGATCTTGAGATCAGGGATGATAAAATTTTCATCAACGGCGAGGAATCAGATACCTATACTTTTAAAATGAATTATTACTGGATGATGGGCGACAATCGTCATAATTCAGCCGACTCAAGAGTTTGGGGATTTGTTCCCGAAGACCACATTGTTGGTAAGGCATCTTTGGTTTGGTTTTCTCTTGATCCTAACAAATCCTTATTTAAAGGAAAAATAAGGTGGAATAAAATTATGCGTGGCGTAAAATAAAGACATTCTTTTAAATAAATATCAAATCAAATTTTAGCAATAATGAAAGCAATCATAAAAACGGCGAAAGGCGATATGGAAGTTTCTTTTTTTAACAAAGATGCTCCAAATACCGTAGATAATTTTGTAAAACTGGCAGAAAAGGGATTTTACAATGGACTGACTTTTCACAGAGTAATTCCGGATTTTGTAGTTCAGGGTGGATGCCCGGATGGTACAGGAGCAGGTGGACCAGGTTATAATATTGACTGTGAACTGGATGGTGAAAATCAATATCACGACAGGGGCGTTCTTTCAATGGCACATGCCGGAAGAAATACTGGTGGTTCACAATTTTTTATCTGCCGTAGCCGTCAAAACACCCAACACCTCGACCGAAACCATACCGTTTTTGGTAAAGTTGTTAAAGGCTTAGAAGTGATCGATCAAATAAGACAAGGTGATCAAATGACAGAAATTAAAATTGAGAGATAATCCGATCTCAATTATTCTTAAAATTTTCAGGAAATGAAAACATTTTCAAAATCAGCGATAATATTGGTAAGTCTACTGATATTGTCGCTGAATGGTTTTTCGCAAAAAATGTTTCAAGGCCAAATAAGGTATGCTATTTCTTATGAAGGCATGGGACTCAATGAATCGATGAAAGCAATGCTTCCGGATGAGATGGTCTTTTTCCTAAAAAACAACAAATCAAAAAGCGAACTCAAAACCGGCATGGGCGATCAGATAACTATTTTTGATGGCAACAATAAAACATCCATTAGCTTGATGGATTTCGCAGGACGAAAAGTAGCTGTGAAAAAATCGGTTGATGAAATCAATCTTGAACGAAAAAAATATAATGACATAAAAGTAATCTTCGAGGAAGAGACTAAAGTGATTGAAGGTTATCTATGTAAAAAAGTAACCATTGAAGTAAATGCTGCCGACTTTAATGGCGAAAATGCTTTCACTGTGTTTTACACAGATGAGCTGGGAAATACCGGAATTAATTATGGCGATCCTTTGTTTAACCAAATTGATGGAGTTATGCTTGAATACGAGATTAAAGCCAGAGGATTATTGATGCGCTTTTCTGCAACCGAAATAAAAGAGGAGGCGCTTGCCGATGAAATTTTTTCGATTCCGGCCGATTACAAAGAAATGACCAAGGATGAATTAAAAAAATTATTTGGCCGTTAAAATTTTCTGTTTTCAGAAAGCATTGATCATTCTCAAGTTTACCAACTAAATTCATACATATTTTATTACCTTTGTTTCTTTTGACATTAGAACAAAACACTAGATGCCTAGAAGAGTCAACCAGTTGAAAAGTAATTCGTTTCAGGAAAAGAAGGTCAATGTTCCGAAAAAAAAGAGGATTCGAAGAGCACGATCTTTTCGTCCTTTTGCTTTTCTGACCAACGACAAATTTCTGAAAGTTTTCGGTTTCTTCCTGGTTTTGATTTCCATTTATCTTTTCATTGCATTTATCTCATTTTTTTATACCGGCTGGCTCGATTTTGATAAAGTCGCCTCTGCCTCTTTTTTCAAACTAAACCAAAATCCTGACGTTGAGAACTGGACCGGTTTTACAGGTGCACTCTTATCAAAACTCTTCATTAACGACACCCTTGGGTTCTCATCCTTTTTAGTCGTTTTTAATCTTTTCGTGTACGGATTTTACCTCCTATTCAAAGTAAAAATAGTTTCGCTGGCCAAATTATTCCGTCACTCGCTGCTTTTACTACCATGGATTTCTGTGACTTTAGCACTCTTGTTCATGAATACCGATTACTCAGTGCTGGGGGGCATTTTTGGGTATCAGGCAAATCTAATTTTAATTGATTTGATTGGAATTCCGGGTGTTGTGATCGCTTTAATTTTCATCTTGTTTACCTACCTCATTTCCTCATTCAATATTTATCTTGGTATTTTTAAAGGCAGAAAAGAGGATAGTTTAACGGATGATGACACTGAGTTCAGGACGAAAAAATCTTCAGGCGACAAATATAATACAGTAGAGTTTTCGGTTTCGGAAGATGAAGACTTTAAGCCTAAAAAAACAGTTGGTGTCATTTCGGAAGAAGAATTAAGCGATGATCCGTTGGATGAATTCCCTGATCCGGACCTCGACTTTGATGAAACTGAAATTAAAACACTAAAAGAGGATGATATTGAATTAACCATTGAAGAAACACCTGAAGAAAAACACGACTACAGAAATGGACAAGTTGATTATCAAGGGATTGATACCGAATACGATCCTACCTTGGATCTCCCCCATTATGTTTTCCCAAAACTTGATTTGTTAGAGAAATACGATGACGACAATATCTCAGTTCAAAAAGATGAACTGGAAGAAAACAAAAATCGCATTGTCGAAACACTCAATCATTATGCCATAAAGATTGACAAAATCAAAGCCACGATTGGTCCGGCTGTTACCCTTTACGAAATCATTCCTGCACCGGGTGTTCGTATTTCAAAAATAAAAAATTTAGAAGATGACATCGCGTTAAGCCTGGCGGCAATGGGAATTAGAATTATTGCTCCGATACCGGGTAAGGGAACCATAGGAATTGAGGTTCCGAACAAGAATCCGGAAATTGTTTCGATGAAATCCTTATTCGCATCCGAACGTTTCAGAAACACAAAAATGGAACTTCCGTTGGCGCTTGGAAAAACCATTTCGAATGAAAGCTTTATCGTTGATCTTACAAAAATGCCGCATATTTTAATGGCAGGTGCAACAGGTCAGGGTAAATCTGTTGGACTCAATGCGATTCTGGCCTCTCTGCTTTACAAAAAACATCCTTCACAAATAAAATTCATTCTGGTCGATCCTAAAAAAGTTGAGCTTTCACTTTTCTCTAAAATTGAACGTCATTTTTTAGCCAAATTGCCAGATTCGGAAGAAGCTATAATTACTGATACGCGCCTTGTGGTTAGAACCCTCAATTCATTAACCATTGAGATGGATAATCGCTACGAGCTGTTGAAAGATGCCCAGGTTAGAAATATTAAAGAGTACAACACAAAATTCATTGCCCGAAAACTGAACCCCGTGCATGGACACAGGTATTTGCCTTATTTGGTTTTAGTTGTTGATGAGTTTGCTGATTTAATCATGACAGCCGGAAAGGAAATTGAAAACCCACTTACTCGACTGGCTCAATTATCGCGTGCGATTGGAATACACCTGATCATTGCAACACAACGGCCCTCAGTAAATATTATTACCGGAACCATAAAAGCTAATTTCCCTGCTCGAATTGCTTTCCGTGTAATTTCAAAAATTGATTCGCGAACAATTTTAGATACCGGAGGAGCCGATCAATTAATCGGGCGTGGCGACATGTTACTCTCTACAGGTAGTGATTTAACTCGTTTACAGTGTGCTTTCCTGGATACTGCAGAAGTTGAGAAAATTACTGATTTCATTGGTGCACAGCGGGCTTATCCGGAACCTTACATTTTACCTGAATTTGCCGATGAACAAGATATTAATGGTGGAACTGATATTGATTTGAATGAAAGGGATGAATTATTTGAAGATGCCGCTAGAATAATAGTTCAAACACAACAAGGATCAACTTCCTTGTTGCAACGGAAGCTTAAATTAGGCTATAACCGGGCTGGCCGAATTATTGATCAGCTTGAAGCCGCTGGTATCGTAGGCCCATTTGAGGGTAGCAAAGCCCGCGAAGTGAGGGTTGCTAATGAATTCGCTTTGGAACAGTTTTTGAAAGACTTATTGAATGACAGTACAAATACTTTATAAAATCCGAATGAAAAAAACAATTTATCTGACAACACTTTTACTGCTAACTTTTGGAGCCTTTGCTCAGAAAGACAAAATGGCTACCGAAATACTTGATCGCGTTATAGCAAAAACGGAATCGCACAAAACTTTAGAAGTTGAATTTACTTATTCAATGAATAATGTTGAAGCTGGAATTAAGGAAGACAAGGAAGGTACGCTCCTGGTGATGGGCGATAAGTATAAATTAACTTTTATCGAACAAATCATGATTTCAGATGGTAAAACACTTTGGACCCTTTTACCAGATGATGAAGAAGTAATGATTAACAATGTGGAAGAAAATTCGGATGCGATTACACCAACCAACCTGTTAAACTCGTACGGTGACAACTACAAATCAAAATTTATCACCGAGGGGCAGCTAAACGGAAAAACAATCCAATACATTGAACTCACCCCTTTGGAAGGCAAAACCTATACTAAAATTGAGGTCGCTATTGAAAAAGGCTTAGATCAAATTTATAGCTTTTCTATGTTCGACAAGAATGGAAGCACCTATTCTTACACCATTAAAAAACAAACAATCAACAAAGCAGTTAGCGAATTCGAATTCAGTTTCAACGAAGCGGAATATCCAAACTATGAAATTGTTGATATGCGATAAATTTAACACTCAAATTTTTCCTCATGAATACCTCAGTTGATATTAGCTATTATCCGCTCAAAGAAGAATTTATACCCAGCATTCTCGGTTTTATTGATCGATTGAATAAGCATGAAGGAATTCAGTGCAAAACCAACGGAATGAGCACCCAAGTTTTTGGGGAGTATTTCGATGTAATGAAAGCACTAACTGATGAAATTCATAAGTCATTTGAAATCCCTCATTCTGTTTTTGTGTTGAAAATTATCAATGCCAATTTAAGCAATAATTAAAGGAGTCAACAGGCATGTTCGACATTCTATACCAAAACATTCTCGATACTACGATACTTGAAATTATTGCTGTTTTTTTCGGATTACTCAGTGTTTGGTATGCAAAAAAGGTTGACATCAAAGTTTATCCTACCGGAATCATTAGTGTTTTAATCTACGTTTATATCTGTGTTGGCGTAAAGCTTTATGCCGATATGGGGATAAACATCGTGTATTTCGTGATGAGCATTTATGGCTGGTATGCATGGACTAAAAAAGATAAAAGCAAAAAGATGTTACCCATCAGCTTTTGTACAAAAAGAGATCACCTAGTCAATTTGGCCATGTTCATTTTCTTTTTAGTTGCCCTAATTTATGTGCTTTCAAATTATACCGACAGCAATGTTCCTTACTGGGATTCGCTCACAACCTCAATTTTTATTGTTGGAATGTGGCTCATGGCCCGAAAAAAAGTTGAGAATTGGATTTACTGGATTATCGGAGATGCTATTTCAATCCCACTGTATTTTTACAAAGGGCTTGTGCTAACCTCATTTCAATTCACTGTTTTTCTAATTATTGCTGTTTTGGGTTACCTCGAATGGAAACGGCAAGTGAAGGAGGTACAAGGATTTGCTTAAACGAATCGCTATTACCGGCCCGGAATCAACCGGAAAATCAAGCTTATGCGCACAATTGGCAAATCATTTTAATGAGCCATGGGTACCTGAAGTTGCCCGAAGCTATATCGATAATTTGAACAGGGCTTATACGGCAGCTGATATTTTAGAGATCGCCAAACAGCAAATTGATCGAGAAGAGAATACTGCGAAGAATGCCAATCAATTTTTATTTTGTGATACAGAATTAATTGTGACCAAAATCTGGAGTGAACATAAATATCAAAAATGTGATCCTTGGATTTTAGCTCAAATCTTAAAAAACAAGTATCATCTTTATTTACTTTGTGATGTTGATCTTCCCTGGGAGCCTGATCCACAACGAGAACATCCCGGGTTAAGAGCCTACTTTTTTAAAAAATACAAAGAGGAATTAAGCACACATCAGTGCGACTACCAAATTGTATCGGGCAAAGGACAACAACGATTAGAAAACGCCATTAAAATAATCACAGAATCCTTGTAAAAATTTGCTAATTTTATTTGGCAATTCAACTAAATTAAAAGGATGCCAAATCATTCTGTACCTATCAAAACCCATGTTTTATATTTAGCAAAATGGTATCCGAACAAATACGATCCCATGCCCGGCCTGTTCATTAAAAGGCATGCTGAAACGGTTGCCGGCATTTGTGATGTGAGTGTGCTTCATGTTCATCCGGAGGATCAATTAGAAGGGGATGTAAGTACCATCTCTAACACCGAAGAAGATGGAATTCACACCTGGCGGATCTACTACCGAAAATCAAAATGCAAAATCCAATCGGTGGCACAGGTCATTAATTTGCTTAAATATTTCTTTTATCATTTTAAAGGTTTTCTGATGATTACTAAAACCGTTCGAAAACCGGATCTCATCCATGTAAATGTACTAACAAGGCTGGGTCTTATCGCTTGGCTTTACGAGGCATTCACACTTACACCCTACGTGGTAACGGAACACTGGACGCGATATTTACCGGAGGTTAATTCGTTTAAAGGAAAACTCCGACAGAAAGTTTCCAAGCTTGTTGTCAGGTATGCTAAAGCAGTTATGCCCGTAACCGAAAATTTAAAAAATGCGATGCAGGCTCATGGATTGCAAAACAAAAATTACCAAATTATTCCAAATGTTGTGGATGTCGAACTTTTTTGTCCGCCGATCAAAAAATTTAATAACAAGCGAAAAAAGATTGTTCATCTGTCCTGTTTTACCGATGCTCAAAAAAACATTAGTGGCATTTTACAAGTGATAAAGAAACTATCCGCTATCCGACAAGATTTTGAGTTACACTTTATCGGGGATGGCGCAGATTTTGAGCGAATGAAACAAATTGCAACCAAATACAAAATGACCGATTCTTGCATTTTCTTTACCGGATTACTGGAAGGTAAAGAATTAGCAGATGCTATCAGTTCGGCTGATCTGATGATTATGTTCAGTCATTACGAAAACTTGCCTGTAGTTATCCTTGAGAGCTTTGCCTGCGGAGTACCGGTTATTTCGAGTGAGGTTGGGGGAATTCATGAACATTTGAATGCAGAGCGAGGGGCATTAGTCGAAGCCGGAAATGAAGATCAGTTTTTAAAAACCCTCAATCATACATTAGATCAATTGGATCGTTTTGATAAAGATAAAATACGCCAATACGCCATCGATCATTTTAGCAAAGAGACGATTGGCAGAAGGTTGTTCGAAGTTTACTCATCCATCACAAAGCATTACTATTGATTCGAAAAATAATTAATACCATCGGCACCCGTGCTTTTGCGGCAGTTCTTAATCTGCTGATTGCCATTGTGATTTCCCAATATTTGGGAACCATTGGCAAAGGGCAGCAAGGATTAATTATCGCTACCATCACATACATATTGGTGTTTTCAAATTTAATTGGAGGAAGTACTTTGGTTTATTTGGCACCACGATATGGCATTCGAAAATTGCTTTTCCCCTCCTATCTTTGGACAGTACTGATGAGTAGTACTTTTTATTTTATTTTAAAGTTCACACAAATTATACCCGAAGCTTTTATTCTCGACATTTGTTTGTTATCCATTTTAAGCTCTTTTATTTCAATCCATACTAATCTTTTAATTGGATTGGAAAAGGTTAAAACGGCAAATTTATTAGGGTTTTTGCAACCCCTATTGATTTTATTGGTCCTGATTTTCCTTTTTATTGTTGGAACTAAAATTAGTATCGACAGCTATTTTATTGCCATCTTTCTTTCCTTTGGCCTGGTACTTTTGTTAAGTTTTATTTTTTTAAAAAGGAACTTAAAGGCCTCATCAGTGTCCTCACAAAATTTCTTTTTGTTGATTAAGGAAATGTTTCGATTAGGGATCTTAAATCAATTGGCCCATATTTTTCAGCTACTGAGTTTTAGAATGAGTTACTACTGGCTGGGGCAAGTTTATACCGAAGCAGAGGTTGGAATCTTTTCTAACGGAACTTCGCTCATCGAATCGGTTTGGTTGGTGAGCAGAAGCATTAGTCTGGTTCAATATTCCAGAATCGTGAACATGAGCGATAAACAAGAGGCACAAACACTCACTCTCAACCTGAGTAAATTAAGTCTTGTAATCAGTTTTATCATTTTACTTCCCATGGTTTTTCTTCCCTCTTCCTTCTACGAATTTATTTTTGGGGATGGATTTGGAGAAGTTCGATTAGTAGTTCAAGCATTGGCACCAGGAGCTTTATTTCTTAACCTAAATATCATCATCAGTCATTATTTTTCAGGTATCGGGAAATATCACCTTAATTCAATTGCATCCTTTGCCGGATTAATCATTGCCATCCCACTGTTTAGTTTCATGATTCCGAATTATGGAATATTGGGTGCAGGAATAGCCAGCAGCATTTCCTACCTCATCACTTCATTCATTATTTTGGGATTCTTTAAAAAGGAATCGGGTTTAAAATGGCGCAAGTTTCTCGTGAATTCTGTAGATCTTAGTAATGTTAAACAGATTTTAAAAACAAATTAAATTCCCTTTTTGTACTGTTTGTTATTTGTGGGATGGATCATCTTTTTTAATTCCAATTTTGAATCATCATCACCATTTAGACAATTTTCAAAAAACTTAATGATTTTTAATTTATCCACTGTCATCTTTGTTTCTGTATCCACCTCTCTTAAATCGATAAGGAAACTTGAAAAAGTGTTGGGGATATCGCTTAGGATATCCGTATTCAGGAAATTAATCCCATTGCAAATGTTATTAAATTCTCCCTCGTTTTTGTTTATTAAAAAAGATTCCTTTTTTAAATTCGTGATGCTAGCTGATTTATTGCAGGTTCCGATGCAATGTTCATCAATACCATCTTTTTCACATCCTACGACCTGATGAAACAGGCATTGTCTGCTCGTCATTAAAATGATGGGATGATAAATGCTGTAAAACAATTTGAAATCCTCAGGCCTTTTAATGCTCCTAATTTGATTTTGATTAAGTTCATTAGAAATAAATGCACCTTTGCAATTAAATTTTTCTTTTAAACATAAAAGCCCAAATGAATTAACAATATTCAATTGGGGGCCAGCAATCCACGAGAGTCCCAATTTATCCGCCTCAAAGGCTATGCCAGTATTGTTTGTAACAATGAGTTTTGGTTGTAATTGGTTGAGCAGTTCAAGGCCTGCACGATAGCCTTCCCCAATTAAAACCGCCGGAAACCATGGAATTAATTTTTTATGGTTTTTAAAAAGATCAACAAAGTCTGAAAGTTTGCTGGTAAAATCATTTGGGAGTTGGAAATAAATATCAGCTTCACTTTCAGCACAAAGCTTTAAATCTTTTTTAGAGGAGATTAAGACAGAAATCGTCGGTTTGATTTTTAAATCCTTATGCCCTTTTAAGGCAGGAATCCTAATCGGAGCATAGGTTATTTTTGAATCTTTCAGAACAAAAAGAATTCGATTTTTAAGGGATGTTAATTCTTTAAAAGTAATAAAGAGATTGGGCATCAGTTCTTCCAGTTCGATATCCGCAATGTAATATTCAGTATCATTTATGGCTTTAAATCTCTTGACTAACATCTCACGATCCAAGGGTAATTCACCCTTATTTACCAGGTTCTTTTCAGAAACAATTTGAAATGAAGAATGATCCGTTTTTATTTCTACTTTTAAGGGCAACCCGGATTTACCAGAAACCTTTATGGTTAGTGGTGTAAGAGCTACACTTAGCTTGTCAATTTCTTTCTTGATCTCCAATCTGAATTTCCCTTTTTCCTCATAAAGATCATTTTCAGCTTTTTCAATTTCTGCATCTGAGGTACCTCCTGATAGGCTTGCTAAATGGGTGGCTGAATTATCACGCGGGTTTTCACTAAACATATTTTTATTGACATCTCCTTTTAAATATCCGTTGGAAAAATCGCGATTAAAAACTTTATAAAGGTTGCTATCGTCGCTGTGCAACAAAATATTATCGTATAAATTCTGAAGCTGCTTTCGATAGGCCGTTACAACCTTGTACACGTAATGAAACTTTTTAATTCTACCTTCAATCTTTAAAGCGTCAACCTGGGCATCAGCTAATTCCTTTAAATTAGCAAAGGCAGAATTATCTTTCAAATTAAGGGGAAAGTCAATTCCCTGAGAAGTCGTTTCATACTGATCTCTGCAAGGCTGACTACATCGACCTCTGTTTGCTGAGTTCCCACCATGAAGCGAGCTCATGTAACAAATACCCGAAAAAGAAATGCAGTATGAACCATGCACAAAGACTTCGGTTAAAACATCGATCTCATGAGCCACAGCGGTTAAAGCTGTTATCTCTTCAATGTTTAACTCGCGTGAAAGATTCACTCTATTCGCTTTAAGTTTTTCCAAGAATTTTACCTGCCCATCGTTATGAGTTGTAAGCTGAGTGGATGCATGTATTTTCAGACTTCCAAAATATTTCGACAGCAGGTAAAACAATCCTAAATCCTGAATTATTACGCCATCAATACTTGTATTTACAAGCCTGTTTAAAAGACGAATAAGGTCAGGGATTTCACTTTCGACAATCAGGATATTCAGTGTAAGAAAAACCTGACAATTATTTTTATGCGCAAGTCTTAAAATGCCATTTAAATCATCCAATGTAATATTGGCAGCCCTGTTTCGCGCATTAAACTTATTCAAACCACAGTACACCGCATCTGCTCCTGCTGCAATAGCTGCCTTAATGGAATCCAAATCTCCACCCGGTGCAAGTAATTCGATTGTTCTTTTTATCATGCAAAATTGGCAATTGAGCGAAACTAGTAACTGTAAAAAGTTAAAGGTAATGTTTTGGTGAGGAAATCAAATAGTTCTATTCTTGAATCTCCCTTTTAAGCTCGATAATTTCCGTTAAGGTTTTCATTTCCTTTTTAATTCCATTTCGGATAACGATGATCAGAACGATGGCGATAGGAATATAAGAAACATCAATTAAAATCATTTTCCAAAAGCTGAGATACTGACTAAATTCAGGGGAGATCATGTAAAATCCAATGGTATAGAAACCAACAATGGTTAGCGTTACCGGACCATGGATTAATTTCCGAAACCTGTAAAAAGCAATTGTGTTATTGGTATTCTCAAGCGTATTCGAAGTGACATCTATTCTTTTTGATTTTATGACGCTAAAAAATTCAATCACAATTCGGATAGCTAATCCAACGAGCATCAGCCCTACTCCAATCCTACTTAGCGTTTCTTCAACAGGTGCAACAAAATAAAAGAAGAGTGAGATTCCAATTAGCACCAGTGTTAAGATGAAAATATTTCCGTAATGAAAATACAAATTCGCTCTCTTTTTGGCAGCTATTTTCTGTATCAACTCATCAATGTCTGATGACTTACTTGCCCTGTTCTTTTTATCATCTTCCCACTTACGCTGAAGATCTTTAAATTCTTTATTCATGATCTAATATCTTTTTAAGTCGTTTCTTTATTCGGTGAATTTTTACCCTCACATTTGTTTCGTTTATTCCCATAACCTCCGAAATACTTTCATATTCGAGCCCATCCAACACCATCATGATTACAAGCTTATCCACTGCATTTAATTGAGCTATTGCCTGATACAAATCCTTGCCTGCTTCCGTCCTGGTGGTATCGGATTCGTCTGTTAAGAGATGTTCAAACTTAGAGATGGATAACTCATTTTTCTTTGTTTCTTTACGTAGATGTTGCAAACAAGTATTTACAGTAATTCTGTAGATCCATGTTTTATAACTCGACCTTCCTTTAAAGCTGTCTAACTTATTCCAGATCGTGATGAATACTTCCTGTGTTAAATCTTTCGCCACATCGTCATCACCGTTTACAAAACCCAGACACATCTGTTTTACCATCGGAAAGGAATCCTGGTAAAGCGTTTTAAAAAGGGGTTTGTTTTTAGAATTCATCGGCTAAGAAAGTATTAACTTTTTTGTAAAACCACTCGGGTTGATCAAACATAATAAAATGTTTACTATCAGGCACCATCTCTAAACTTTTATTGTTCAAGCCCGAATATTGCTTTTCAAAATTAGACCTGGCAACTTCAATATCGGGAAATGCAGCACCAAAGATTAAAGTTTTGGCCTTAACCTGGGGAAATACTTCCCTTGAATCCAGTTTTAACAAATCGGTATAACCATAAACATAAGTTTTACGATCGGCTTCTAAAATCCATTGAGTCAGTAGCGGAATTTTCTCCATATTCATGGTCATGTTTGCAGCCATCATGCTTGCCATACCTTTAAACTGTTCTGCCTCCATTTCAAGCATCTGTTTGTAATACGGACTATCGTACATCAAACTTTCTGCAGGAACTCCCGGCATCATTAGCTCACGCATGTTGGGAATGGCATCCACCAGCAACAAAGCCTTTACCTGATTTGGCAAAGCAGCTGCAATATCAATGGCCAGGTTACCTCCCATGCTATGCCCCACAATCCGAAGCTCTTTCAATTCACTATTTTTGATGTATTTGATTAATTCATCCTTAACAGTTTTATACCATGGCATTTCTATGGGTTCATTTCCGTTGAAACCTGCATAAGAAATCAGATGTACCTCATTCTTACTTTCCAAATTCGCCACGGTTTCATCCCATACAGAACCTGGAGTTGTAAAACCCGGAAGAAAAACAACAGGACTAC
>CALOCL010000022.1:0-6383 GCA_942491855.1 uncultured Bacteroidales bacterium
CTTTCCTTAATCGTTCGATGTATGGTTTGAGCGATTCATAATCATTTACCGGAACATTATTGGCAAAATCCTGATAGGTGTGGATGTTTTCATAACCATATTTCTTCCCCCACTCCGTGTCTTTGGCACTCTGAATTAATTTTTTGAGCCACTCCTCCTGAACCTCATGCGGATACTTTTTAAAAAGATCAATTTGGTGAATCCTTTTTTTAATAAGCCATAAGAAAACTGAATTTAGAAGTGCCATAAAGTAGTTTGAGAAATCAGAATTGTTTAATTCTTCCTCAAAGTTAACAAAATTGAATTTGGTATTTGTCGCCCAGTTAAAAAAATATCGCAGGTTACGCGGTTATATTTTTTAATTTTATGGTTCAATGAATTTAGATTGAAAAATATTTGTCATGATCGCTTTTCCAAATGCTAAAATAAATCTGGGCTTAAACATTGTTGAAAAGCGTAAAGATGGTTTTCATAACCTTGAAACCGTTTTTTATCCCATTAATTTATGCGATGTTTTGGAAATTGTAAAATCAGCTGATGATAAGCCTTTTTTTAATACGAGTGGTTTGGCCATTCCAGGAAATGGGGCAAGCAATCTTTGTTTAAAGGCGTTCCACTTGCTTAAGCAAGATTTTGATTTGCCTGAAGTGAAAATGCATTTACATAAAGTAATTCCAATGGGAGCCGGTTTAGGAGGAGGTTCTTCAAATGCAGCCCAGGCTTTAATTTTACTAAATGAACTTTTTGAATTAAAGCTCACACAGGATCAACTACTCAGTTATGCACGTAAACTGGGGGCAGATTGTGCTTTCTTCATTTTAAATAAACCCGTTTTTGCAACTGAAAGAGGAGATATTTTTAAAGAAATTGATTTAAGCTTGAAAGGTTACCAAATAATCATTGTGAAAACCAATATCCATGTCAAAACAGCTGAAGCATTTACAGATGTAAAAGTTAGCCCTGTAGACCATTCATTAATTAATGAAATTCAAATACCGGTAAGCAATTGGAAGAAGATCATAAAAAATGATTTTGAGGAGAATATTTTCAAAAAATATCCAGTGATTGAGGTGATCAGAAACACGCTCTATCAAAAGGGTGCAGTTTATGCATCAATGAGTGGGAGCGGATCATCGGTTTATGGCTTATTTGACAGGCCAGTTGATTTATCCAAAGATTTTAAAGGAAATTTTTACTTTTCATCAATATTTTAAGATGCTTTCCAACTTTTTATTTTTATTTCCGTCTTTATTAAAAACGAATAGGATTTGAAGCCAGAATTTGAAATGCATGCCGAATTGATTAAACAATGTATCTGCGGTGATTCGCGTGCTCAATTCAAGCTATACAAATTATATTCGAAGGCGATGTACAATATTTGTGCACGTATGCTAAACGACAGGCACGAGGCCGAAGACATTCTTCAGGATGCATTTGTAAGTGCATTCCGAAACCTGAAGCGTTTTGAAGGCAAGTCGACTTTCGGAGCCTGGCTTAAGCGAATCGTAATCAATAAATGTATCAGCCATTTGCGCAAAAATAAATTAATGCTTGTTACAATAGAATCAGGGAATTTTGAAAAACCCGATTCGTATAGCTGGGATGAATATGCTGCAAATAATCCCGAATATATTCATCAGGCGATTAAAGAGTTGCCCAAGGGGTCCAGAGTGATTTTTAATTTATTTGCACTGGAGGGGTACAAACACAAGGAGATCGGTGAAATGTTGAAAATTTCTGAATCAACCTCAAAAACACAGTATTTACGTGCCCGATCAATTTTAATGGATAAAATTAAAGTAACATTTGATGGAAACTAATTTTGAAGAATCTTTAAAGAAAAACAGAGCTTCGCTGGATGTGGAAGAACCGGATGATGATTTTATTTGGTCGGGCATTCAGTCTGAACTGAAGTCTAAGCGAACGCTTCATTTTTTAAGTTGGAAAGCCGCTGCGATCATTTTATTGGCTGTGATCAGTGGTTTTGTTTTGAATTCGGTTTTAAATCCAACACCTAAAGTGGTTCAGTTTTCATTGGCCGATATTTCTCCTGAATATGCAGAACAAGAGAAATTCTATCAGGCTTCGATTGCCGAAAAATGGGATCAGATTAAAGTAAATGATTTAAATAGAAATGAATTCGCGGACATTTTTAATGAGATAGATTATCTGGAAAAATTAAAAGCCGAAAGCCTTAAAGATTTTGCAGAGCTCGGAGGAAACCCTCGACTTGTAAAAACACTATTCGAATATTATGAACTCAAAATTCGCATACTCGAATTAATGTTAGCTGAAATTGACAAAAAGAAAAATGACAATTTTAAAAATCAGAATCATGAAAAATATTATTAAACTTAAAAGTCAATTATTAATTATTGCATTGCTAATGGGCTTTGCAATTAGTGTAAGTGCCTACGAAAAAGAAGGCGTAATTGAAAAAGAATTCGATATTAAATCGAATACACGTATCAATTTCTCCAATAAAAGCAGCGACCTGACGGTTAAAGTTTGGAATCAACAAAAAGTAAAACTGGAATGTTTTTACAAACTCAGGGCCAGTGATCAAGAGGATCTAGATCTTACAATTCAGGCACTTGAAGAAATGGAGGTGCATAATTCCCCGTCCCTCCTGGAGATCAAAACAGGAATTTTTACTACGGTAAGATCAACTGTTATTACCGGACTGGTGAATAAAATTGTTGCAACACTCACCACAGGACCAATTGTAAATTTAAAAGAATACAAATTGAATTACATTCTTACAGTGCCTGATAACCATGATTTTAAACTGCATCAAAAATACTCAGAAGTAAATATGCCGGATTATGTAGGAAAGATTGAATTTGACCTTTATGATGTGGACATGAGGGCAGGCCAAACTCCTAATGTGGAAATGTTAAAAACAAAATACTCGAATTTGTTTTTTGAAAGCCTGGGTAACTGTGAGATGGATATTTATGATACGGATATTGAGATTGGTGTGATGGGCGACATGAATTTAAAATCAAAATATTCGAAAATAGAAGCAGATGTTGTAGGAACCGTAGTAATTGATTCGTATGATGATAAACTCTATTTCACCGAACTGAAATCAATTGTAGGAAAAGCCAAGTATACCGATCTGCACATTGGCAACATTGAATTTGGGGATTTGAATTTGTATGATTGTGAATTAAGGGCTAAAGATTGTGGTAGTAAACTTAAACTAACAGGTAAGTATTCGGGCATTGTATTCAAAAATGTTGACATTCTTGAATACCCTGATTGCTACGACAATAAAGTAGAAGCCAATTATGTTGGTGAGTTTTCTTCTAACTCAAAATATACCGAATTTGAATTTGAAAGAGTAGCCGGAATGATTGATCTTGATACCTACGATGACAAACTTACCGTTTCACGAATAGACAAAGACTTTTATTCGATCCGGGTAAATGGAAAATATGCCAAGATTGATTTAACTTTTTTGGGCACTCCCCAGTACTTTCTGGATGTAGACTTTAAATACACAAAATATGAATTTCCGGATGGAATTCTCTATTCAGATGTACAAACTAAAAGCAGTCAGTTTATTGCCAAAGGAAGAACAGAAGGTTTAAAATCTTCGGATAATGCCAATGTAAGAAAAGGTAAAAACGGGGTAAGAAAAGCAGATATCGGAAAAATGAGCTTTGTTCAGTACGATGGAACCTTATCCATCAAATACTAGCCAAATAGTCACATCGGGCTTGTCGAGACGAGATGTGCAATTGCAGTTCTCGACAGGCTCGAACAGACAAATACTTCAATTTATAAATCCGCTAAATTTGATTTACTTAGGTGCATTTTTTAAAAGGTAAATCCCGATGATACTAAAAATGATATTTGGGATCCATGCAGCATAGAGTGGAGATAAGTTACCGAATGTTGCAAAAACAGTTGAAATTTGCATGAATAAGATGTAGGCAAAGGCAATACCAAGTCCCAATCCAAGGTGCATGCCAATGCCACCTCGAACTTTACGACTTGATAAAGAAACCCCAATGAGTGCCATTACGATTATGGCAAATGGGGAGGCTAAACGTTTCCCTTTTTCCACTTCGTAAGATTTTATGTTTTCCGATCCCTTCATTCGTTCCAACTGAATCTTATCATTCAGTTCCCAGTAATTCATGATTTCATAATCTTCTTTCTGAATATAGAGATCTTGTGGCAATAAGGCTAAGGTAGTGTCCATGGTATTTCCCATGGCAAGTGATTCTTCAGTCCCATTAAAATTCCGAACAAAATAATCAATTAAATGCCACTGCTTATTTGCGGTATCCCATGTTATTCTTTCGGCACTTAATTTATAAGTCAATTCTTCATCTTTAAACTTTTCAAGGGTGAATTTGAATCCTGTTTGCGTTGCCACGCTAAAGTTTTGAACATAAACAAATTCTCCCGGACTGGTTTGAATATGGATATGTCGATCTTTAAGTCGAGTGAGTTTCGAAATGTATTGGTCTTTGAATTCTCTTCGGTTTTCATTGGCGGGTGGGATCAGGAAATTTGACAGATAAAATGAAAACACAGCAAGGAAAATTGACGAGATAAGATAGGGTCTGAGGAACCGATTAAAACTAATACCGCTATTAAGCATGGCAATAATTTCTGTATTCGATGCCAGTTTTGAGGTAAAAAAGATTACTGAGATGAAGGTGAAAAGATAAATGAAGAGGTTGATGAAATAGGGAATGAAATTTAAGTAATAACCAAAAATAATTCCCTTAAGTGGGGCGTCGTTTTCAAGAAACTCATCGATGTTTTCGCTAATATCAAAAATAATGACAATGATAATTAACAGGCTAATTGCATAAAAGAATGTGCCTAAAAACTTTTTAATGATGTAATAGTCGATAATTTTCATGTATCCCTTAAGCTGATTTAAGTCTTACTTCAAAAGTAAAGATAAAATTAGTTATTAGATTCTTGCAGAAAGCTTTTTAACCATGATGTTTTTCCAGCTTGCAAAGTCACCACTGATTATTCGATTTCTGGCTTCGCCTATTAACCACAAGTAAAAGGCAAGATTATGTAAACTGGTAATCATACCACCCAATATTTCATTCGCAGCGAACAAATGCCGAACATAGGCTTTGCTGTACTGCTGATCCACATAGGAAGTTCCGTTTACATCTAACGAGCTAAAGTCGTTTTTCCATTTTTCGTTCTTAATATTTAGAATTCCCTCAGAAGTATAAATTATTCCATGGCGTGCATTTCGGGTTGGCATCACACAATCAAACATATCGATTCCTAAAGCAATACCTTCAAGCAGGTTTTCAGGGGTTCCTACGCCCATTAGATATCTTGGTTTTTCTTTAGGTAAAATGCCACAAACATGTTCGGTCATTTCGTACATCATTTCATGAGGTTCACCTACTGATAACCCTCCGATAGCGTTTCCTTCTGCATTTGTACCAGCGATGTACTCAGCAGATTCCAAACGTAAATCTTTGTAAACACTTCCCTGTACAATGGGGAAAAGCATTTGATTGTAACCGTACTTTGCTTCAGTATTTTCAAATCGGATGATGCATCTGTCCAACCACCAATGGGTTAAGCCTAAAGATTTCTTAGCATAATCGTATTCACAAGGGTAGGGTGTACATTCGTCAAAAGCCATGATGATATCTGCTCCGATGGTACGTTGAATGTCCATCACATTTTCTGGAGTAAATTCATGTTTTGAACCATCGATATGCGATTGAAAAACCACTCCATTTTCAGTGAGTTTACGTGTATTCGCCAGCGAGTATACCTGATAACCGCCACTATCGGTCAACATGGGTTTTTGCCAGCTATTAAATTTATGTAGTCCACCGGCCGCTTCAATGATGTCCAATCCCGGGCGCAGATAAAGATGATAAGTGTTTCCTAAAATGATTTGGGCTTTGGTATCGTTTGAAAGATCAGGAATCTGAATCGCCTTTACTGCACCTGCAGTTCCAACGGGCATAAATATGGGTGTCTCAATAGTTCCATGATCCGTTTTAAGAAGTCCAGCTCTGGCATTCGAACGCTTATCGCTGGATTTTATGGTAAATTTCATTTGTTAACAATTAGGTAAAACACAGTCACTTCATTATCTCTACTCAACGATCCATTGTGTTTTTTTTACGCAAAAAACATGCATGATTCATGTTTATAAAAAATTACTCAAAGTTAATTTTTATTAAGATAGAATGAATAATTTTACCTTAAATTGTGTTAAAATGGAAATGCCATTACCTGAAGTGTCCTTATACTTCATTTTATTTTCGATTTATGTAGTAGCCACCATCGATCAGCTAATTTATTATTGGTTGGTTTTTGGCAAGCTTGCTTTTTATAAATCTAAGAAGAGGAATAAAAAACCTTTACCC
>CALOCL010000023.1:0-13353 GCA_942491855.1 uncultured Bacteroidales bacterium
AGAATTACTTGGAGAAGGATTTAGACTTCTTGATATAATAAGAAATGGATTACCTCTTAATAGACCTAGTTCAACTTGGTCAGAAGTAACAACCTTATCTTCTTACGATGCTAAATTCATCTTGCCAATTCCACAAGCTGAGATTGATGCAAACGAAGGTTTAACTGATGCTGACCAGAATCCTGGTTATTAAAATCATTACATTCAAAATAAAAAAGAGGGATATTTTATCCCTCTTTTTTTATGCTTTGTTCAATTAGAAAAATTTTCATTTAAAATGCAAAAGCTTATTTGTTGCTATTTTATCAACAATCTCAACGATGTATAAATCGCCAAAAACATCATCCTCAATAAATTCATATTTTTTAGTCCCGATTAGTTTATTGGTAATGGTAGGGGTAGTATTACTATGCCCAACGATTAAAACGGTTTTCCCTTTTGTATCCTTTAGGAATTTTTCAAAATCAATTTTAGTTGGATGATATTTTTTGATTTCCAATCCTTGACTTTCAGCTGTTGGTTTTGCCGTTTCGATAGTACGGATGTAATCGGTGGAATAAACAGCATCAAAATGGATGTCTTTAAAGATGTCCGACCAATCCTTTGCACGTCGCATTCCTTCCTCAGTTAACTCCGGATTCCGATCGTCAGTGATTACTTTTTCGGCATGCCTGATCAAATAATAAGTACTTACTTCCTGTGAAACTAAGGTGAGTGTGACCAATCCAAAGATTAGTCCAAAAAACAGTTTTTTCATTTTTTAAGATTTGAATTTACTCAGCCAGATCCTGTACCTTCTGCCAGAAATTAAGGAAGTTTAATCCCATAATTTTTTCGATATCCTCTTCACTATACCCTCTGTCCAGTAAGCCTGCAATCAGGTTTGGATAGCCGGAAACATCTTTCAAGCCCTCCGGCAAACTATCGCCAACACCTTCAAAATCGGAGCCAAATCCAACATGGTCAATTCCAACTAATTTTACGATGTGGTCAAAATGATCTAGGAGCTCACTGATGCTTGCGTAAGGGTAAGGGTGGGTTTCATAATATTCTTTTCTGAATCCATCCAATTCTGGACTATTGCTATCCAGACCGTTCTCTTCGACAAACCTTTCAAAAGCCATTCGGGCAGCTTTCCGATATGCGTTCGGTTTTGAAGTAATAAATCCCGAACCAAAAGCTATTTGAATTACACCTCCCTTTTCGGCAATCATCTTAATCATTTCATCCGTTAAGTTACGTTCAAAACCCGGCGTAAAGTACCTCGCATTTGAATGGGTTGCTGCTACAGGCGCTTTAGTAACTTTCATAATGTCATAAAATGCTTTTTCAGAAGTATGGGAAACATCAATAATCATCCCAATTTTATTCATTTTAGCAATTAGCTCTGCACCAAATTCACTTAACCCATTCCAAACCCTTACAGAGTCGTAAGACGAATCACAAATATGATTACTCTTGCCATGAACTACGGTAATGTATCTAATTCCTCTGTCATAAAAATAATTCAGGTTATTTAAATCTCCCATGATCGGTGCTCCATTTTCAAGACCAAAAGGAATTGACATTTTATGGTTCCTGAAATTTTTCTTCACATCCTCAGGAGTTAAGGCGCGGGCAAATTTATCAGCATTCAGTTCTAACAACTTATCCAGTAAATCCAATTGTTCATTAGCTTTTTCCATGCTTTTAGGAGTTCCTTCGTGCCTTGGAGAAACGTAAACTGCCAGAAAAGGTGAATCTAAGCCTCCTTTTTTAGCTTTGTTGAAATCGAAATTGCCATCATATGTTAGCTCCGACACATCACCAAAATCCTCAAAAAGCCAATTGGGCAAATCAACATGAGAATCTACAATAATATATTTCTGTGCAATTTGCTGTGCCTTCGTTTCAACACTTTGATCAGGATCAAGATTACAGGAATTAAGTAAGAAAAAGGCAATAACTAATAAAGAAATATTTTTAAAAAGGCTTAATGTTAATTTCATTGGTGTGCGAATTAATTTTTGATAAGCACCAAATTACATTTAATTTCTTGGCTAATCACGATAGAATTAAAAAATTCGACGAAAAAAAAGATTTCATTGATGTAATACCTAATCAAATTAACTTCCACCTATAAATGATCGTGTTAACGATGTTATTTAATTGGAATAGGTAGGTTTAATGAGAGTAAGTTTCACTTAAAGCATTTACTCTTTGCACAAGCTGCGTGAACTCCTCAAAATCCAAAGACTGAAACCCATCGCTCAAAGCCTTTTCAGGTCGCTCATGTATTTCGAGCATCAGCCCGTCGGCGCCTGCTGCTATGGCAGCTAATGACATGGGTTCAACAAACCGACGAATTCCAATTCCATGTGAGGGATCAACGATTACCGGAAGATGGGTTTTTTCTTTCATAATAGATACGGCATTTAAATCAAGTGTGTTTCGATAAGCCCGTTCATAAGTTCTTATTCCACGCTCACATAAAATTAAACGCTCATTGCCACTTGAAAAAACATACTCAGCCGATTGTAGTAATTCATCAATACTCCCGCTAATTCCTCTTTTAATTAGCACAGGTTTATCAACTTCGCCCAATGCTGAAAGCAAATTAAAGTTTTGCGAGTTCCGTGCTCCTACCTGAAAAACATCTACGTAGGGATACATCTGCTCCACCTGACTAACCTGCATCACCTCGGTTATGACTTTCATCTGATTTTCCTGAGCAACTGCATAAAAACGCTTGAGGGCTTCCAGTCCGTGACCCTGAAAACTATATGGTGAGCTTCTTGGTTTAAAAACACCGCCCCGGATGATCCCTACCCCGTTTCTTTTCAGTACACCAACCATATCTCTGATCTGATCTTCATTTTCGACACTACACGGACCAGCCATGATGGTTTTTCCACCATTGTTAATTTTTATGCCATCGCCTAGGTCGATGCTGGTAGATTTTACTTTCCATTTTCGGCTCACCAGTTTATAATCTTCGTTTACCCGGTGTACATCAGCTACGCCTTTTAACTGTCCAAGCTTACGAATATCGATATCTTTCTTACCAATGCAGATCAAATAGTTCTTTTTCTGTGTTTTAACAGTAGTGAATTGATATCCTGACTTTGAAATTTCCTGTTCAATCTTCAGTTTTTCAACCTCCGAAAGATTATCTGCTAATTGTATGATCATCTTCTAAAATTGATTTGATGTAAGCATTAATATTTTCTTCAAGTTTTCCTTCATTCGAGATTGCTTTAATAAAAGCACTTCCGATAATGGCACCTCTGGTGAATTTGCAGGCTTGTAGATAGGATTTTCGGTTATTGATATTAAAACCTGTCAGAACCGGATTCTTCAGTTTCATTTCTTGAATTTTTTTCAGAAAGGGAGATGAATCTGCAATTCCTGATTTTGAACCCGTTGTACTGGCTGACGAAACCGCATAAATAAACGCCTTTGAATTCCGATCAATTTCCCGAATTCTTTCTTCAGCGGTTTGTGGGGTAATCAGTAAAATATTGTGTAACCCGAATTCCTCTATGAGGGGTTTAAATTCTTGCAAATAAATATCGAGTGGCAAGTCAGGAATGATTAGACCCGAAACACCCGACTCAGAGCACTTCTGGCAAAAAGCTTGAAGTCCAAACTGTAAAATCGAATTGTAGTAGCCCATTAAAAGTAAAGGAATTCGTACTTCATTTTTTACTTCACCTAACTGTTTAAACAAAAGCTCCAGGGTCATCCCATTATCCAATGCTTTTTGACTACTCGCCTGAATGACCGGGCCATCAGCCAATGGATCAGAAAAAGGAATGCCTATTTCCATCAAATCAACACCTGCCTTTTGGGCTTCGCGTATGATCTTAGCTGTATCCTTCAACTCAGGATAACCGGCAGTCACATAAATATTCAGCAAGTTCTGCTTGGTGGAATCAAGTAAAGCTGTTAGTTTGTTTTGCATTTCTTTAAAAAATTAAAATTTTAAATTTTGTTGATAGGCTTCCATGTCCTTATCCCCTCTCCCACTCAAATTTACTACCACCACATCTTCCTTTTTAAATTGAATTTTGTTGAGTGCTGCAAAGGCATGCGCACTTTCCAAGGCCGGAATGATTCCTTCAAGCTGTGTTAATAATTGGGCTGCATTAAGGGCTTCCTGATCCGTCACATTTTTATACGCTACCCTTCCGCAATCATCCAGGTATGCATGTACCGGCCCTACTCCTGGATAATCCAAACCTGCTGAAATACTGTATGGTTCCACAACTTGCCCATCTTTGGTTTGCATCATTTTTGACTTACTTCCATGTAAAATACCTGTTGTTCCTAGCTTCAAGGTAGCGGCTGTTTTCCCACTTTCCAATCCCAATCCTGCGGCTTCAACACCGATTAATTTCACCTTCTCTTCACTAATAAAAGGGAAAAAGGCACCGATTGCATTACTTCCACCACCAACACATGCTATCACGTAATCTGGATTTTTCTGTAGTTGTTCTTTAATTTCGAATCCGATCACTGATTGAAATTTACTCACCATTTCGGGATAAGGATGCGGCCCAACCACCGAGCCAATGAGGTAATAGGTTTCTTCAGAGTGATTGATCCAATCGCGGATGGCCTCGTTGGTGGCATCTTTCAGGGTTTTGGTTCCACTATGCACCGCTCTTACTTCAGCACCTAACATCTGCATACGCTTAACATTGGGTAATTGACGTTCCATATCCACAGCTCCCATGTAAACAATGCACTTTATACCCATCAGTGCACAAACAGTTGCTGTGGCTACGCCATGCTGACCGGCACCGGTTTCAGCGATGATGCGGGTTTTATTCATTTCTTTAGCGAGTAAAATTTGTCCGATAGCGTTGTTGATTTTATGTGCGCCTGTATGACATAAATCTTCTCTTTTTAAGTAAATCCGGGTACCATAATGTTCAGACAAACGCTGGGCGAAATACAATGGTGTCGGACGACCAACATACTCCTTTAGTAATTTATTGAAATTGCTTTGAAAGGTATAGCTGTCAGTGAGATTTCGAAATGCTGCTTCCAGCTCCTCTATATTCGGACGGAGCAATTCGGGGATAAATGCTCCCCCAAACTGGCCGTAAAAGCCATTTTCAGTTATCTTAAATTTCATTTTTTATTTCTTTAAATAAGGTTTGTAAAGCACTGATTTTCTTAAGGCCTGGTTTAATCTCAAAGCGGCTATTCACATCAATTACCCATAAACGGTTATCCTTAATCTTTTTAATTTCATGTAGATGTTCCAATCCAATTCCTCCACTCAAAAAGTATGGAATATTCAATTCATACCCTTTTATCAGGCTCCAATCGAATCTTTTTCCGCCCCCCCCATGGGCAAGACTTTTGGTATCGAATAAAAAATAATCAACCTCATTGGCATAGGCTTTCGTAATCCCAAAATCAAAACTTTCATCTACCCCAAAAGCTTTAATAATTTTTAATCCCGCATCTTTCAGCCTTCGACAAAAATCAGGACTTTCAGTTCCGTGCAGCTGAACCATCTTGATTTGATACTCATTACAAATTTGAATGACGTCTTCAGAATCTTCATCAACAAACACAGCCACCTTTGTAACAGTTTTCGGTAAATTCAAAATTTGAGCTTGTTCCAATTCAGTAAGGGCAAAGCGTGGGGAGCGATCATAAAAAATAAAGCCCATAAAATCCGGTTTTAATTTAGCTACAGCCTGAATGTTTTCAGAATACTTCATGCCACAAACTTTTATTTTCATCGCTCTGTTTCCTCCAACTTTTTTAACTCTTTAATGAAATCAGCACACCTTAAATGAGGGTCGGCCGATCGCATAAAATGTTCGCCCATTAAAAATCCCTGGTAACCATACTGTTTTAGGTGTACCACATTTTCCGGATTGTTAATTCCGCTTTCGCTCACCTTTACAAAATCATCAGGGATCAATTCCGAAAGCTTTACCGAAGTTTGAATGTCAACTTCAAAAGTATCAAGGTTGCGATTGTTTACTCCAACCAGTCCGGTAAATTCGTTAGGATAAGCCTGCGCCTCCTCTGCTGTATGAACTTCTAACAAAACTTCGAGTCCTAGTTTTACCGCAAAGGCCGCCAATTGTTTTACCTGAGCAGGGTTCAAAACTGAAGCAATTAACAAAATGGCATCGGCACCAATACTTTTTGCTTCAATAATTTGGTATTCATCAAAAATAAAATCCTTGCGTAAAATGGGGCAATAATTAAAATGCCGGGCCTGGGTGAGGTATTCGGATGATCCTCCAAAAAAATGTGAATCGGTTAAGACCGATATCGCCGAAGCTCCTGCCTGCATGTAACCAATGCTGATTTTTTCAATGTCCACATATTCATGAATCATGCCTTTACTCGGAGATTTCCTTTTTATCTCTGCAATGATTCCCAGTTTATCTTCACGTAAAAGATACGTTGAAAGAGAAACAACAGGCGTTTCGAAATAAATACTTTTCTCTAGCCCTTTAACCGGAAACAGTTCTTTCTTTTCCTGAAGTTCTGTCTTTTTATACTTAATGATTTGATCTAAAATATTGCTCATTTTATTAATCGCTTAAAACTTTGTAATGCATTTCCTGATACGATTGATTCCAATGCCATTTGAAAACTATCCTGCAATGAAAGCGCTGGTTTGGCACATTGAATGGCAAAGCCGGCATTTGCCACAACTACATTTCTTCGGGCATCACTCGCTTCATTTTTCAACACTTTCATAAATATTTTTGCTGCTTCTTCTACGGTGTTACCACCATCAATTTCAGCTGGTTTGAGGGTATAAAGATTGATTCCCTCAGGACTTAGAATTTGCTCTCTGTTTTTAGAAATAACTTTAAAATCGCCTGTTAATGAAATTTCATCGTAGCCATCCAAAGAGTGTAGGATGTAATAATTCAAATCTTTTTGTTGGAACAAATAGTTGTACAACCGGGCCAATTCGAGAGAGTAAACCCCAACAATTTGTTTTTTCGGTTTACTCGGGTTAACCATTGGGCCCAGCATGTTGAAAAAGGTTTTGATACCCAGTTCACGCCGGATAGGAGCTACAAATTTCATGGCCGGATGAAACAACGGAGCATGTAAAAAGCAAATTCCTGCTTCATCAATTTGCCGTTGCAGTTCACCTTCATCATTGGTGAATTGATAACCAAAATGTTCCATTACATTGGAAGAGCCACAGCCTGAACTCACCCCGTAGTTTCCGTGTTTAGAGACCTTAATTCCTGCTCCGGCCACTACGAATGAAGCTAGGGTTGAAATGTTAAAAGTGTTCTTTCGATCACCACCGGTACCGCATAAATCGATGGCATCAAAATCAGACAAATTGATAGCCAGGCTTAAATCCAAAAGGGCATCCCTGAATCCAGATATCTCCTCAACCGTGATGCTTCGCATTTGGTAGGCCGACAAAAAAGCGGTGACCTGACTGGCATTGTATTTCCCTTCATCAATTTCGGTCAAAACCTCTTTGGCCTGATCGTAATTGAGCGCCCGATGCTCAAATAATTGATTTAATATTTCCTTCATTTTTGATGATTTAAAAAATTTTGAATGATTCTTTTACCTTCGGGTGTCATGATGCTTTCCGGATGAAACTGCACGCCTCTTACGTCAAACTGCTTATGCTTTAAAGCCATTACCTGGCCATTCTCTTCAATGGCTA
This sequence comes from uncultured Bacteroidales bacterium, assembly GCA_942491855.1. GTDB lineage: Bacteria > Bacteroidota > Bacteroidia > Bacteroidales. Next base: position 7,667 of record CALOCL010000023.1, read on the forward strand.
AACATTCCAGATCAGCTGCTAATTGAGGGTTAACCACCCAACTGTGATAACGGCCAGCCTTAAATTTCTGAGGCAAACCAGAAAAAATATAATCTTCTTTAATGACTTCAATTTCAGACTCAATACCATGGTAGACTTTTTCCAGATTGATTAATTCAGCTCCAAAAACCTCAGCCATGGCTTGTTGCCCCAAACAAACCCCAAAAATACTTTTGGTGGCTGCGTATTGCTTGATCAAAGCTTTCAGCAAACCTGCTTCATCCGGCACTCCGGGGCCTGGTGAAAGGATGATCTTATCGTAAACATCGACATCCTCTAATTTAAATTTATCATTTCGCATCACTACCGGATTAATGCCCAGCTCCTTTACCAGGTGCATCAGGTTGTAAGTAAACGAATCGTAATTATCAACAATTAACAACTTCATATTTCTTCGGCTTTAACAATCGCAGCGCGAACAGCCGCAATTTTATTATTCACTTCGTTTAACTCATTCTCTTCCTTACTTTCAACAACCACACCAGCTCCTGCCTGGTAAATCAGTTGGTTATCCTTACTTAAAAATGAACGAATGATGATGGCATGATTGTAATCCCCATTTAATCCAATAAAACCTACCGCCCCACCATAAAAACCACGGGAATGATTTTCATATTCGTCAATTAATTGCATGGCTTTGTATTTTGGGGCTCCACTTAAGGTTCCTGCCGGAAAAGTATCGACTGCCAATTGAATAGTATTGCTCTCAGGATTCATTTTACCGGTAACTTTGCTTACCATGTGGATCACATGCGAGAAATACTGAATTTCACCAAAAACCTCTACCTCAACCTTACTCGTATTCCGGCTTAAATCATTACGTGCAAGGTCAACCAACATCACATGTTCTGAATTTTCTTTCACATCCAGTTTTAATTTTTCTGCGTAAACCTGATCTTCTTTAACCGTTCCTTGACGTTTGTAGGTCCCAGCAATGGGGTGGATTGTTGCCACCCCATCACGAACAGTAAGCTGGGCCTCAGGAGATGAACCAAAAATTTTATAATCTCCATAATCAAAATAAAACAGGTAAGGCGATGGATTAATGGCTCGTAAGGCGCGGTAAACATTAAACTCATCACCCCTAAACTTTTGCTGAAATTCACGTGACAACACAATTTGAAAAACATTTCCTTTACGGCAATGGTCTTTCCCTTTACGCACTAAAGCTTTGTAAGCTTCGTCCGTTAAATTGGATTTCTCTTCTCCCTCTGTGTTGAAAGGAAAACTTGCATAATTCCTGTTTTCAATAATCAACAGAATATCATCAAGGCTATTATCCGACAGGTCATAACCACTGGCCTGATGATCGAAAAGGTAAAGCTCATTTTTAAAATGATCGAAAACCAAAACGAAACGATAAAGGCTGTAAATCATTTCAGGGATTCTTTTGTAGTCATGCTCCACAGACCTAATTTTGATATCCTCAAAATATTTGATTGAATCGTAAGTAGTGTAGCCAAAAAATCCGTTTTCGGTAAAGGCAAATTCAGCTTCTGTTTCTTCAAACTGAGCTACAAAGTTTTTAAGTAAAGCGGGAACTGATGCTGATTGTTCCAAATCAAATGCCATAATTTGTTTGCCCATTTGCAACTCGGAAGCCTTACTGCCCGAAACCTTAAAAGTAAATTGAGGTTCACAGCAGATGTAGCTGTAACTATTCTCTTTACTATGGTAATCAGAGCTTTCCAAGAGTAATGAATTTGGGAACTGATCTCTTAACTTAAGGTAGGTACTTACCGGTGTAATGGTATCAGCCAGTATTTTTTTGTAAACGGTGTTAAATTTTATTTTGCTCATTGTTTAAAAATTTATCTCTTGATCTAGTGATCCCGATCATCTTTGAGATCGGGATTATTCTACTTTATTTTTTACATCGTTAACACTCATAAAAATTAAGTATCACGAAAAAAAAAGACCTGCCGAAATCGGCAGGTCTTTTAAAATATTTTTGATTAAATATATAGCGCTGTCTTTTTCGAACTCATCGAGTATTGAAAGACCACCACCAATTATTTAATACTATGTTTTTCATTTTTATTTGTTTTCTATCGACAAATGTATGAATTTATTTAGATAGCATGCAAATAATAACAATTATTTTATTTTTCATGAGTAGCAGAATCAAATTTAATAAACTGTAATACAGTAGCAATACCATGGAAATACAATAGTTAGACATCGTTATTACTTTGAATTACTCTTCTAACAATAAAACAATTCAACAATCAAACAATAAGATGAGAAATTATTTAGTAAATTGTACAACCACACTTTTTAAAAGACCAAAGAAAAACCAACATGAAAAAACTTCTACCTTTTTTATTGCTAAGCTTTGTACTATGCTCCTGCAACTCCAATCAGGAAACCAACGATTGGGTTTACCTCTTCGACGGAACCAGCACCGAAGGCTGGAGAGCATACAACGGAGAGGCCTTACCAGCGCAGTGGGTCATCAAAGATGGTTGTCTTACATTTGATACCGAAAAAAGATTAGAGGCCGACAAACAAGGTGGTAAGGACATTATTTATGCAGCCGAAGAGTTCGAAAACTTTGAACTTTACCTGGAATGGAAGCTTCCTGCCGGAGGAAACAGCGGCGTGTTTTATCATCTTAAAGAGGGATATGACGGACCCTACGAAATAAGCCCTGAATACCAATTATTGGATGATTTAGGATGGGAAGAAATCAATAATGCCAAACTGGAAGAATGGCAAAAAACTGCTGCTGATTATGCCATGACCGTACCAGACAACAGTCAGAAAACAGTTAAACCTGCAGGTGAATGGAATACCACCCGGATTAAATTTACCCCTGAATTAGTTGAGCATTGGTTAAACGGTAAAAAGGTGCTTTCGTTTGTCCCCTGGTCGGAAGACTGGTATGCAAAAAAAGCCGCCGGAAAATGGAAAGACTACCCCGATTACGGAAAGTATAAAACAGGCTTTATCGGGCTGCAGGATCACGACAGCCCCCTCTGGTTCAGAAACATCAAAATTAAAAAGCTTTAACTCGAATTTGCAAAATGGAAAGAAGACAATTTATAAAAAGCACCGCTGCCATGGCATCGATATCACTCCTCCCTTCATCAGTTTGGGCACTTACCAAAAATCAAAAACTGAGAACCGCACACATTGGTGTAAGCGGAATCGGTCGAGAAGACCTGGCCTTTATTTCAGCTCACGAATCAGTTGAAGTTGTGGCCTTGTGCGATGTAGATTCAACTGCCATAGACAAGGCCAAAGCATTACATCCGGATGCTGCCACTTATTCCGATTACAGAATCATGCTCAAAGAACTAAAGAATAAAATTGATGCGGTTGTCGTTTCCACGCCCGACCATACTCATGCCCCTGCTTCGATGAAAGCCATGGAATTAGGAAAGGCCGTTTATTGCCAGAAGCCACTTTCACATCACGTAGCCGAAGCCAGAGCCATGCGCAAACTGGCCAAAGATAAAAAGCTGATCACTCAAATGGGAATTCAGGTACATTCGTTTTATGACTACAAACTGGCCACGCTGCTTATCCAATCAGGAATCATTGGCAAGGTGCATACCGTTAGGGCCTGGTCGCCCAAAAATTGGGGTTACGACGGATCCGAGCCTCAAGGATCAGACCCCATTCCTGAAACCCTTGACTGGAATTTATGGCTGGGCACTTCGGCTGAAAGGCCATTTAAAAAAGATTTTTACCATCCCGGAAACTGGAGAAAAGTAATGGACTATGGATGTGGGACCCTTGGCGACATGGGCGTTCATATTTTCGACACGCCTTACAATGCCCTGCAACTGGATGTTCCAATGACGATTAAAAACGAATGTCGAAAACCTACCGGGTTTGGCTTCCCTGAAAAGAACACCGTTACCTATACTTTTCCGGGCACCCCACAAACTACCGAAACCCTAAAATGGATTTGGTACGATGGCGAAGGAGCACCCAAACATCACGAGGATTTAACACTTCCGGATGGCGACAAATTACCTGATCAGGGTGCTATGTTTATTGGCGAAAAAGGAAGGCTGCTACTCCCTCATTTTATGGAACTGCCAAGGCATATCGTGGATGGGAAGTACCAGGAACTGGATTTTTCAATGATTAAACACCCTGAAGAATTAGGCGAGCCTGTAAGAGATTACGCTACCCAGGGACAAAAACACCACCATCAGTTTGTGGATGCCTGTTTAGGCAAAGATGAATGCAGTGCACCTTTTTCTTATGCTGCGCGACTTACCGAAACCATTCTCCTGGGCGTGATCGCCGGACGCTTCCCGAACAAAACCCTGCATTGGGATAACAATACCGCCCGCTTTGCCGAAGAAGAAGCGAATGAATTTTTGGATGCTCCGTACAGAAAGTATTAAGATAATTTGGAAATTTGATGATGTACTAATTTGAAATTAATTTTCAAATCCAAATTATAAGGAAGCTGTATTTTGAACTCAACTTAAATAAAGATGGGATGTCAGTTCGAGCCTGTCGAGAACTATTGGTATTTACGTTAGCACATCTCGACAAGCTCGATGTGACAAATGTTAAACTAATCATTCCAAATTAACCAACTCTTTCAACAACCCCAACGCCTCATCCACTTGTTGTAAGTGAGAACGAAAAGCTAAAACGGCAATCCGTATCCAATAAGTACCATCGATGGTAGTGGAAGAGAAGAATACCCTTCCATCCTTTTTAATTTCTTCAATCAGGTTTTGGTTAAAAACATTTGCATCACAGCTTTTCGGAACATAGCGGAAAATTGCGATGGACAAATCCGGTTGCGGGCCGACTTCAAAATCCAGTTTCTGAACTTCCTCATAAAAATAATTGCAAAGCAAAATCTTTTCTTCGAGGGCTGCACGAAAGGGTGCCACCCCTAAAAGCTGTAAGGAAATCCACATGCGAAAACCTCTGAAATGCTTGGTTAACTCAGGTGAAAGATCGGCAGGCGAAGGGTCTTCATCGATGGTGTAGGCATCCTGCATGTAATTGGCCGTATAGCGATGGGTTTTAAAAAGGGCCTTGGTGTTTTTGATTAAAATGGCTCCACTGCCGTACGACAAAAACAATCCTTTATGTGGATCAATGGCGATGGAATCGGATAATTCAATTCCTTTAAACATTGGCTTTAATTTATCCGACAACATAAAAAAGCCACCGTAAGCTGCATCCACATGAAACCATAACTCGTGCTTTTTTGCAATTTCGGCAATCCTATCCAATGGGTCAATGGCTCCGGTATCGGTTGTTCCTGCTGAGGCAAAAACCATAAACGGAATCAGGCCTTCTTCTTGGTCGGACTATGATTTGCTCTTTCAAGTCTTCCGCTTTCATTTTAAAACAAGCATCCATATCGATATACCGTATGATGCATTCATGCATGCCGGCAATTCGGATAGCTTTTTGAACACTGTGATGCAATTGCCGAGTCATGTAAATCACACATTTTTCAATGTCGCGTGCCTTAATTTCTTTGGCATCACGGGCTGTGGTAATGGCTGAAAGATTAGCGATAGAACCGCCGGAAGTGAGGTTACCCAAAGCATCGGCAGGATAGCCAACCATCTGACACATCCACCTTAGCAACAAATTTTCCATGCGCACGCCGCCCGGACAAGCAAAAAACAAACCTGCATAACGATTGGTAACAGCAG
>CALOCL010000024.1:0-21598 GCA_942491855.1 uncultured Bacteroidales bacterium
TAACATGATTCAGATCGTGGCTTGAAATTAACATGGTTACATTTTTATCTTTTTGCAAAACCTTTAAAAGGTTTTTAAGACGGATTTGTGTGGTCGGGTCAAGGCTGTTAAAGGGCTCATCCAGAATAAGCACATTGGGCTTTGTCATTAAAGCAGCTGCGATACCTACTTTTTTCTGGTTTCCGCTTGAAAGATCGCGGATATACTTTTTCTTGCCCAAAATTTCGCCGCTAAAAAATTCTTTGTAGGCTGCATGAAATTCATCCAGATCGCCTTTCGAAAGTCCGTTAATATTGGCAAGGAATTGAAAGTATTCATCAGGAGTTAAAAAGTCAATCAAAAATCCTTCATCAAGATAGGATCCGGTATGCGATTTCCAGTTTGCTGTCTTCGCTACGTTTTCGCCACCATTTAAAACCTCACCACTATTGGGTCTGATCAAGTCCAGTAAACAGCGAAAAAGGGTTGTTTTACCGGCTCCGTTATTTCCTACCAAACCAAAACTTTCACCTTTTTTGATATTTAAACCTGGGACATTAAGAACTGTAACTCCGTTATAAATTTTGGTAATATTTTTTACTTCTATCATTTCTTTAAATTTTTACGAACGTTTCCGAAATCCTTCGGCCATTTTATATTTTCTACTTAAAAATTGTTTCACTAAATAATCGATGATACTGCGGTTAAAAAGTAAGCCCATCACACCCAGTAGAGCCAGGATACTCAACCCGATATAGGGCCATCCCAAATAGTTAAACAACACAAAAATGAGTACCGGAACTAACATTGCTGGAATCATTGAAAGCCAGTTAGAAGCACCCATTCCCTGATAATTAAAGGCAGCGCTTTTCCCTAAATCCATTCGATTGGTATTATAGGTAGCCAAATAAAGCAAAGCGAAACTCAATACCCCAATATTAAACAGGTACATCACAGAATGAAATAAAAGAATCTCAACCCCAAAATACACATAAGGAATGGTGACAACAAAACAGAAAGTACTGATGAGTAGTGCCACCATAAACTTCATTTTAAAATACCGCTTCATGTCAATATCATGAGTTAAAATGGCGTCGAAATAATTACTTTCGTAAGAAAAAGCAAAATTCAGATAGTTATACATCAACCCACCGGTAATAAACCAGCCAATGAATATTTTGAAGGCATCCATTTTTTGAAACTCAGGATTTGTATAAAAAAACAAACCATAGAATAAAAAAAGAGGAGTCATGTAAATAATTGATTTTGTACGCTTATGTCTCAAAAACAATTTGATCTCAACACCAACAATTTCGCCAATTTGACCTAGGCGTTTTAAATATTTGATGTCTGAAACCGCATCTACTTTTTTGTCTTTCCCAACCCTTAATTCTTCAGGATAAAGCCTGCTAATCAGATAATTAAAATTAAGTCGGTAAACTAATACCAAAAGCAGCAAAGGCACCAAACCATAAAGAGGTTGACTAATTAGCGCATCAAATAGAGAAGTTGATAAAGCAGAAAAGGAAATAACATCATAGTTATCAGCTACCAACAAAGCGATGATTAAAAGCCCGAAATAACCTACAATTTTTGCATTTCCGACCAACTGTCGCTTGAAATATACCAGTAGGAAATTATTGGTGAGCATCAAAAAAAAGACTGATATAAGCCAAACAGAGGCAATATCAGGAGTTGTTTTAGCCCCTATCTGAAAAATGGCAATGGGAATAAACACCATTAGCGGGAAATAATTAAAAATGCTAAGTAGCGATTTTGATAGCATGTAATTAATGATAGAGGATTTCTTAACCGGCAAATGCAAATATGGTTGAACCGACATCACCGGCAGATTCTGCATAAAAAACCTGAGTACCAAATCCATTAAAAAATAATAGAGCAAAAAGCTATTGAATTTTGAAACAGGATCTTCATCCGGGAAAATAGTATGCCATTTATCCCCTAAAAATATACCCATAGCCAGGAACACCAGAAGCAGGTATAAAACCATGATCCCTAAAAAAATATTTACTGCTATGTTTTTTTGGAAAATAGTCGATCGCGTTGCCTGTTTCCATTGATGATTAATAAAAGTTTTTACAAGCATATAATTTATTTAAGTAAATATTTTGAGAATTAATTTCCGTAAGGTATTAGTGTACAGAAAATGAATTTTATTACAAAAATGTTATTTTAATTTCGGATTATTTTGATGGCGAAATTTATCTCTTTTTGTTTTTTTATCCAAATTCTTTTTCAGTGCCTCATCAAGATCAACTCCGGTTTGGTTGGCAAGGCAAATTAAAACAAACAGCACATCCGCAAATTCATTGCCCAAATCCACCTCAGCTTCATTTTCTTTAAAAGATTGTTCACCGTATTTTCTGGCAATGATTCTTGCCACCTCTCCTACTTCTTCAGTCAGGATGGCCATATTCGTAAGTTCATTGAAATACCTGACTCCGTTTTCTTTGATCCATTGATCGACTGATTGCTGCGCTTCTTGAATGGTCATGAGTTATCCGATTTATTTAAACCAAAAATAGCAAATGCCCGCCTAAATAATTACTACTTTTGCTTTTAGTTTAGAAATACTTAAATTGACCTAAAATTAAGAGTACGTAAAGTAATAAAAACAAAGAACTTGAAGTATTTTTAGGCACTTCTAACTTTCAACATTTATTAACAAAAAAGAATCATTGCCAACACCATAATCTACGCAAATTGGAAAATCAAAGCAAAAATTATACGATGATCGCCAAGACCTTTCACGGTCTGGAATCAATTCTGGCCGACGAATTAATTGCCATCGGAGCTAAAAAAGTTGAACCCATAACACGAGCAGTAAGCTTTGAAGGCAATTTGGAGTTGATGTATAAAGCAAACTATTTATGCTATACGGCAGTAAGAATTTTAAAACCTATTGCTTCATTCACTGCGATTGATGAGAACGAATTATACGATCAGTTATTAAAAATTGAGTGGTGGAAATATATGGATGTTGATCAAACACTAGCCATCAATGCCGTGGTAAACAACTCAGTTATCAATCACTCAAAATTTGCGGCCTTAAAAAGTAAAGATGCCGTGGTTGATGCTTTCCGGAATAAATTCGGGAGAAGGCCGGATGTGGATGTTGACAACCCTGATTTAAGAATTAACATTCATATTTACAAAGAAAATGTTTCTGTTTCACTCGATAGTTCAGGAGGCTCACTGCACAAAAGAGGTTATCGTACAGAAGTTGATAAAGCTCCATTGAACGAAGTACTTGCAGCAGGGCTGATCAAATTAAGTGGATGGGATGGAAAGACTGATTTCCTGGATCCCATGTGTGGTTCAGGAACCTTGCTGATTGAAGCAGCCATGCAAGCCTACGGAATTCCTGCCGGATACTATCGAGAAGATTTTGGGTTTAAACACTGGAATGATTTCGATAAGGAATTATGGGATAGGATCTGTAAAGAAGCGCTTGATAATCAAAAGGATTTTGAGTGTGAAATATTGGGAATTGATCGATCGAACAAAGCAATTTCCATTGCCAGGGAAAATGTCAGATCGGCACGTTTCCATAAAGACATAGAGTTAAGAAACACCTCTTTTGAGGAACTTCCTACACCTTTTAAAAACGGAACCATTGTTACCAATCCCCCTTACGGCGATCGCCTGGATGAGGAAGATATTGTTGGTTTATACCAAATGATTGGCGATCAATTAAAGACGAAGTATGCTGGCTTTAAAGCCTGGGTTTTAAGCGGAAATTTATCGGCTTTGAAATTTGTTGGCCTCCGACCTTCCAAAAAAATCATTGTGTTTAATGGGCCGATTGAATGCCGTTTTGCCATGTTTGAGGTTTATGAAGGCAGCCGGAAATTTTCGAAATCGGATCAAAATCCTGATAAAAAAAATTAACCAACCAACATTCAAACTATTGAGATTCCTCACTACGTTCGGAATGACAAAAACAGGTTGTCATTTCGAAGGAGCTTAGCGACTGAGAAATCTTTTTCATTTCTGTTTTTCCGTTTCTGCAAAAGGAATAACATTTCAAATTCCCGCCAAATCAATTCCTAAAATCAAACATCACGACTAAAAAAACCGTAAATTTGATTCTCATCAAAATACGAATATGTTACCAATCAAAAAAATTGGCGTTTTTACTTCCGGTGGTGATTCACCGGGCATGAATGCAGCGATAAGAGCAGTTGTCCGGACTGCCATCTCAAACGAAATTGAGGTTGTTGGAATCATCAATGGTTATGACGGAATGATTAATGGAGATTTTCAAAAATTGAGAACTACTGATGTTTCCAACATCATTCAACGTGGAGGAACCATTTTAAAAACTGCCCGCAGCGATGAATTTAGAACTGAAGAAGGAAGAAGAAAAGCATTCAATTCTTTAAAAAAAGAAAAAATTGATGCGGTAATAGCTATCGGTGGTGATGGAACTTTTACTGGTGCTAATATTTTTGAAGAAGAATTTGGATTTCCGATGATTGGCTTGCCCGGTACCATCGATAACGATTTGTTCGGGTCTGATTTTACCATTGGATTCGATACGGCCATTAACACCGTAGTTGAAGCTGTAGATAAAATCAGAGACACAGCCACTTCTCACAACCGGCTTTTCATTATTGAAGTAATGGGGCGGGATGCAGGGTTTATTGCATTAAACAGCGGCATAGCCTGCGGTGCCGAAGACATTTTGATTCCCGAAACAAAAACTTATTACAATTCTTTGCTGCAAAAGTTAGAGCACGATTGGCGCAGAAATAAAAAAACAGGCATCATCATTGTTGCCGAAGGAGATGATTCAGGTGGAGCCATTGAAGTTTCAAAAGTCATCGAAAATAATTTTCCTGATTTTAAAACAAGGGTATCCATCTTAGGGCACATTCAACGTGGGGGCTCACCCACCTGTAACGATCGTGTTTTGGCAAGTTCACTCGGTTACCATGCCGTAATTGCCTTGCTGAAAGGCAAAAAAGGGATGATGGCAGGCCAGGTGAACAACAAGATTGTTTTTACACCATTTGCCAAAGCCATTAAACAACATCAAATTCTCAATAAAAACTTACTCGAAATGGCACGGGTACTTTCAAATTAAAAAACATGGAATTAAATTTAGACTTTGTAAGAAAACAGTTTCCGGCCCTTGCAGGAGAATGGACTTTTTTTGATAACGCAGGCGGATCACAAACCCTGCAATCGGTCATCGACCGCTTGAGCGAATACCTGACAACTTCGGATGTGCAACTCGGGGCAAGCTATGAACCTTCTCAAATAGCAGGGAAAAGGGTTCAGGAAGGTTTTCACTTTGTAAAAGATCTATTGAATGCCCGTGATGTTTCCGAAATCATTTTTGGTTCATCTACTACGCAGTTGTTACGGCAATTATCGGTTAGCCTTGTTAAAATTTTGCAACCCGGCGATGAAATTATTGTAAGCAATACCGAACATGAGGCGAATGCAGGACCTTGGGTAAACTTGCAAGAGCATGGGATAATTCTAAAGTTCTGGGAAGTTAAGCATGACACACTTGAGTTGGACATTGAGGATTTGAAAAACTTGTTGTCGCACAAAACAAAACTGGTTGCTGTTACTCATGCTTCAAATATTTTAGGAACCATTAATCCGATTAAAGAAATTGCAAAAATTGTTCATGACCACCATGCATACCTTTGTGTGGATGCCGTAGCCTATGCACCTCATCGCTTACCGGATGTGCAGGATTTGGATGTGGATTTTTATGTTTTTTCATTTTACAAAGTTTACGGACCCCATTACGCATCGCTTTACGGGCGGCTTGAAATTTTGGAAAAACTTCCTAATATCAATCATTTCTTCATACAGGAAGATGATATCCCTTACAAACTACAACCCGGCAGTGCCAACTACGAACTGAGTTACAGTTACGTTGGCTACAAGGATTACCTGGAATCCCTGGTAAAAAAACATTTCCCTGAAATTGCTGAACCTCATTCCAGAAAAGCTTACCAAAAAGTGTACGAACTTTTTACAACACAAGAAACCAAACTAACTGGTCGTTTACTTGATTTTTTAAATACAAAACCAAACGTAAGAATTATCGGAAAAACCACATCGGACAAAAACGAAAGGGTTTCAACAGTTTCGTTTGTAATTAAAGGAGTTAAGAGTAGCAGTATTATCGAAAAAGTTGATGCCTATAAAATCGGTATCCGTTATGGGGATTTTTACGCCCGGCGATTAATTGACGCCCTCGATTACAGTAAGACGGACGGAGTGATTCGTGTAAGCATGGTTCACTACAACACCCTTGAGGAAGTTGACCGATTAATTGAAATTTTCGATCGTTTATTTTAATTTCTAATGGAAAGAGTTACACTTTTTGCCAACGTTTTACTGCCTTTACCGGTTCCGGGCTATTTCACCTATCGGGTTCCGTTTGAGTTAAACGATACTGTAAAGATTGGACAAAGAGTGATCGTACAGTTTGGAAGAAAGAAAATTTACACCGCTTTAATTCGCGAAATCATCCAAACGGCACCTTCTTACGCTCCTAAATATTTGTCTTCGATTTTGGATGAAATTCCGATAATTACAGAAAAGCAATTTGTTTTTTGGGAATGGATTTCGGCTTACTACATGTGCACCGTTGGCGAAGTAATGAATGCCGCTTTACCACAAGGATTAAAACTGGTTAGTGAATCCCAGATCATCCTCAACCCTTCATTTATACCCGATCAGATGGTCTTAACCGAAAACGAATTTTTGATTACAGAAGCCTTGATGAACCAGAAAAAAATTACCATTTCGGAACTGGGAAAAATCACCGGGCTGCAAAAAACCATCCCCCTTATCAAAACCATGATCGATAAAAAACTGATCAGTATTGTTGAGGAATTAAATGAAGAATATTTACCTAAACTGCTCACCTATGTTAGGTTAACCGAAAATTATTTAAACGATGAAAGCAATCTGCGTGAAACATTCGAAACCTTAAGCAAAAGGGCATTTAAGCAAGTTCAGATCCTAATGTCTTTAATCAATCTTTCGCAAAATGGGGGTAAGGGTGTAGCCGAAGTAAAACAAACTGAGCTTTTAAAAAGTGTGGACGCTTCCGCGGCACAACTTAATGCACTGGTTGAAAAAGGAATTGTTGAGAAATATCAAAAATTAAGCAGCAGACTGTTAACAGCAGAGGCAACTGGAGCGGTTAAAAATATTGAGTTTAGTGATTCTCAGCTTAAAACTTTTAATGAAATCAAAACACACTATGCCGACAAAGATGTTGTGTTATTGCATGGGGTAACCTCAAGTGGAAAGACAGAGATTTACATCAAGCTAATCGAAGAAACCATTAAAAAGGGCAAACAGGTATTGTATCTATTACCCGAAATAGCCCTCACCACTCAAATCATCGTGCGGCTGCAAAAATATTTTGGTGAAACCGTGGGTGTTTATCACTCTCGTTACAACAAACACGAAAGGGTAGAAATCTGGAATAAGGTTACTCAGCATGCCAGAGAAGGGGAAGAACCACCTTACAAAATCATTCTGGGTCCACGCTCTGCACTTTTCCTTCCTTTTGAAAACCTTGGGCTAATCATTGTGGACGAAGAGCATGACAATTCTTACAAACAGTTTGATCCCGCTCCACGTTACAATGCACGCGATTCGGCCATTTATTTAGCCAGCTTACATTCGGCTAAAACGTTATTGGGATCAGCCACTCCGGCTATCGAAACTTACTACAATGCCAAACACGAAAAGTATGGATTGGTTGAACTGAAAGAACGATTTGGCAATATCAGCATGCCTGAAATTTTGGTAGCTGATATTAAAGATGCTACTAAGAAAAAACAAATGCATTCCCATTTTTCTTCCTTCCTGTTAAAGCATGTTGATGAGGCTTTGGAAAACAAAGAACAAGTTATTTTATTCCAAAACCGGAGAGGCTTTTCACTCAGGCTTGAATGCGATGTTTGCAATTGGATTCCGGAATGTGTTCGCTGCGATGTGACCCTAACCTACCATAAAAGCAGCAATCATTTGCGTTGTCATTACTGTGGCTATTCCACACAAATTCCTGCGCTATGTCCGAGTTGTGGAAATCCAAAAGTTTTGATGAAAGGTTTTGGAACCGAAAAAGTGGAGGAAGAGTTGGCCATTCTTTATCCCAATGCCCGTATTATGCGAATGGACTTGGACACCACCCGGTCAAAACATGCCTATCAAAAAATAATTACAGATTTTGAGAACAAAGCAATTGATATTTTAGTTGGAACCCAAATGGTGACCAAAGGATTGGACTTCGACAATGTTAGCGTTGTTGGAATTCTGAATGCCGATAACATGTTGAGTTATCCTGATTTCCGTTCACCCGAAAGGAGCTTTCAGATGATGGCACAAGTGAGTGGCCGGGCCGGAAGAAAAAATAAAAGAGGTAAAGTGATTATTCAAACCTACAACCCTTACCACTCGGTAATTAGAGATGTCATCGACAACGATTACGCAAAAACTTACAAAGACATCATTCAGGAAAGGATCAATTTTAAGTATCCGCCTTTTTACCGACTGATTGAAATCAGGCTAAAGCATAAAGATTACAGTATTTTAAATGTAGCCTCATCTAAGCTGGCAGATCAATTAAGAGCTCACTTTGGTGAATTGGTTTTAGGGCCTGAATATCCTATTGTTTCACGAATCAAGAATTTATACATCAAGCATATTCTGATTAAAACAAAAAAAACGAATCAACTTGGAAAAGCCAAATCAGAGTTAAAAGAAATACTTGAACAATTCAATAAAGAGAAATCGTTTACAGGTGTTTACATCATTGTTGATGTTGACCCACAATAAAATTACTATGCAAGAATCAGCCTTTAAACATGAAATGGAAGTGCGCGATTATGAATGCGACATGCAAGGAATCGTTAACAATTCTGTTTATCAAAATTATCTTGAGCATGCACGTCACCAATACCTGAAATTTATCAACTTGGATTTTGCCGACTTGACTGAAAAGGGGATTAACTTAGTTGTAAAAAGAATTGAGATAGACTATCAAACCCCCTTAAGAAGCGGAGATAAGTTTTATGTAGATGTAGAAATGATCAGACTCTCGCCACTCAGGTTTGGATTTAAGCAAAATATTTACCGGTTATCAGATCAGAAATTAATGGTTAAAGCTTTGGTTATCGGGACCTCCATCAATGAACGTGGCCGACCTTTTCTTCCTGATGAATTGGTTGAAGCTTTTGGAATTGAATAAGGTTAATCTTTTGGGGTTGAGGAATTATTTCTCCTGATCTGTTTTTTTTACAACCAGAAAAATATCTTCATTGTCTTTTTTCATTAAGTATTTCTCTCTGCCAAAACGTTCAAGGGCAGCAGTATCATTTTTCAGCTCGTCAATTGCTTTCATGTCTTTTTTAATCTCACGATTGTAAAATTCTTTTTGCTTACGCGATTGAGTAAGGGTTCTGTGCATTCGAAACCTAGAAATAAGATTGTTGTTGTCGAAGAAAAATATCCAAATAAAAAAGCCCAGTGCGGTATAAAAATACCTGTTATTAAGCCTGGTGAATATTTTATTGAACATAACTTCCTAATTACAATATAAAACTAAACTGAAAATGAGCGGGATTAATTGTTTGAAAAATGATTTATTAAAACTTTACTGTTAACAACCTGCTACAATCCAATTTCATCACTGATCGTTTTCATGGCCTCCAAACTCAATTCAGCAAATTCGTTCAGGGGAATCCCAATCTTCTCACACTCCTTAATGTTATCCCTGTTTACGGATGCAGCAAACGCCGCAGATTTCATTCTTTTGGTTACTGATTTTGCTTTAACACTCGCAATTTTTTTATCTGGATAAACCATGGTGGTAGCCGTAATCAGTCCGGTAATGGTTTCTCCGCAAGCCAAAGCATGTTGGAACTCAGTTGTTCTTTCCAGTCCGGTTGCCATTTCGTTATGCATTTTAATGGCATCCAAGATTTCTTCATCTACTCCCTTTTCAGTAAGTATTTTAACGGTTTCCAATCCATGGTTTTTGGCATCTGTTTTTTCAACATCCAAATCATGCAGTAAGCCAGCCAAAGCCCATTTCTCTTCATCACGCCCGAGTCGTTTTGCCAAAGCCCGCATCACTGCTTCCGAAGCCAGGCAATGATTAATCATTCGCGGATTTTCGATGTATTCGTGCAATAACTTGAGAACCTCTTCTCTGTTCATAGGTAATGTTATTGATTTTACTAACGTTTATTCAAATGTAATTCGATAGTCATACTATTGACATACAATGGTAATACAGTTGTAATGGTTCTTGTAACTAACAGCAAGGCATACTTGTTCTCTGATTTACCAATCTACTAATCCACAAATTTACCAATTTTCAAATTATCAAATTACCTAATGCACATCCAACGCATGCAACATAAAAATTAAATGCTGCAAGGTATTGGTAATTTCGGTCATGTACTCATTAACGGCTTTTATGCTTCCGGGAATGGCATACAACAAAGTTTCATCCATAACTCCGGCCACTCCCCTGCTTAACAAAGCATTTGGTTTTTCCTGTCCGTACTTCATGCGGATCAGTTCCATAATACCGGGAATTTCCATATCGAGATAAGATTTTACAACTTCGGGTGTAAAATCCTTTGGTCCGATTCCGGTTCCTCCGGTTGTGATAACCACATCCAGTTTTTTAGAAGCACTGTCATCCAAAAGGGCAGCCAGTTTATTGGGGTCATCAGGGATTAGGATATTTTCAACTTCGCATCGCCAGCCAATTTTATCGAAATACGCTTTAACTAATTCCGAAATTCTTGGCCCGCTTCTATCCTCATATTCACCTGAACTGGCACGATCACTAAGTGTGACAATCCTTACCTTAAAAACTTTTGGAACATATTCAAACTTCACGCCGGCTTTCAAATTTCCACCCCGGACTACGCGCACAAAAATCCCTTCTTTGGGCATCACACAATTGCCAACCTCACGGAAAATGGCGCAATTATCGCCATGACATTTCTTACCAATCTGGGTAACTTCAAGTTCCAGGTTTTCGTTAACAAAACGATCGAATGGTTTGGTATGGAACAGTTCCATTCCTTTAGTGGTGATGTTTTCGGCAAACTCACCAAATTTGATTTTTCGCCCTGCTTTTGCTTCAAATTTCTGTATGCTTTCCGTTGCCAACATACTCACCTGCCGATGCCAGCTGCCGGCATGTGCATCCGTTCTTACACCTTTGCCATCCAATTCGATTTCTTCAACCGAATGTTTAACAACACCCTTTTTCTCTGAAATATTTACGGATAAAACTTCTATCATTTTATGCTCCATTATTCTTCATTTTTTAGTTGCAGCTAATGCTGCCAAATTTGCTGTTGAAAAAGCTATTTGTAAATTATAGCCTCCGGTATCAGCATCAATATCCATTAATTCTCCTGCAAAATATAAATTTTTAATCTTTTTTGATTCCAGGGTCTGTGAATCTATTTCATCCAATTCAACTCCACCGGCTGTGATGATTGCTTCGCTAAAATCGCCCAGTCCATCAACAGTAAAATTGAAATCCTTTAATTTTGAAATCAGTTGTTCTTTGCTTTTCTGATCAAAACTTCGAACCTGTTTAACAGGAGTAAAATTTACTGCAGCTACAAAGGTATTGATAAATTGTGATGGCATTAATTTTCGCAATAAATCTTTAAAAATCAGATGGGGGTTTTTATCCAGTTCACGCTGTATCCGGTTTTCCAGTTTTGTAGCACTCAAAGCCGGTTTAAGATCGATTGAAAAACGAAGCTTCGTTTTTTTAACCAGCAGTGGCCCCAGTTCTCTACTCAGGGATAAAACGATGGGACCCGACAGCTGATGTTTTAAAAACTGAAGATCGCCAAACCTCTCAGCAATCAGCTTATCATTTTTAAAAACACTCACTTTGATGTTCTTCAGCAGTAAACGATCTAGTTCAGGAAGAATTTTATCAGCAAGATTTAATGGAACCAAAGCTGGTCGGGTTTGGGTAATTTCATGTCCTACACTTTTTGCCAGGTTGTACCCATCACCTGTTGATCCGGTTACAGGATAAGACATTCCGCCTGTACACAGAATAACTGAACGCCCGTGAAATTCCTGTCCGTTTTGAAGTTTAACCCCTTGAATTTGGTTATCCTTAAAGATGAATTGTGTAACACGGGCATTGCTCCGGGTTTGGACTTTTACTTTTTGCAACCACTTGGTCATGCCATCAACTACATCCTGTGCTTTTTCAGAATGAGGGAAAACACGTTTTCCCCGTTCAGTTTTTGTTTTAATGTTGATGGAATGAAAAAAGTTAATCAGTTCTTCAGAAAACATCTTTGAAAAAGCAGGACGAAGAAAATCTTTGTTTTCTCCAACGTGATCTAAAAAGTCTTCGATGGGATTTAAGTTGGTCAGGTTACATCTTCCCTTACCGGTAATCCGAAGTTTTCGGCCCGGCCTGAACATTTTTTCAAGCATCAGTACTTTGGCTCCTTTTTGAGCTGCCATTCCTGCTGCCATCATGCCCGAAGCACCTCCACCAACTACAATCACATCAAAATCAGTCATTATTTTTTGATATCAGTTTTGGTCTTTTCGATTAAGCTAATCTGTTCCAAAACGATGGCTTTGTCAACTGCTTTGCACATGTCGTAAATGGTAAGTAAAGCTACGTTCACCGCCATTAAGGCTTCCATTTCGACCCCTGTTTGGCCAATGCATTTTGCCATGCCTTCTACCTCAACCCCCGATTTGGTTAAGTTAGTTTTTACTTCAACCTTGGTAAGCGGTAACGGATGACATAAAGGAATCAGATCACTATTTCTTTTAGCAGCCTGAATACCCGCAATTTCAGCAACGGTGAGTACATCGCCTTTTTTCATTTTATTCTCACGAATTAGCGCAATCGTTTCGGGTTGAAGTTTAATAAAACCTTTGGCTCGGGCTACCCTAACCTGATCTGGTTTATGACTAACATCCACCATTTTGGCTTTGCCTTCGTCGTCGATATGTGAAAACCTACTCATTTTAAATGAATATTTATTAATGACTAATGAATAATAATTTTTGTTCTACTACAATTTAGATGTTTGAAAAAACGAAAATAATGACCTTCAATTATTCATTAAACAATCATCATTAATCATCTCATCAGCCTCCGATATTATAAAAATCACCACTTTTATTGTAGGTTCCAACTTTGGGTTTATTACCCACTGCTTTCAAAAAAGCTTCTTCACTTCCAAGGGTTCTAACGTTATAGGCCAAATCGCTGAACAGGCAGGGTTTTATGTTTCCATTTGCAGTTAAGCGTAAACGATTGCAACTCTTACAATTGCCACCATCACCACCTTCAACCACCGAAAATTCACCTGTTTTTAAATTCATCTGATGGATGAAACGAACCTGTAAATCATTCTCAGTACAATACTTGGCAACCTCTTGTGCATCTTTCTCATCCGAAGATTCCCAGACTACACAATTTATTTTAATTGGCTCTAAACCTACTTTTTTTGCAGCTTTTATACCTTCAAAAACCTGCCAGATATCTCCTCCCCTAGTTACTTTATTAAACTTTTCGGGATTCATGGTATCCAGGCTAATGTTCACTCTTTGCAATCCGGCTTCTTTTAAACTGGCTGCAAATTTTTCAAGTAAAATCCCATTGGTAGTCATTGATAAATCTTTTACTCCGGGCACGTTCCAAATCATTGCAACCAAATCAACAATTCCCTTACGTACCAGTGGTTCACCTCCGGTCAGCCTGATCTTATCAACCCCGTATTCTACTCCTGTTTTAACTACTTCAACAATCTCATCAAAAGTTAAAACATCTTTGTGTTCCAACAATTTGATCCCTTCTTCAGGCATGCAGTAGGTGCATCTTAAATTGCATCTATCGGTAACCGAAATTCGTAAATAATTAATCTTTCGTTTAAAATTGTCTAACATCCACTAATTCTCCTTCTTTTAATTCTGAGGTTCCGATAGGTATGGCAACTATGCCAAAAGCTTCACTTAAAGCATTGATATGAGCTGATCCGTGATAATCGAGCGGCCAAACTTTACCGTTTTCAACCTTAACCGGAATAAATGATTTTCTGGTTGATCGCTTTCGGGTATAGGCTTTACCCATGGGCATACTGATTTTTGTTGGTGCATACTCATGCCCCATCAATTTGTAAATTAAAGGCTTGGCCAGAAGCTCAAAAATATTGAAAGAGGAAACCGGATTTCCGGGAAGTCCAAAAATAAATTTGTCTTTTAAGACCCCAAAAACAGTTGGTTTTCCGGGCTGAACGGCAATGCTTTTAAATTTAATATCAACACCAAGTTGATTAAATATCTTTGGAATAAAATCAAAATCGCCCATAGAAACACCACCCGAAAGCAAAATTACATCCGTTTCGCTAATGGCTTTTGAGATAATTCTTGTTGTAGATTCCTCATTATCTCGGGCAATTCCAAAATAGTAAGGGGTTACATTCATTTTTAGTAACTGCCCTATCAATTGGTAGGCGTTGCTGTTTCTAATTTGGGAAGATTTCGGCTTTGTTTGTGGTTCGACCAATTCATCACCCGTTGAAATAACTCCAACCCGTATCTTTTTATAAACTCTTGGTTCGGTTAAACCTACCGATGCTGCTACCGCAAAATGTTGTGGTTCGATGATTATTCCTTTCGGCATCACCAGGTCACCATCCTTCACATCATGACCAGTTACCACAAAATTGCTTTTGGTTTGCTTGGCAGTAAACCTGATCTTCTTGTTTGGCAGCTCTTCTGTTTCTTCAACTTTAAGAACGCAATCAGCTCCTTCGGGCATCATGGCACCTGTCATGATTTTTGAACATTGGCCTATTGCTATTGCTTTTGTAGGTTCCTTTCCGGCTGGAATAATTTCCAAAACTTCCAACTCCTCAAAAATATCTTCCATTCTACAGGCATAGCCATCCATGGCCGATTTGTTAAAAGGGGGCATGTTAAGGTCGGACAGAACATCCTGAGCCAAGACTCGATTTAGAGATTTATCGAGGTTTACATTTTCAGAATTAACTTCGTAAAATACGGCATCCTGAACAATCGCTAGTGCTTCTTCGAAAGTGATCATAAGTAAAAATTTAGACCACAAAAATACTAATCAAAATCGGATTAATCGGGTTAAGAATGTAAAAACATATCGAATTTATAAAATGAATCCAAAATCGTGATCAACACTAAGGATTTGGGGTGCTATTGGGTTCGATTGTTCGATTGTTCCATTGCTCAATTGTTGCATTGCTTCATTGTTAAAGAGGGGAAAAACAATCAGCATTATTTCATATTAATCATTAATGATTGGCCATTATTCATTCTCTAAACCTTCTTCCCTCTTTTATAGATGATCAACCCATTTAAAAAATTCCGCATCACCTGGTCGCCACAAATTTTATAGTTCGGATGATCCTCGCGACGAAAGAAAGCACCTAATTCGGATTTGGTAATTTTAAAATCTACCAGGCCCAGAATCTCCACGATGTCTTCATCACGGAGTTCAAGTGCAATTCTCAACTTTTTAAATACATCATTATTTATCATGTTCGTAAATTTGGGTAAGCATAAATATTTTATTTCATCGTTTTAATCATTTCAGATCTTATCTTTTAAATATTGATAAGTTTCGAATTGAGATCGGTGATTTTTTTGGTTTTCCTCCCTTTTGTGCACATTTAATCTGTCAGGATCCAGCCATCTTGCTTTCACATTATCCCGGATTTGAATTTGGAACATATCCCACATTTCTTTTTGGATGGCCTTATCGTAAACAGGACAAAGCACTTCTACTCTATGGTCGAAATTACGCTGCATCCAATCGGCTGAAGAAATAAAGTACCTAGGATCTCCACAGTTACAAAAGATAAAATTTCGGGAGTGTTCAAGATATCGATCAACGATACTGAAAACTGAAATGTTTTCGCTCAAACCTTTGATGCCTGCTTTAAGCACACAGATTCCTCTGACAATAAGTGTTATTTCTACTCCAGCCATACTGGCTTTGTACAATCTGCGGATTACTTTTTTATCAACCAGGCTATTCATTTTTAAAACCGCCCAGGCTTCTTTTCCAGCCTTGGCATTTTCAATTTCCTGATTCAGCATTTCCACAAAGAAATTTCGGATCCGAAATGGTGCAACGATTAAAGTTTTAAACTCTGGAATGATAAACTTTGATTCGAATAAATGGAAAATATCGTTTACTTCACCTGCAATATCCTGATTGGCAGTAAGGAGACTATCGTCTGCATAAACTTTGGCCGTTGATTCGTTAAAGTTACCGGTGCTGATATTAGCATAGTAGCGATTTACATTATTCTCTTTGCGCCGGATAAGGATCAATTTTGCATGAACTTTATAGCCTTTAATCGTCTGAATAATTTTAACCCCTTCTTCTTGTAATTTACCGGTCCAGTAAATATTGGCTGTTTCATCGAAACGTGCTTGTAACTCCATAAAAACTGTTACGTATTTTCCATTTCGGGCAGCATTAATTAAAGCATTCATCACTTTTGAATCACGTGCTGCACGGTAAAAGGTCATTTTAATTGACCTTACCTTGGGGTCGATGGATGCTTCGCGTAACAACTCGATAATGTATTGGAATGAGTGATACGGAAAATGCAACATAATGTCCTGTTTTTGAATAGAATCGAACATGCTGACATTTGGAGGCAAGTCGGGATGAGGCAAAGGCGGCATTGCAGGATAATGTAACCTCTCATCTCCGACATAGGGAAAGGACATAAAGTCTTTCATGTTGTGGTAACGCCCACCAGCCCTTACATTATCACGTTTCGTGATATTGAATTTTTTAGTCAGGGTTCTTAACAATTCTTCTGGGATTTCTTTGTCGTAAACAAAACGGACGGGTTCTCCTTTCAGACGTCGTTTTACACTCTCCGACATAATTTCCATGAAACTCTTCGATACATCATCGTCCATTTCCAGTTCTGCGTCACGTGTAAACTTAATGGTATAGGCATCATATTTTTCATAACCGAAAACAGAAAAAACCTGATCTAAACAGTAGCGGATCACATCATCCAGCATCATCAAAAAATGCTGTCCGTTTTTTGAAGGCAATAGTATAAAACGCGGAACCTGGCCTATTGGAACCTGCACCAGGGCATATTCCTCAATCAGTTCATCTCTATGCAAATCAACCGCCAGGTAAAAAGAATCATCTTTAAGGTTACCCAGGTTTTTAACTTTTCGCAGCATTAACGGGAACAAATAAGGCCTTACATTTTCCCTGAAATATTCGCGGACGAACTCGCCCTGATCATCACTTAATTTGCTTTCATCAACCAAAAAGATTTGATGTTTGGCCAAATCCTTTACCACCTTTTGATAGGCAGCAGTAAATCTTTTTTCCTGTACATTTACTTTCTTGGTTATCTGATCGAGAACCTCAGCAGTATCTGTTCCGTTTATTTCATGATCGCTTTCATATTTTAATAAACGCCTTAGTGTAGCAACCCTTACCCTAAAAAACTCATCCCTGTTGTTGGAATAAATACCCAGAAACCTTGCCCTTTCAAGCAATGGTGTGGTATTGTCCATTGCCTCCTGCAACACCCTTTCATTAAAATCGAGCCAACTTATTTCTCGGTTAATATAGTTTATCGGATCTTTTAGCATTTTAGATTGATTAGAATTACAACATTCGGGGAACTACAACAAAGTTAGTATTTTTAGCAGCGATATGAATTTCCTCCCATTTTTCAGTTTTGAATGAAATTGAAACAGTTCCTGTAGTGGGTAAATCACTAATGGGCTTGTTCAGAAATTCATTGGCGAAGTGCGAAAAAGTTGGGTTATGACCTATTAGCATTACCGAATTCACTTCATTTGGAAGCCCATACAAAAGTTCCATCAGGTAGTCAGTGCCCTGGTAATAAATATCGGGTTCTGTTCTTATTCTTTCTTCAGGATAGTTGAGTTCACTCGCCAAAATTTTCCCGGTTTCAAAGGCACGAACTGCCGTACTGGAAATAATTAAATCAGGTTTAACATTTTTTGCCGCTAAAAACCCGGCAATTTTTTCGGTTCGTTTAATTCCTTTTGGCAATAGCGTACGATCGTGATCTTTTAAATTAGGGTTATCCCATGCAGATTTACCGTGGCGTACAATAATTAATGTCTTCATAAAGTAAAGGTATGAAAAACATACCTTTACTTTTATTCACCTAAAAATAAAATGTGATCTAAAAACTTATTCATACCTCAACACTTCCACAGGGTTTTTATTGGCTGCGCTATACGATTGAAAAATAATGGTGATAATAGCAAGCAAATAGCTAATGACTGCCGCTGCTAGAAAAACCCACCAGGAAATTGGTACCCGAAAGGCAAAATTGCTTAACCATTGATCTGTAAAATACCAGGCAGCTGGCCAAGCAATCAAATTAGCAATGATTACGAGCTTTGTTAAACCCCACGACATTTTAAAAATTATGGTTTGTACCGAACTACCCATTATTTTTCGGATGGCAATTTCTTTCATTTTTACCTGAGTTGAAAAAACGGCCAGTCCGTAAATCCCCAGGTAAGTTATAAAAAGTACCAATAGGGTTAAAATCATTAATAGTTGTTTGGTTTTTTCTTCTTTAAGATAGAGCGTTTTGTTTTGCTCACTTAACAATGAGTATTCAAAAGGAATACCAGGAGCAAAATTTTTCCAAACGGTTTCAATTTTTTGAATGGTTTCCTGATATGGAGCATTAAGCAGTTTGATGTTCAAATAATTTACCCCAAAAAAAGCAGGGCCTTCATGATTTAAAAACATCACAGGCATAATTTTGTATTGCAAGGGTTGATAATGAAAATCCTTAATCACCCCTATTACTTTTAACTCACCAATGGGTGGAATGTTAAAAACTTTCCCGAGGACTTCATTGTTCCAATTCAGGTAATCAACTGCACTTTGATTTAAAACTACCGATCGTAAATCACTATTATTTTCACGATCGAAAAAACGGCCTGTTTCCATTTCAATCTTCATGGTTTTGGCATAATCCGGATCGCACATAAACCAATTCATTAAAATCTCTTTTCCATTTTCAAACGTCATGGTTTGGGCTGCTTCAGAATTATGACTGAGGGTTTGTCCAGAGAAGGAAATATTTTCAACTTCAGGAATTTCATGAAGTGCCGCCCTGATAAGGTCTGTGTTGCATGACCCTGAAATCATGAGACCTTCACGTTCTGTAACTTCTTCAGCATTATGAACTACCAGCACGTTTTCTTTATCAAACCCCAAATTCTGGTTAAGCATCATTTTAGTTTGGGCATAAACAAAAGCTAACATAATAATTAGCGCAGTGGATATGGCAAATTGCAGAAACACAAGAAAATTCCTTAGGTCAACCCTCTTACCTTTAAAATTAAAATTGCCTTTTAACACTTTAACAGGTTTAATTGAGCTTAGAACAAAGGCAGGATAGAGCCCGGAAAAAACACCTACCAAAATTGCAAACCCAACCAAAAGTGGTAGCGTATAAAAATTACTAAAATAATGGATATTTAATTTCGCATCTACAAACGAAGAAAAATATGGGAGCATGGCTTCAACCAATCCCATTGCAATAATAAGAGCAATTACACTCATTAAAACCGACTCGGAAAGAAATTGGCTGGTTAAGTTTGTTTTGCTAGCTCCAATTGTTTTTTTTACTCCAATCTCTCTGGCTCTGGTATTGGCTCTGGAAGTATTCAAGTTCATATAATTAATACTGGCAATTAGCAACAAGAAAGTCGCTGTTAAACCAAAACCAATTAGATAAATCTTATTACCCCTAATGTTTAAATAAATTTGATTAATTGAATGAACATGATATTCCCATCGATTTCCCATTTCAAGCCAACGTGTAAACGCAATACCATCTCTTTCTTTTAAATATTGTTTAAGTAGATCCGGAAGTTTAGCTTCCAGCTTTTGCGGTGATGCCCCATCTTGTAAAACAAAATAGGTTAGAAATCTGCCATCGTCCCAGCTTGAACTGTTGTAATAATATTTAAAGGAATGTAATGAAAACAGAAAATTGAAATTGACAATAGAATATTGAGGTGGATTCTTTATAACACCTGTGATTTTAAATTTTCTGCCGTACAATTCAAGTATTTTACCATAAGCCTTTTCTTCCCCAAAATATTTTTCAGCTATTTGTTGAGTGATCACGACAGTATTCGATAAAAGCAGCGCTTGTTTTGCATTTCCTTCGATAAACTCG
This sequence comes from uncultured Bacteroidales bacterium, assembly GCA_942491855.1. GTDB lineage: Bacteria > Bacteroidota > Bacteroidia > Bacteroidales. The sequence goes on from CALOCL010000024.1 coordinate 20,277, forward strand.
TATGTGAAAACTTCAAAAAAACTGGAATCGGCATACCTGATGGTATTCTCTTTGTATTGTTGGTCTTCAGTTTTTACAAATGCTTCGATCAGGTTATTAATCCGGGTAACCTGTACAATTTCCGGATAGCTTTCCAGCAAAGCTGCAGCTAAGGGTGCAGGAGTAGTTTCCTGGTTTTCAACATAGAAATCTTTAAAATCGATGGTTGTAGTTAGGGTATAAATTTGTCCTGCTTTATCATGAAACTTATCAAAGCTTAAATGATAATTAATATATAAAGCAGTGATGACAAAACAGGCAATTCCAATGGCCAATCCTAAAATATTTATGGCAGAAAAAAAGGGTTTCCGATAAGTATTTCGAATAAATATTTTTAAACCTTGATAAATCATCTTTGGCAAATTTAAGGTTTTCATCCACATTCCAGTCTAATCTCGTGCCACATTTTCCAACAGGCTGATTTTTTGAACTTTATTAATCAGGAAACTTTAGTCTTCTTTTCTAAATGTTCGTTTTAAGGCAATCAATTGTTCGTTCTAAGACAATTTAATTATCTTTGGAAAAATATTGTTTTAATGAATAAGTTTGAAGGTAATATTTTAATCATTGACGATGATCCCGATGTACTGGATTCGGCCAGGATGTTTTTGGATGAATATTTTAGTTCAACCGAAATTATTCAATCTCCAGAGCTTCTTAGTGATGTACTGAAAGAGAAATCCGTTGATGTGATTTTACTCGATATGAATTTTCGGAAAGGAGCGAACGACGGGCAAGAAGGAAAATACTGGCTGAAATTTATCCGGGAAACCTGCCCCGAAACCGTTATTATCTTAATGACAGCTTTTGGCGACATTAATTTAGCCGTTGAGGTAATGAAATTAGGGGCTTTTGATTTTATTCAAAAACCCTGGAATAATTCAAAACTTTTAGCCACTGTTTCGGCCGCTTTAAAACTTCGTAAATCAAAAAATGAATTATCAAAATCAAAAGCCACCAATCAGGTTTTAAATGAAGACATCAACCGTGATCACTTAAAAATCATTGGGTCGTCAGCACCCATGATTCGTTTAAAAGACGTAATTGCGAAAATTGCCCCTTCCGATGCCAATGTTCTGATCCTGGGCGAAAACGGCAGTGGCAAAGATTTAATTGCACGTGAGGTTCATCGATGTTCTAAGCGTAAAAATGAAAACTTCATTCGTGTTGATTTAGGATCATTACCAGAAAGTTTATTCGAAAGTGAACTTTTCGGTCATGTAAAAGGAGCATTTACCGATGCAAAAGAAGACAAAACCGGTCGTTTTGAACTGGCTTCAGGC